>JAMPFN010000020.1 GCA_023664445.1 Clostridium sp. | reverse complement strand
CAAGAGCCTTGATCTGAGCCTTCATCTTTTCAGAAATTGCAAGACCTGAAGCGTCATCGCCTGCACGGTTGATCTTAAAACCTGAAGCGAGTTTCTCAAGTGATCTTGAGTTTGTCTTGTTGTTCTTTGTCAGATTTCTGTTAGCGTTGATCGCGCCGATATTAGTTCTTACTACCATTCCCATAACAAATACCTCCATGTTTTTCATTTAAATTCGGAAACTTCCCTGTTTCCGTTATTTATGAGAAATATAAATTTTCGCAATTCAAAACCGTCTGCGCCTCCGGGCGGATCCTTTCCTTTCAGCACATCTGTTTTTGTTGCTTATATTATATATATCGTTACTAATTACAAAAGTTAAATAAAAAACAGTATACAAATCCGCATACTGTTTTTTGTTGAATTTTACTAAAAAATTATCATACTCTCAAGATTTGAACCCATTATATAAGTTTTATCATCCTTTCTTGTAACCTTACAATCTCTTATTTCTCTGTCGATCGTTTGCGTATCTCCGCATACATTGAGATTCATGATAGGATATATCATACCGCAGCTAAGACCGCAGCTTTCTGTATTCTGCCGTATTTTCTCGGTAACAGCTTCAAGTTCAGCTTCTGTTTTCTTACACTGCTTCTGGTCGACCTGATATTGGAACATCAGATTTTTCAGCAGCTCTTTACGTTCCGCATTAACCTGTTTGATATTTTTATTTATATATGTTATATCCTGCGTCATTTTTAGTATTTTAGCCTGTTCGTCTTCAAGCTGACGTTTCAATTCCTTTTCAAGTTCGATAAGATGCGGTATAACTCCCAAAACTATCTCTGTTTTAAGAGTATTGTTAGCCGGAGTTCCTATAACAGCCGCGTCAATTTTTCCTCCCGCTATAAGCCTGCCGCCTGTAACAGAGCCTTTTTTACCCTTTACAACTATATTATTATCCGTGGAAAGAGTGCAGTACATTATCTGATCCGCCTCGATACCCTCTTTTGCATAAACAACGCAATTTTCCAGATATTTACATTTAAGAGAACCCTGAACTTCAATTTTACCTTTATTTCCGCCTGTCATTCCGCGGTCAATATTAAGATCGCCTCCGACTATAACGGTAGCTCCCTCAACAGTACCTGTGATCCTGACGTCGCCCTCCGCTTTGACCGAATACCCTTCGCGGACATCTCCCTTTATCAGGACATCGCCCGTAAAATCAATATTTCCGACAGCGTTATCCACATCGTTGTCAATAGTCAGAAGATTTCTGACTAAAAACTTATTATCCTCATAAACGACCTCGCCGTCTATTTTAGCGACAAGGAACATTTTATCCTCTGTAAATTCCGTATTTTTTCCTGCCGGAACAACCGGATATTTGCCTTCACGCGCTTTGATCGTTTCGCCCGTAACAGTAATACCGTCAGTTCCGTCCGTCGGAAGAGTTATTTCACAGATAGTATCTCCCTTGTGGATACTCTGTATCATATTGAGTTCTTTATAGTTAACGTTGCCGTTAATATCTTCCTTGATATTGATATGATTTTTCGCCTTTGAAAACAAATTTTTTACAGTGCCGCTCTTTCCATGCACAACGTCTTTTCCGACAGCTATCTGTACGACTTTCATGTACATCTTTTCAGAAACAAGTTTTTTTACAAGCTCGTTGTCAAGACCATATTTTATACCAAGCGAATCAAGCTGAAACTTGAACGTTTCCGAAGTAATATCCTCGCCGCCGTTGACGGGCGGAATGATAACCGCCCATAACCTCAGCTTGTTTTTAGTCATATAAAGCATAGGCTCTGCGTTCACGGGAGAAACCTTGATATTTTTATTCGGTTCCTTTTCAGCCTCTTTCTGATCGTTTTTCATTTTGGTAAGAACCGATTCGCATTGTCTTTGAATATCATGCACGAATCTGTCAAACTCGATTCCGGTTTTATCGGGATTATCGGGAGTAGAGTTCTTTTTGGCATCTGCCAACGCCGATTCCATATCGTCAAGAGGACTGAACGTGTCGCTCCTGCCTGTTTCCGACTGATAAATGCTCCAGATCTCATAAGGGGCGCTGTCCTTGCCGACATAAATATAAGCGCCTAATCCCATACTTTCAGACAAATTATCGTCGGCAGCAGTTTCCTTTACTTCTTCAACAGTTTCCGGTAAGCTTTCTGTAGATTTATTTACAGCCGTATTTTCTTTTTTCTTTTTAAATTTATCAAATAGTCCCATTTTGCCGCCTCCTTTTTTAATATTGCAATTAAACGGCATAAACGCCGTTTACCGGTCTTACTCAAAACAACAACCGCATAAAAACCGCCTAACGACTTTGCACGATCTTGCCTTAATTATCTCTTTTGTTTAAAAATTCTCTCTGCTTCTTAAACAGATATGAACAAAGCATATCCGCGTCTTCCGATTTACTGTAAACAAACTCGCTGCCATAGCAATTATGATCGTCTTTGGTTTCTATTTCCCTGATTATTTTGCATTGGAAAACCGATTTCTTTTTCGGATTGAGCTTAAGCTCGATAGTAAACGTACTATCCAACTCAAATACAGAATTTGTCTTGAACTTCAGACCGCTAAGGCTCATATCGAGAATTACAATGCCTTCCTCCGTCATAAATTCATCCCTCGGCGACTTGCTGTAAAGTATCCTCGCCGGAATATACATATCGACACGAAAAAAATTTCTTCTTTCCTTATCGACAAGGTTATAGACGCTGTTGATAGTCATCTCCATACGAGTGGACGTATACACGCTTCCGACTAAAACCCTGAAGCCTATTCTTGCGTTGAACAAATTTATCTTGATTGGAGTCCCATAGTCAACTATATTCAGTTCTGTTTTATCATTCATGATTTTTATGTATTCGGGAGTAATTTCCTTTATCCTTCCGATAGCTATAAGCTCGTTATCCATTGACTTTATCTCACAAACAGAGCCTTCATATGCTTTTTTTATTGGCAGCGTATTACTCATCTATTTTATGCCCTCCGATATTATTTTGACTTATCCCCGCTTTTCATCTTTTCCGAGCTTCTCAAAAGCTGACAATAGATCGCAGCAATCACCTCATAAAGCTCAGGAGGTATACTGTTGCCGACTTCGAGCATACACATAAGCGAAGCGGCGCTGTCATCTCTATAAACGGGTATTCCGTTCTGTTCGGCTATCTCGATTATCTTATTCGCAATGCTCCCCGAACCCGAAGCTATAATAACCGGCGCTTTATCAACATCAGCGTTATATCTTAAAGCGACCGCCTTATTTTTTTTGTTATATTCTAACATTTATACCAGTCCTTTTCTGCGGAAGCGACGGAAACACCTCGATAAGCGATCTGGGTTTTTCAAGTCTTGCTACATTGATCTTATTGAATTTATACTCTGAAAAGCTTATGCAGTCGCGAATCTGTGAAGAAAGCTGATCCATATATTCGCTCATAGACGCAGGACACATAAGCGACATATCTATTTTTTTATCCTGGACAAAAAGCTCTGTTTCAAATCTTCCCACATCGGGTATATCAAAAACAAGCAGCATATGGATAGTTCTTACAGGCTCTTCGCCCTGACTTTTAGAACTTTTCTTGTTTTCTTCATCGGGATTTATCCACATTTCACCAAACGCCTTCATTATACCGTCGTCTATCGGTATAATGAAATGCAGCAAGGGCGTAAAATTGCTCGGCGATGAAAGAAGGCTGTGAATAACGCTTTCAACGCTCTCCCCTTTCATCTGCATAACGCTTTCGCTGTCGGTCTGCTTCTCAAGTATTTTTACCAGTACGTCAAGCACCTTTGAGCTGCTTTCTTTCGGCGCATTCGAGGAAATACTGTTATACAGCTTCTGCAAGAACGCCGACCTTTGCGCGTCGTCATGTATAAACATGAGAATATCGTTTGCGGCGTCTTTCAGAAACGATATATTTGTATTATACCGTGAAAGATTATATGTTACCATAGACGTAAGGCACGAAAGCTTATTTGAAAACATGATACTTTTTTCAATATCCTGCATTACGGCTGCGGTTTCATTTTTCAACTGCAAAAATTCATCAGGCGCATTCTCCGAACGAAAACGCATCGAGAGATCATGAAGCCTTGCCGAAAGCTCCTTATTCGGGGAAAGCGTTTCGGAAAGATATTTCATAGTTCCGGAAAGCGCCTTTAAAATATCCGACTTACAGTTTTCCGTATTAACAGCCTTAAGCATATTTGATACGGCTTGTTTCATTTCGGGCGACGGATTTTCCTTTACCATGTTACGCAAAAAATCAAACACCTCGCCCTTAAAGGCGGTAGAGGAATTCTCCTGCCTGACAAGTTCCTGAGCAAGTTCCTCCGGATTTACTGCCAGCTGTGAAAAAAGCTGTTCGATTTCTTCCGTAACAGGGGAGTTCTGCATCGAGATAATTCCTATTATCTCCTGCAGCATAAGGATATTTTTTATAAAGTTAACGGTTACAGTCGGATCTTTCAGCAGATCCAAAAGTATTTCGGGAGCGGTTTGCTTCTCTATATTTCCCGAATTCTGCTTCAAAAGCTCGGAATTCGGCGCCGCCTTTACTATTTTGGAAGGATCCTGCAGATCAAAGGGGGCAATGTCTGAATCAGGATGTTCTCTGAGCGTCTGCGTTATGTTTTTGTTTGTAAGCGGCGTAGTCGCTCTTATCATGTCAGCCATACCGATCCCCCTTTCATCATTACAATTTTAGGCGGCATCGCACGTCTTTACAGCATATTTTCCCCACATTTTTGTGCGCCGCCTTACAAGATCCGGATTACTTTCTAAGACTGTTTACCACCTGTTCGATCTCATCAGCAGTCGTTACGACTCTTGCGGAAAACTGATAAGCCTTTTGTGATACTATAACGTCAGAAAATTCTTTTCCGATGTTTACGTTTGAACGCTCGAGCGACTGTTCAAATATCTTATACTCGCCTGCCGCCGCGTCCTCCGCTTCACCCGAAATAGCTGTCGGTTCAAAGCTCTGGTAATCCAAGCGTCTTAAGCCGTAAGGATTTGAAAAGCTGAACACGCCGAGCCTCTTGTTAAGCCCTGTCGTATCTATATCGTTTGTTCCCGGCTTATACGGAACGATTATCCTGTTATAGTTCTGATCGAGCACATAGGCTCCGTCGCTTGTCGTGAGATAAGCGTCACCGTTTTCTATGCTCAATGCAAACGATCCGTCCCTTGTATATTCAACGTCGCCCTTTCTTTCAACGGCAAACAAGGCGTCGCCCACAACAGCGTAGTCAAGCTCATGCCCTGTGTTTTCAAGGTTTCCGTCGGTGAACAGAAGATCCTGATTTGACATCTTAACGCCGTGTCCTTTTAAGATCCTCTCGTTTTCGGGAAGCTCCCTGTTGATATTTATATCCATACGGTTATTAAGAAGCTCCCTGAATTCGGGCTTTGTCGCCTTATAGCCGTAGGTATTTACATTCGTGATGTTATGCGACGCAACATCTATCGCGTTCTGATGCGCTCTGAGTCCCGAAGCGCCGGTATAAAAAGCGTTATTCATAAATTTTCAACTCCCAATTAAGTTATACTTGAAAGCGTTGCCGCTTTGGCGTTCATATTATCAACTGTCGAAAGCGCAGTCGCACATGCCTGCAAGCAGCGCTGTGCCTCGATAAGTCTTGTATACTCCTGATTCATATCAACGTTTGAACGTTCGAGAGTGTACTGATAAACGTCGGGTTCATTTATAACGTTAGCTCTGTCGGTACTGAACATGCCGTTTGGATATTTTCTCAGCTGCGAACCGTCGGCAGGTCTTGTAATAAGCAGTCTGTCAATGAAATTGTAATTTTCATCAAACACATATCCGTCAGTAGTAACGGTAAATTTTGAGCCGTTCACTCTTATATTGCCGTTCTGACCGAGAACTCTTCCCACGTCTTCAAGTATAAGATAGCCCTCTTCGTCGATATTAAAGTTGCCGTTTCTTGTCATATACTGTCTTGTTTCGCCTTGGATATTGAAGTAACCGTCCCCGACGATAGCCATATCGAACGGACTGTCCGTATCCTCAAGAGAAGAATAATTAAAATTCGTTTCAACCTCGTCGATAAGCGTCACAGGGTCGCCTGTGCCTATGTAATTGTACACACCGTCCTCATAGCGTGTAAGGAAATCATGCTCAAACGTCGACTGCATAACTCTCTGGCTTCTGTAGCCGACAGTCTGTGAATTCGTCATGTTATTACCTATAACGTTGATGTTTCTCTGCTGTGTCAGAAGCCCCGACGCAGCCGTATAAAATCCTGCAAGCATATTAATAATACTCCTTTCAGATAATGTTAATCCATGTAATCCTGAAGCTTATCGCGAAGTTTCGCGACGGCACGCGAATTTATCTGTGAGATCCTCTGTATACTGACCTCCATAACCTTGGCGATATCGGAAAGATTAAGATTTTCATAATAATACAAAGTCACAACAAGCCTTTCTCTTTCGGAAAGCTCCTCTATCGCCTCTGCAAGAGCTGTGCGAAGCTCGTCTTTAAGCAGCTTTCTCTCGGGCGTTATATCGTCCTTTGTGCTGTTTTCGAGAACGCTCCCCATTTGAGAAACATTCTGTATCAGCTCTTCAAAGGAATACATAACGGCATTAGAAACCTCTGCGCTGTATTTTGAAAGCTTTGCCTCATCGATACCCATTTTTTCGGCGATCTCTGCCTGTGTAGGTTCACGTCCCAATGCGTTTGAAAGTTCGGCTTTCGCGTTATTGATCGCCTTTGCGTTGACCCTTACTCTTCTCGGGATCCAATCCTGCTTTCTTACAAGATCGATAATTCCTCCCCTTACTCTCATATATGCATAGGATTCAAACTTTATCCCCTTGCTGATATCAAATTTTTCAATACAATCGATAAGAGTGATTATCCCCTGATTGATCATATCTTCAACCTGTGAATTATTATCTGCGATACCGCGCAGCTGAAAAGCGGACACCTGTGCAATATAGCTGTATGCCATAACGAGCTTATTACGGACAGCAATATTTCCGGTGGATTTATACTCGTCGTATAGAACTGCAAATTCCTCATCGGTAATTTTATCATTTTCCGATATACCGTTCATTTTCAGCCCCCTTTTCAGGTAGTATTCCGCAGAAACATACTATATACATCTATTATACAATAAAATTTGCAGTTTGACAAGTGAATTTGCCGAAAAAATCAAATTTCTATTGTACCGAGCGCTTGGATCTGTATATTTGAATCTATTTCATTAAACGAAAGCACATTTACATTAGGACAGAACTGGTCGATAAGTTTCTTGAAATAGATCCTGACAATAGGAGACGTCAGAATAACGGGCGACGGAACAAGATCTCTTATCTTTTCTATCTGATTTGTCGAAGCGATAACTATGCTCTGGATACTCTCCTGATCGAGCGCAAGATATGAGCCGTTGTCCATCTTCTTTACAGAACCCATGATAAGATTTTCCACCTTAGCGTCAAGACTTATGACCTTAAGCTGTTCAGCCTCTGCAAACTTATGCGAGATAGTACGTTTAAGCGACTGCCTTACATATTCGGTAAGCATATCCGTATCCTTGATCTTCGCACCGTAATCTCCGAGAGTCTCCAAGATAGTTTCGAGATCCCTGACAGGTACCTGTTCCTGAAGCAAACGGCAAAGAACCTTCTGAAGCTCGCCGACAGTAACGACTGCGGGAACCGTATCATTGACAATAGCCTCGTTCGATTTTTTAAGGTTTTCAAGCATATTGTTGATCTCCGCACGGTTAAGAAGCTCATAAGCATGAGCTTTTATAACCTCGGAAAGATGCGTAATAATAACAGACACAGGATCGATAAGCGTATATCCCAAAAGCTCGGCTTTGACCTTTTTATCCTCGCTTATCCATTTTGCCTTGATGCCGAACGCAGGCTCGATAGTATCGATACCGTCTATAGTATCCTCCTCTTCCGACGGTGCAAGCGCAAGATAGTGGTCGACGAGGATATCTCCGCGCGTCACCTCTTCGCCCTTAATACATATCGAATACTGGTTCGGGTTGATCTGTCCGCTGTCCTTAAGCTGAACAGGCGGTATGACTATGCCCATTTCCATTGCGTACTGCTTTCTGAACATGACAACACGATCAAGGAAGTTACCGCCGCTGTTTTCATCAACAAGCGGTATAAGACTGTAACCGAACTCGATCTTTATCTGTTCAACATTAAGCAAATCGTAAAGATTGTCGATGTTTCTGTAGTATTCAGCCTCGCTTGTGATCTGTTCCTCAACATACTCCTCTTCCTCTTCCACAACGGCGTATTTTCTTTCCGTCCTTGTAAGAAGGAACGACATTGTAATGAGAAATGCCGAAAGAAGAATAAGCTGAAGCGGAGGAAATCCAATGAAGATAAGGAACAGCAATGCGATACCGGCAAGCAAAAGAACTCTTGGCTGAGAAACAAACTGCTTTGAAAAGTCGCTGTTCATGTTGTCCTCGGAAGCCGATCTTGTTACTAGCATACCTGTTGAAACGGAAACGAGCAGCGCCGGGATCTGCGACATCATACCGTCGCCGACCGTAGCGACGCTATAGGTCTGAATAATCTCGCCAAAGCTTCCGCCGTCATTTACCATACCGACTACAATTCCGCCGATAAGATTTATAAGAGTTACGACTATAGACATTACAGCGTCGCCCTTTACGAATTTTGAAGCGCCGTCCATAGCTCCGTAAAAGCTTGCTTCACGCTGAATATTGTTACGTCTTATTCTTGCTGTTTGTTCATCGATAAGTCCCGAGCTGAGATCGGCGTCTATCGCCATCTGCTTTCCGGGCATAGCGTCGAGAGTAAATCTTGCCGAAACCTCAGCGACACGTTCCGCACCCTTTGTGATAACAAGGAACTGAACAAGTACGATGATAAGGAATATTACAAGACCTACTATTACATCTCCTCGGATAACGAATTGTCCGAACACCTTTACAACCTCGCCGGCATAACCGCTGTTTGTAAGGATAGAACGAGTCGACGAAATATTAAGCGCCAATCGGAAAATCGTCGTTACAAGCAAAAGAGTCGGGAATACTGAAAATTCCAGAACCTCTTTGACATACATTGTCATAAGCAGAATGACAAGCGACAATCCGATCTGCATAATAAACATGAAGTCAAGAATAGCTGTCGGCAGCGGTATAATAATCAGAAAAACTATTAATACGACAAATGCCGAAATGATATTTTTGGTAAAAAAATTTAAAAGTTTTTTCAAGTCTTCCTCAGATCCTTTTCCTTTAGACTATATACATAAGCGAGAACTTCCGCAACCGGACTGTAAAATTCCTGCGGAATTTCTCTGTCAAGATCGACTTCGGAATAAAGCGCTCTTGCGAGAGGTCTGTTTTCCAATATTGGTATATTGTACTGCTCCGCAATTTCGATGATCTTGAACGCAAGACTATCAGCGCCTTTTGCTACAAGCACCGGAGCGCTGTTCATTTCAGAATTATATTTAAGCGCGACCGCAAAGTGAGTAGGGTTTCTGATTACAACGTCCGCCTCGGGAACAGCCTGCATCATACGCTGTCTTGACATTTCACGCTGTTTTGATTTTATCTGACCCTTTATCTTAGGATCGCCTTCGGTCATTTTATATTCTTCCTTTACCTCCTGTTTGGTCATCCTAAGACTTTTTTCATAGCTCCAACGCTGATAAAGGTAATCAAAAGCCGCAAGAAACGCATAGGCTATCGCGACCTTTGTTATAATACCCCAAAGTATTCTGCCGATCGCGCCGACCACATCCTCCACGGACATATCTATAAATTTAGGAAGTGAATTTATTTCACCGCTTATACTCGTATATATAATATAAAACAAAAAAACTATTTTCAGTATCGATTTTAAAAGTTCGACAAGCCCTTTAAGCGACACCATATTTTTAACTCCGCTTATCGGGTTCATACGGCTGAACTTCGGCTTTATCGACTTAAACGTAACAAGTCCCCTTGTCTGAGCAACGGTCGCTATAATTGCGGACGCTCCCGCAATCATCAGTAAAGGAAGCGCTGCTTTTATAAACGCTATAACGCCTTCAACAAAATATTTTGAAGTGTCTGATATAACAATTGTATTCTGAGTTCCTATAAGAGAAAAAAAGGATTCCATAAAATCAGTCAATGTTTCTTTTATAAATGAAAAAAGAATCCGGAACGCATAAAAGGTCACAATAAGGGAAAATGCGATTATTATTTCCTTACTTTGAAAAATGTTGCCTTCTTTTCGTTGGTCACTACGCTTTTTCGCGGTAGGTTTTTCGGTTTTTTCCTCAGATGAATCCGGCAAACATCATCCCCCCTTATTAACCGTTTGCGGCGTATTATCCCGCCGCCGCATGAAGAGCCTCGTTTACATTATCAAACATAATAATTATGTAGTTATCTATAAATACAGATATCGGATTTGCCAATATAAACAGCATTATAATCGAAAGAAGTATCTTTATCGGAAATTCAATTATAAAAATATGTATCTGCGGTATCAGCTTCATCAGAATACCCATTGAAACTTCCAAAGTAAACTGAACGGCAATAAACGGCAGCGCAAGCTTTATCGCAAGACCAAAGGCGCTCGCAAAAAGTCCCACAGCAAATTCAGCAGCCGAAAGAACCGATATACTCTCCGCGCCGATATCGATAAGGTTATAAGACTGAACAGCTATTTGTATAAGCGTCAGATGACTGTTCGTTGCGAAAAAATATAAAATAAACAGCAGATTCAGCATATTTGCAATAAATGCAGACTGGATATTCGTTGCCGGATCAAACATTTTTGCCATTGCAAATCCTAAAGACATGTCCAGTATATCGCCGGCTGTCATAAGCATATAATAGAAAATATTGAAAACATATCCCAAAAGAACGCCTATAAAGATCTCCTTTATAAAACAAAGGATAAAATCAAACGCTCCCGAATCATAATTTTCGGGTACCGCTAGCATAGGAGTTATAAGTATTGTTACCGCAAAGGCTATAACAGTACGTACTGTTGACGGTATCGTATTCCTTGAAAGCAGCGGATTAAAAATAACAACGCCCGCAACTCTGGCAAATACAAGAATATAAAGATCAATATTTGTAATTATTAAACTAAGCTCACCCAAGGCTCTGTCCTCAGATTCCGGCTATCAGATCAAATATCTGATTAAAAAATTCCGATATTGTCGTCATCATCCACGACCCCAGTACCAAAAGCATAAGCCCAAGCACCAATACCTTCGGAACAAATGTGAGCGTTTGCTCGTGGATCTGAGTTGCCGCCTGAAATATCGCGATCACAAGACCTATTAAAATACTTACGATCAGCAAAGGCGCGGCTAATTTTACCGCGACATACATTGCGGAACGAAATATCTGAAGAACTTCTCCCTGATCCATATTTCACACTCCTATCTGAAACTAACAATAAGCGACTCAAACAACAGATTCCAACCGTCGACTACTATAAAAAGCATCAGCTTGAACGGCAGCGCGATAGTCGTCGGCGGAAGCATTACCATACCCATAGACATAAGCGTACTTGAAACTATAATATCTATAAGCAAAAACGGTATGTAAAGCAAAAATCCGATAATAAACGCTCTTTTCAGTTCGCTTGTAACAAAAGCCGGAACTACTACAAAAAGACTAAGATTCGTAAGATCGTCACGGCTTGTATATTCGGAGGCATCTATCACGCCGCGATTATCGGCAAGACTCATAAACATATCGAGATCCTTTTCATAAACCTGCTTGAGCATGAAAGTTTTCAGCGGTTTTGAGCCTTCTTTTAAAGCTTCCTCTATATTTATTTCTCCCGCAGTATACGGGTCGTAAGCCTCATGCTTTATCTCCCTGAAAACGGGAAACATAATAAACAATGTCAAAAATAATGAAAGTCCTACTATGACCTGGTTTGGAGGTGACGACTGCGTTCCTATGGCGTTTCGCAGAAACGAAAGCGAAATGACAAGTCTTATAAAAGACGTCATCATCAACAGGAAAGACGGTATAAGCGCTAAAAATGCAAGCAGAAAAAGTATATCGAGAATGCTTGAATTTTCCTCTGCCTCGCCCGAGCTTATATCGAGCGTTACCGATGACGCCGCCGACGCCGCAGTTGAAAGAACCGCAACCGAAAGAATAACGACTGCAAGACATACAACAAAACTGATAACATATTTAAGAATTTTCTTTTTTGCAGCTTTATTTTGTTTGACTGCCGCCATTTTCATTCTCCTTACTGTTTTTTACCTTTTTACCCAAATTCTTTTCGAGAACAGCCTTAAAAGCCGTTTTAAAACTCATCTCCGATTCGGGAGTATTCTCGTTATCCGGAAAATCTTCACTGTCCAGTTCGCTTAAAAGGGAAACATTAGCCGAAGCGACGCCCACAAGAAACGTCTTTTTTCCTGCCCTGACTATAATAATATTTTCTCCCTTTCCGACAGAAACGCTGTCGATTATTTTCAGTTTTTTTCCGCCGCCGGATCTTAAAGAATATCTTTTACCAATCAGCTTTGTAGAAATATATGCCAGATAAAGTATAAAGGCTATCCCCAAAATGGTAGCAAAAATCACTCCTACCTGACTTATCAATGAATCATTCACAATAATTCTCCGGTTACATATTATTCTTTTGAAACAAAATTACTGTTTCCGACGATCTCTGTTATTCTTACAGCGAAATTATCATCTATAACAACAACATCTCCTCTTGCGATCAGCTGACCGTTAACTACGATATCGACGGGCGCGCCCGCCTGCTTTTCGAGGTCAATGACTGTTCCCTGTGAAAATTCCATTATATCGCGCATTTTCTTTCGCGTTTTGCCGATCTCTATAGTAACGTTAAGCGGCACGTCCATGAGAAGATCCATATTTCCCTGAAGAAGCGATATACCGCCTAAGCTGTCCTGATTTGAGAAATTCGGAAATTGAGCGGACTGAACGTTTATGGAATTTTTCACAACTGAAACAGGTCTTCCCGATCTCCTGTCAACAGCCGCATTTACGCCCATATTTCCGCCGAAATCCGCGAATCCGCCTCCTCCGGAAGTCATGCTGAGCCTGCTTGCTGTAAAATTAAATGTATCGACGTCAAGTTCTATATTGAATTTTCCGCTAAAGTGATCCGCAATATCAAAATCGGAAACCACGCTGTAAACATTTGAGTCATTCGGGCATCCGAATATATCTGCGATCTCCTCGCATTCTTCGGAAAGATCATATATATTATCCGCGGTAATTTTCACACTTGATCCGAAAAAGTCTGTTACGGAATCGGCAAACGCCGCCGCCATTTGTCCGACAAGTTCCTTTACAGTGCCCATCGACATTTCGTCTATATCGGCTTCACTGCCGTCATCTTCCATATTCATAAGTATGTTGACGATCTTTTTCGCATAGACATTTTCTATCACAACAGCAGCCTTACCGGTAAGCGCGCCGCTTATATTAAGCGATATAACAACGCCGGGCTCAGTTCCAAAGGAGGTAAGCCCTGCTGCCTTTTCGGATATGATCTCGTCTGCTTCAAACGTAACGCCGGCATTAAGCAGCTTTGAAAAAATGTCAGCTGAAGAGCTAAGACCTATATCTAAAAATTCTTCAAATCCTTCAATCACCGAATCATCTATTCCAACATTATTTTTCATACATATTCTCCCTTCGGAACTCATAGATTATTGAATTCGTTAATTTCAGCCGAGGTCGCAATATCACATATTTTAACGGATTTTTTAATTCTTCTGTCCCCAAGCTTTGCACTGAATTTAGGTTCGCCCTCAACCGTTATTATAATATTGTCATCAATTTTTTTGCTGAGCGGTATCACGTCCGAAACCGCAAGATTCACTATATCGTGTACATCGAGCATTACAGTATCGAGAATCGCTGTAAGTTCCATTGCCGACTCATTAAGTGAATTTGAAAGCGCTTCACGCCTCATATTTTCCTTTTCATCTTCCTGCTTATTACTTTTAACATGCTTGAACATCGCGGCACGAAGTATCGAGTCAAGATTCATGGAAGGAATACAAAAGCTGAACGTATCAACAATATTACTTATTTTCATCTGAAATGACAGTACTATAACAGAATCATCAAGCGATACAAACTGTGCAAGCTTTGGATTTGTCTCGTTGCTGACAAGAGTGCAATTAACATCAACAAGACTTTTCCAGGCTTCTGAAAAATTGTTCGCCATTTTTTTATAGAAATTATCTAAGATCGCAATTTCGATTTCAGTAAATCCCCTTTTAAAATCATAACCATGACCATCTCCGCCAAGCAGAATATCTATCAGAAAAAAATTTATCGTTGTCGGAAAATGCATCATTATAATATTTTCGTCCGACATCGTTTCAGATATTTCCGCATTTAACAAGCCTATAAAGGTTTTATCCGGAAGTGTGTTAAGATATTCCATGTATCTGCATTCTTCCATATTATTCATTTCGATCTCGCAGAACGTTCTCAACATACTTGATATATTTGAGGAAAATATTCTTATAATATTTTCATTTACCGTATTAAGACCTCTCAGATGTTCTTTTGTAAACTTTTTGGGTTTTTTAAAATCGTATTCCCTTATTTTTCTGTCTTTTTTCGGTTTTTCAGCTTTGGGAAAATTATAACTTTCTGGATTGCGATCGTTTTTCTTACTACTCATCTGCAACTCCCACGCTTAAAAATTAATCTCCTGCAATATCCTTTATGCTGCCGGAAGAAGCTTCAAACGATGCGCCGAGAATTTTCAGAAGTTCACCGCTTTTGGCAAGATCGCTTTGATTACTGATAATAACAAGCTCTACACGTCTGTTCTGACTTCTTCCCTCTTCCGTATCGTTCGGCGCTATAGGGTAATCTCCCGAGAGCCCGATAGGATAAAGCTTTGTAGAAGGTATTTTATATTGATTTTCAAATACGTTTGAAATAGTAGCCGCTCTGTCGGTCGAAAGCAAACGCGAGTCAACTACCGACGCCGGAGCTTCCGCCGTATGTCCCTTTATGATGATCATGGCAATTTCAGGTTCAACGTCTTTCAGACACTTTCCAAGAAAGCCGATAACTTCCTTTGCCTCATCTCTTATAACCGCCTCGTCCGGCATAAACAATACGTCATTTTTAAATTGGATATAAATATTTTTCGGAGCTTCGCCTGTCTGTGTGTAAGCGTCAACGCTCGAGCTTTTCGAGCTTTCATCTTCCTCTCCCGACTCCTCGCCAAGATCGCCGAGACTAATGCTTATGCTTTCTTCCATTTGATGATTTTCAACGTACTGCTGAATATTTACAAAAAGCTGGTCAAGCTCGGAATTTACGGGTTTTTCAGCCGGATCGCCTAAATTATTTGCGTCCGCGTCATTTTCAAAAGGCTCCGAACCGTCGGGCTGAGAATGAGCGAATACGATCTGGTCAACAACTTCGTCGCCGTGAATATTGAACGCACGCACGAGCATCGCCCATTTATCCTCGTTTACGGACGACATACTATAAAGCATAACGAAAAAGGTAAACAAAAGAGTTACCATATCGCCATAGGTGTCCATCCAATTGCCGCCCGATTCTTCTTCACGCTTTCTTGCCATAGCAGTTTCCTCCTTTTTTCAGATTTTTACAAATCACAGTAAACGGCAAATAAATTGTCGTTTACCATAATTCCTACTTATTACCGTTGTTTGCGTCCTTAAGTTCACCCTTAAGAGAATACGACGGAAGAAGTCTTGTAAGCTTTTCCTGAATAAAGTTCGGGTTATCGCCGTCCTGAATTGCCTGAACGCCCTCGCTTATTATCATTTTACAGAGATACTCTTCCTCGTGTCTGACCTTAAGCTTACTTGCGATCGGCTTGAAGATAAGGTTTGACAAAAGTGAACCGTAGAACGTGGTAACCAACGCAACCGCCATATTTGCGGTAAGCGCCGCCGTATCCTCAAGGTTTGCAAGAAGATTGATAAGACCGATAAGCGTACCTATCATACCAAAGCCCGGAGCATAGTCCGATGCCTTTGCATAGAACGCCATATCCTGCGAATGACGATCGTCAAGATAATCGAGCTCTTTGTTCAGAAGCGCGCGAACCTTTTCAGGTTCAACCGAGTCGACTACAAGAAGTATAGAGTTCTTCAGAAACTTGTCCTTGGTTTCCGAAAGCTTATCTTCCAACGCAAGAAGTCCGTTGATTCTTGCCTCTTTTGCAAAAAATACTATCTGTTCTATGTATTCCTGAGGGTTATATTTTTTCGGGGCAAATATAACTTTCAGATGTTTTGGTATCTTAGCAAACGACTTGAGCGGAAACGAAACCATAAGCGCAGCAATAGTACCGCCCAAAACTATCATGATCGACGGCGGATCAACAAACTGACCGAACTGCTTCAGATCTATGTCGGTAAAACCGTCTCCCATAATAATAGAATAAAAAATAAATCCCAAACCAAATACCAATCCAAGGATTGACAAAATATCCATAACTTGCACATTCCTCTCTTAAAATTGAGCTAATATATCAAATATGAGAAACTCGGACTTTTTTTTCCTCATACATTATTATCAAATCCAAAATCGTTTCCAACGATTCTTCAACAATATAAACATTCCCATTTGAAAGCTTTATTGTTGTATCGGGATTTTCCTGAATTGTTTCGATCAGATTATAGTTCAGCGCGAACTTCTGACCCCTTAATTTTGTTAAAACGATCATATTTCAAATGCGCATTCAAGCGCTTCTCCTTAAACGTTGTTTACATTCCGAGCAGTCACAAGCCGCCCGGAATGTAAAGCAAAAAATCAATTATCTCTTGAGGTTGATAAGCTCTTCAAGCATCGAGTCTGATACCGTGATCATTCTTGAGCAAGCCTGGAAGCCTCTCTGTGTTACGATCATATCTGCCATTTCGTGAGCGAGGTCTGTGTTTGAAGTTTCAAGCGTACCGCCGAGGATATCGCCTGTTCCCTCAGTACCTGCAACTGCAATGATCGGCTCGCCGGAGTTACGTGACTCTGCGAAATATGTATCGCCTACCTGACTAAGACCGGCAGGGTTTGCGAATGTTGCAAGGTCGATTCTTCCAAGTTCGAGAGAACCGAGCGTAGGATGCTCTGCAATGAGTACGCCCTTGTCGTTGATCGAGATACCTGTAAGATCGGCAACAGTCTGTTCGCCGCCTTCCGTACCACCCTTGAGAAGGAAATTCGCATTTGCAAGACCGAGGTTTCTTGAAGGTTCGCTTGCAACGCTTGTAACGTCCATGCTGATACCGGTAGGTAAGCTAAGCGTTCCGAGATTCGGATATGTCATAACAAATGAATCTGCTGATGAAGCGCCTGCCGCGGTATTTTTCATCAGAACGCTTCCCGCCTTCATATTAGTGAGCGGAACGTAGCCTACATAATCTCCGATCGTGAAACTTACAGCCGTCTGTCCGTTCGGATCGGTAGCAGACATATTGAGAGCAAACGTCTCATTACCAGTCCAGCCTTCAAATTCATCTCCAACCGATTTAACTCCAAAATATGTTTTAAGATCGTTTGAAAATGTTACAGAACCGGTATTTACGCCAAAATCAGGCTCTACGATCTCTGCGCCTGTAAGCGGCTTTGTCTTGGTAGGATCATCGGGATCGGCGAAAAGATCAGAGTCGGGAACAGTCGATGAGATAGTAAAGTCGCCTGCCTTATGTCTTACACCGCCGTTTGCAGATGTGATAGCAAGATTCATTTCCGCGTTGAAATCTGCCATATCGGTAAAATATTCGTTTGAATTAACTGTTACTATAATAGATGCGCTTGTTATAGAAGCGGACATTCTCTGACCGAAAGGCATATTAGTGCTTGTTTGAAAAACGATGTTTACGTTTCCGTCTGCATTCTGATTCTCAGCTTCTACAGTATATCCGATATCATTGATAGTATCCTCTGCCTTAGCCGCCGCTGCCGATTCGTAAGGAAGAGAAACCTTGATCCTGTTTGAACCCGGATTCTGACCTGTCGGCTGTCCTGATACGCCGAGTACGAAATAACCGTTGATATCAACGAGATTTCCCTCTGCGTCTATATCGAGCATACCTGCCTTTGTGTAGAAAATGTTTCCGTCAGCGTCCATGACCTGAAGATAGCCCTCGCCTGCGATAGCAACGTCGAGAGTATATCCTGTGTTTGACATAACAGACTGTGAGTGGTTAACGTCAACGCTTCCGAGCTTTGCGCCGTAACCGATCTGTGTCGGATTTGTACCGCCGCTTGTAGGTGTTGCAGACATAGCTGTGTTATTTGTCTGATAGTAAACGTCCTTGAACGCAGCTCTCGATGACTTATAGCCATAAGTGCTTACGTTTGAGATGTTGTTACCGATTACGTCCATTTTTGTCTGGTGTGTTGTCATACCTGCAACGCCTGAATATAATGATCTTACCATTTTAAATTTCCTCCTGTTAATTAAAAAATATTTTTTAATATATGAAGGAACCGCGCATGTGCCGTCAGTCGGTCGGGCACATCAAGCTTCCATAAAGGTCCGGCTTATATAACGACAGTTCCGTCAATATTTGTGAATACATTACCGGTCATTTCCGACCTTGTAACAGTTGTGATTACAGTGTTATTTCTAACACTTACAATAAATGCGGCATTATCAAGCAGTATCAGAGTGTCATCAAGTCCCTTTTCCTCTGCAAGCTTGACGCCTTCATTCAGTCTTTCAAGTTTTTCATCTGATAACATTATGTTGCGTTCCATAACACGGCTCATCGCATGTCTTGAAAAGTTAACGCCCTGAGAGCTTTCCATAAGATCCTTCAGGATCGTACCGAAGCTTCTCGATTCAACGGAATCGGCAACATCCTGCGGAGAGGTGTGCGGTATTCCCGTAGTTATCGGGGTCGCTATTCTTTTCAGGTCAATTTGATTCATAACTAACAGACTCCTTTCCATTAGATACGATATGATCGATTATCAACCGTCAGCCTGCTGTGCTTTTTCATCTGCGATATCAAGCTTATCGGAAATCGTTGTATCATCTGTGTTTCCGATTTCGTCTGCATCGGATTCATCCGGTTTAACAGTTCCTGCGGCAGCCGTTTCCCCCGCAACCTGGGTAACTTTGTTGAGATCATAAGCCTTTCCGTCAACATAAACCTTGAATTCATCGTCTTCAATTCCGATTTTTTCAACAACGCCTGTTGTACTGGTGACTTTACCACCGATCTCGTTTTTGCTTACCGTAACCGTCTTGCCAAGCATAGACATTACATAATTCTGCTTTGAGTACTGACACAGATCCATCATTTCCTGCATAGTCGCAAACTGTGCCATCTGAGACAGATACTGTGTATCATCGACCGGATTCATAAAATCCTGATTTGTAAGCTGAAGGATCATCATATCAAAAAATTCGTTTATTGATAAATTATCATCTTCATCATTGCTGAATACGGCATTATAAACCTTTCCTGTCGTTTTACCGCCGTTCAGCGTTTCGGTATAATTTCTGTCCGTATTTACGCCATTTACTGCCATAAATTTCTTCCTTTCTAAATCATGATATCAAGACCGCTCTGCTCCATAGGCGCCGATGCCTTTGCATCAAAGGTTTCCGCGTCGTCCGTCTGAGCATAAGTCATATGTCCTTGATTTTGATTCTGATGCCGGAACTGCTGATTCTGCTGCTGATACGCGTCGTTCTGCTGACCGTAATACTGCTCAAACGCAGGATTCATCGGCATAACAGTCTGCGTCATATCGTTAGTGTTCAGAATTTCTACATTGTGCTGACTAAGCGAGCTTTGCAGCGTAGAAAGATTGCTGTTTAAAAGCTGAGCTGTTTTAGCGCTCGAGGCAGCCATACTCATGAACATTTTGCCGCCCTCGCTCTTGACAAGCTTAACTATGATCTCACCCAGTCCCTCGGGTCTGAGCTTAACGGTAAATTCCTTGTTGCCCTTCTGAAGATTTTCCTGAACGCCCTTCAAAAGCTGCTTTTCAGGAGCTTCAAAGGTTTCTTTCATTTTTATTTCAGAATCGATCTTGTCAAATCTTATGTCCAGTTCAGACATATCCTTCTGCAAGGTTTCGATCTCGGCAGGCTTGGGAGTTTCCGCTTTCTTAACGGTTGAAATACTGCTCTTTGCCGACTGCATAGTCCGCATAAAGTTCAGAACTTCCTTGCCGCTTTCTTCTGTGGGCTTCGTCTGCTGCCGAACAGGCTGCTGTATATCGGATGCTTTTTGTTCGCTTTCAACCGGAGCTTTATTTATTTCGGCATTAGGCTTATATCCGACTATTTCCATTTCTCCGCTTTCAATATACTTGTTAACGAAATCAAACGCGGTAGTATTATGGATAGTACTGTCTGCCGTCATAGACTCGGTATTGACCGGAACTTCCTTATAAAGTGTACTTAGTATCTCGTTATTCTGTGGAATACTGTTTCCCGTCATAACCACGCCGAGCAGTCCCGAAAGCTGTGCCGGATCTGCCTTGATAATATCCTCTGAAAAATCAGACATTTTAACGTCTTTTTTATCTGCGGCAGTTCTTATCTGCGGCATTCCAAAATATTCCGCATACTGCATCATATTGTTGTAAACGGCGCTGTCATTCTGCGGATTAACGGGATAATAAATTTCGTTATTGTCCTGAGCCTCTGCAAAAACAGACCTCTCAACATAATGCTGCATAGGACGCTCAACAGGTTTGCTGATCCTCTTCGGCATTGCGAACATCGGCTTTTCGGGCTTCTGCACATTCTGCTCTGCCGGCATTGCTTCCGCCGTCGGCTGTTCTGCTTTTTCAGATTCAACCTCACGCGGCATTACGAACATCGGCTTTTCGGGCTTCTGCACGTTCTGCTCTGTCGGCGTTGCTTCCGCTGTCGGCTGTTCTGCTTTTTCAGATTCAACCTCACGCGGCATTACGAACATCGGCTTTTCGGGCTTCTGCACGTTCTGCTCCGTCGGCGTTGCTTCCGCTGTCAGCTGTTCTGCTTTTTCAGCTTCAACCTTTTGCTGCATTACGAACATCGGCTTTTCGGGCTTCTGCACGTTCTGCTCTGTCGGCGTTGGCTGTTCTGCTTTTTCAGCTTCAACCTTTTGCGGCATTACGAACATCGGCTTTTCGGGCTTCTGCACATTCTGCTCTGCCGGCATTGCTTCCGCTGTCGGCTGTTCTGTTTTTTCAGCTTCAACCTCACGCTGCATTACGAACATCGGCTTTTCGGGCTTCTGCACGTTCTGCTCTGTCGGCGTTGCTTCCGCCGTCGGCTGTTCTGTTTTTTCAGCTTCAACCTCACGCGGCATTGCGAACATCGGCTTTTCGGACTTCTGTACGTTCTGCTCTGTCGGCATTGCCTCTGCCGTTGGCTGTTCTGTTTTTTCAGCTTCAACCTCACGCGGCATTGCGAACATTTGCTTTTCTGGCTTCTGTACGTTCTGCTCTGTCGGCATTTCTTCCGCCGTTAGCTGTTCTGTTTTTTCAGCTTCAACCTTTTGCTGCATTGCGAACATCAGCTTTTCGGGCTTTTGCACGTTCTGCTCTGTCGGCTGTTCTGTTTTTACGGTTTCATTTGATACCGTAAAGAATTGATTTTTAGCATTTTGCTCGATTTTAGGCGTCTGCGGCATTTCAGCTTTATTCGGCTTAAACATGCCGATCTGCTGAACTTCGTCCTGACCGTCAATAAGATTTTTAGCCAAAACATCAATAACGCTGCCAAACTCTGATTTAAACGCCTCAATATCAATCGCCTGACCAACTGTCTGTCCATCAGCCGCTGCATTGTTCTGCATACTGCTGTTTTGCAAAATAATCTTGAGAACATCATCGTTCATAATACCGTTACCGAACAATCCGCTGCCAAGCAACGTTTCACTATTAAGCAATTCACTGCCTGTCTGAGCCTCACCGCCCATAAAGGTATTCAGCAATCCTGTTTCCTGCAAATCACCACTCGTCTGAGTATTTGATATCATCGACATGATCAGATCAGAAAACGAAAAATCAGAATTAAAGGAGCTGTTTACCTGTCCTTCCGAAACGCCGTTTTGCTGAAGCGTCTGCGTACCCAAATTTTGTGAAATTTGCGTCATATCCATTTCTTACACCCCCTTTCAATGTGATTATATATAGTAAACAAATATAAGAACCCCCGTTCTTCACAAGCGTATCTAAACATATCTTGCGAAGACAGATTCTAAATTTGTTGTACTCTGATTCATCCTTCCGACGTCATTTTAAATGACAGGAATTCTTCAATTGCGGTTTCATTTTCCTTCGCCTCAAGTTTTCGGTACTCCTCGCGCTGCTGCTCCTCAAGCTTATCAAGTCCTGAAAGCTCCTGCGACAGATTTACAACTTTACGGCGCTGCTTCTCTATCTTCATTTCAGCAAAATTTATCTGATAAGTTGTCTGCGTCTGGTCGCGCTTTACGCCGTCCATCTGCATACTGTAAAACATCAGTCTTGACGCCGTTGTTCCCTTTGCGATCTCATCATTTGAACCCTTTCGCAGCTCTTCCATTATATTCTCAAGCTGCTCCATTTTTTCCTCAAGTTCATTTTTTTCACGCCTTAGCGCCATAAGATTGTTCTTTTCCGACTCCAGTATCTGCTTTTTATAATCACGCATTTTCTGCATGGAAAAAACAAATTTTTTCATATCCGACCTCCGGATAATCAAGAGAGAATTTCACTTATCTGTTTAACTGTATCTGCAAAATCAACCTTCACATCAACAGGCTGCTGTAAAAAATCATCTACAAGCGGCATACGATTTATCGCGTCATCAAGATCAGGATTGCTTCCCGATTTATAGGCGCCGATAGAAATAAGATCGGCATTTTCCTGATATAGGGACATGATCTTTCTTATCTTTGACGCGTTGTCCTTGTGCATCGGATCGGCAATTCCCGACATAAGTCGGCTGATACTCGCCGTAACGTCTATTGCCGGATAATGATTTTTCATTGCTATCTTTCTTGAAAGCATTATATGACCGTCGATGATACCTCTTACGGTATCCGATACCGGTTCGTTTGAGTCGTCACCCTCGACAAGCACAGTAAATATGCCCGTTATCGATCCCGTTTTGAAATTTCCGCAGCGTTCCAAAAGCTTTGGAAGCGAAGCGTAGATCGACGGCGTATAGCCTCTGGCAACAGGCGGCTCGCCGATGCTTAACCCTATCTCACGTTCTGCCATACAGTAACGCGTGAGGGAATCCATCATAAGCAGGACATCTTTGCCCTGATCCTTAAAATATTCCGCGATCGTCGTAGCGGTAAGCGAACATTTTGAACGCATGAGCGCCGGCTGATCAGAAGTCGCAACAACGAGCACCGAGCGTTTCATACCCTCGGGACCGAGGTCGCGTTCGATAAACTCCATAACCTCTCTTCCACGCTCTCCGACAAGACCGATAACATTAATATCAGCCTTGACGTTTCTTGCGATCATTCCCATAAGCGTACTCTTACCAACGCCGCTTCCCGCAAATATTCCCATTCTTTGACCCTTGCCGATAGTCAGCATACCGTCAATGGCTTTTACTCCAAATTCAAGCGGCTGAGTTATAGGCGGTCTGTCAAGCGGATTTGAACTGTTTCCGCCAATGCTGTAAAGCGTTCCCTTAGCAATCTCGCCTTTGCCGTCTATTGGATTTCCAAGCGCATCCACAGAACGACCTATAAGCGCATCGCTCACATTTATTCTAAGCTTTTCTCCTGTATTTTCGACAAGACTGCCATAACCGATACCGCTCATATCGGAATACGGCATAAGCATAACTCTGTTGTCCTTAAAGCCAACGACCTCCGCAACTGCGCTCTTATTATTAAGCCTTGCGGAAATATTGCAGACATCGCCTATATTGCAGCTCAATCCCGAAGCCTCGACCGTCATTCCGACGATCTGCTCGATCTTGCCATACGTCTTATAAAAAGACCTTTCCCTAATACCGCGGCAAAGTTCTGTCTGATCAAGAACGCTATTCATCGTTACCACCCATATCTTGTCTGGTTATGTATTCTTTAAGGTTGGCGATCTGCTGTGAAACAGACGCAACTATAAGACTGTCAGATGTGTTCAGCACACACGTATCGCTCGGAGCGC
Source organism: Clostridium sp. (assembly GCA_023664445.1). Taxonomy (GTDB): domain Bacteria; phylum Bacillota; class Clostridia; order Oscillospirales; family Ruminococcaceae; genus Porcipelethomonas. The sequence continues at coordinate 10,991 of JAMPFN010000020.1, read as the reverse complement.
TGTCATTTATAATGATTTCCGCATTTATACCGCTTCCGGCAAGTTCCTTTTCAAGCGAATCAATATAGCCGTACAGCTTTTCAGATACCTCCGCTTTGATCCATGCCGCATCTCTGACCGTTTTGATTGCATTTTTAGTCAGATTGTACATTGCCATATCATCGTCGTCTATTCTCTGATAAATGATCTTTTCAGCAATATCTGAAGCAAGATATTTTATCTGCTTCTCATATTCCACAAAATACTCATTCTGATCTTCTCTGATCTGTCCGATACCGTTGATTATCTGATTGGCAAGATTTTCAAGTACGTCTGACTTCTCGTCAATACCTTTTTTGAGTCCTTCCTTATAAGCGTCTATTTTGATAGCCTCGGCAGCCGCATTCGCTTCATTAATAATATTCTGCCTGTCGGCAGCCGCCTCATTTCTGATCTTTTCAGCTTCCTTCTTCGCGTTACTGATAATAGTATCACGCTCATGAGCGGCGTTGATTTTCCTTCTTCGGATATCGGCGGTAGCCTCCTCAACGATCTCGCTTCTTATCTTCTTATAAAGATCATCTGTGAGAACTATAGGTTCGCCGTTTTCATCCACAGCAGGAGGCTGCTCCTCCTTGAACTCAACATCCGGTATTATTATTGTTCTTTGTTTTTGAACAACATTTGCGGGCTTAAAGACTCTACGCAATTATCTCATCCTCTCCACCCTTTGAAATAACGATATCTCCTGATTCTTCAAGCTGTCTGATAACGGCAACGATCTTCTGCTGTGCCTCTTCAACATCACGCATACGAACATTATGCAGATACTGCATATCCGTTGTGATAGTTTCACGCTGCCTCTGCGACATATTGTTGAGAATAACATTGGTAACCTCTTCCGATGCCGCCTTAAGCGCAACGGTAAGATCCTTAGTATCGATCTCTCTGATAAAGGTCTGTATCTCCATATTATCAAGATAAATAATATCGTCGAATACAAACATAAGCTTTTTAATGTCGTCAGCAAGTACGGGATCTTCTTCTGACAGCTCGTCGAAGATATATTTTTCGGTTTTCCTGTCAACCCTGTTCATGATTTCAGCAATATAGCTTACGCCGCCCATTTCCGTAACGGCAACAGACGAAACAGATGACAGTTTTTTATTCATAATACCTTCCACAATGCTGATTATTTCGGGGGACGCTCTGTCAAGATTTGAGATCCTTTTAATAACGTCAAGCTGTATCTCGCGCGGAAGCTCGGATATTATCGCAGACGCCTGATCCGCTCTTGCATACGACAACACTATCGCTATCGTCTGAGGATGTTCGTTCTGCAAAAGCATCTGAAGGTTTTTGTAATCTACTTTTCTGACCTTTTCAAAGGCTCTCACCTTACCCGATTTGGTTATCTGCTCCATCAGGAACGCAGAACGCTGCGCACCGAACGCCTTTTCAAGGACTTCCCTCGCGTATTCCTCTCCGCCTTCCGCTATTGTATTCTGAGTGATGCAAAGATCATAGAAATCCTCAACGATCTCCTTCATCTCCTCGGAGGAGAGAGTATCGATCTTTGATATCTCGCTTGATATTTCTTCTATCTCGTCATCTCTCAGATATTTATATACTTCCGAAGCGCTGTCGGCGCCAAGCGCGATTATAACCGCCGCAACCTTAGTTGCGGGCGATATTTTCTTAGTACCCGACGCTGACTGCTGCTTTGTAGAAGTATTCGCCATTATTCATCACGCTCCTTCAGCATAGAGCGTATGATCGCAGCCGCAATTTCCGGATTCTTCTGAGCAAATTCCCTGACTTCCGTTTCGGCGGCTTTTTCTGCCTTATTATGTGCCTCGGCAGCCTCTTCAAGCGATCTGTTGTTTGTTTCTTCTATAAGTCCCTGCAGATTTTCTATCTCTGCCTGACTTTCTTCCTGCTGCTTCTTCATCTTCTTCTTCATAGACTTAACTATAACGAGAATTATAATGAGAGCGACTACAAGAAGTATAAATCCGCAAAGCGCAAGGATTATCGCAAGTCTTCTTGTGATCGGGTTCGGATTCGGTTCAGGCGGATTCGGTATATCCGAATCTTTGTTACGGCAGAATACCGATACCTTGTCCTCGCTGATATTTGTGGCGTTCTTTACAAGCTGAATGATACCGTTTCTTTCATCTCTTGAAAGATAACCGCTGTCATTAGCGACAACCACAGAGATCGAAGCGTCTTTAACAACACCCTGTGCCTTTTCCGTCTGAGTAAGAATATATCCGGGGTCTATAGAATCTATTATATGCTCGTAATCGTTAGTATTTGAACTGTTAAGAAGCGGATCTGCGCCCTGCTGGTAATTAGGTATATCCGAGTTGTCTTCTTCTCCGACTATACCTCCCTCGGCAACATCGCCGGCTGTCGTATCATATCGGATCTCCTCATGCCCTACAACCGAATTGCCGTCTTCATTAACAATATGTTCTCTTCTTTCCTCGATGATCTTGTCATAATCGAGTTCAACAACGGCAACAGCCTCAACGCCGTCAGGATAAATGCTCTGAAGGATCTTCTTTGCATTCGCCTCATACATATTCTTGAACGTATTCGCGAATTCCATCTTGGTTTCCATATCGATAGCGCCGTTATTCTGATCCGCTTCTTCCTCGGAAAGAAGCTCCTGACCTGTAACCGCATTGATAACGGCTACGTCTTCCGGCTGCATCTGCTGCGCGCTGTATGCGACAAGCTTTTTGATCGCCGAAACGTTTGCCGGAGTAAATCCCGCGCTGTTTTCAAGCGTAAGCGTAACGCTTGCCGTAGCTTTTTCATCAGTCTGCTCCCATGCGTAATCGCTTTCTTCGGGAACTTGTATATTAACAATAGCGCCCTTTACGCCCTCGATCCTTTTAAGCGTTGTCTGAAGTCTGTCCTGAAGCTCGAATCTAAGCGTCTGCTTCTTTTCAAACTCCGTCATTGTCATACTGAGGTTATCGAAAAACGTACCGTAAGACGGCGCAGACTGCGGATATCCGAGTTCTGCCATTTCAAATACCAAGCTGTCCCATTCTCCGCGCTTAACTTCGATTTCACCATCAGAATTTATCTTTGTGTCTACACCCCTGTTTTGTAGTTCAAGATAAACTTCCGTAGACTCTTCCTGCGACATATCGGGGAAAAGAACTATCCAGTCAGCCGACGATTTTCTGTTAAGAAAAACCGTAAGTACGATTGAGCCTATCAAAATCGCCGCAAGCGCCGCACATATAACGATTTTGGCAACCTTTGTCAAGCCGCTCCACAGGGTTTTAAGCTTTTCCCAAACCGATTTGAATTTTTCTTTCATCTAAAAACCAAACTTCCTGTACTTATGTATTTTTGTTTAAACAACAAATTATATCTGCATCTGCATAATCTCTTTGTATATGTTTACAACTCTTGTCGTAAGCTGAGTTGTCATCTGAATGGCTGTTGAAGCCTTGGCAGAATCTATCATAGCAGATTCTATATCGTTCGACATGCCTGTTGAGATCTCATATGCGCTCTGCAGCGACTGCATTTCAAGATCCTTTACATCCTGTATTTTCTGTCTTAACACATCGCCGAAAGTCCCTTGGGTTTTATCCGCTGTCGACTGTTTGTCTATTCTCTCAATATTTTCGATCGAGGGCATTGACGAAAGGGGTACAATAAACATAACTATTCACCATTTCCATTTATTTTATATATCAGTTTTTTCCTATCTCAAGAGCCTTTGCAGCCATAGCTTTAACGACCGAAAGCGCGCTGATATTGGCTTCATATACTCTTGACGCGTCCAGAAGATCGACCTGTTCTTCCGTATTGTTTACATTAGGATAATAAACGTATCCTTCTTCGTCCGCGTCAGGATTATCCGGATCGTAAACAGGCGTAAATTCTTCCTGGCTCTCAACGACCTCGGCAACTCTTACGCCGCCGCCTATAGCCTGAGAAAGCGTGTCGTCAAACGACATTTCCCTTGTATGGAATATTACCTGTTTTCTTCTGTAAGGCTCTCCGTTTTCCGTTCTTGTTGTGGTCTGATTCGCAATATTCTGCAATATGATATTGCTTCTGAACCGCTCCGCAGTAAGCGCGGAACCGACTATGTTAAGTGAATTCAAAAAAGCCATTTCTAACCTATACCTCCCGATTATTTAAACTGCGCGTTTGTGAGAACATATCTCAGATCGCTCAGCGAAGAATTCAGTTTACTGATTATCGCCGACTGCTGAAGATACGTACTGTAAAGCTCCACGCCTTCCTTATCGACATCGACATTGTTTCCGTCGACCAAAACGTCCGTCTGATCGATCTCGGTAATTTTAGCTTTAAAATCATATTTTTTGCTGCCGCCGTTGATCTTATCGTCAAGAGTATTTTCAAATGTAACAAATTTATAATCATACTCCGGCGTATCAATATTGGCAATATTCTGAGTATGTATCTGCTGCTTTAAGCTAAGCTGCTTAAGTCCGCCTTCCATCGCCTTAAAAGCAAGTGAATCAAGGTACATATTTCCGCTCCTCTCCAAATCGTTTATAAACCGCGTTTCATGTCGAAAATACGGCATTTTTACGGTTTTTTGACAGATAAATACTGATAAATTAATCACTACTTATTAATTATTATACAATAAAATTTGCTAAAAATCAAGTATATTGCAAAAAAAATTCTTCAAAAAAATAAAAAAAATATTTTACATATTTCTTTCCAAAAATTTCCTGCCGTTTTCCAACAGCTTAACGGCTCCGTTTTCACATGAAATATACTTGTTTGATACAAGAAATGCCGCTCTGCTTTTAACAAAAACCGGCGCTATTCCCAGAGCGTTCGATATATTGCGGAGCGTCAGACGCGTACCGTCGAACTCGCGGGCGGATTTAAGAATGAAGCTGTCGAGAACGTTTATCCTCTCTTTCTTTTCATCGAGTACCTCATTTTCATTATCGACCGCGTACAAGCCGCCGCTTATATTCTCACGATCGACGTAATGCTTCGGAACAAATACGACATCCTCAAGTCCGGACGGCTTTTTGATTCCGCCAAGCCTGTTTATTATATTGTATATGCCGCCGAACATCTCCGCTGTTTCCGCATTCTGAGAATTTTTGAAATTTTCGGAGCATCCCACTATAATAAGAAGCTCCCTCGCTCTTGAAAGCGCGACGTTTATCCTTCTGCTGTCCTTTGCAAAGCCTATATTATGCGCGTCGTTATTTCTTACGAAGCTAATTATTATGATATCCTCTTCCATTCCCTGAAATCTGTCTACCGTTCCCGTTCTGATATCGACAGCGTTCAGCGAATCCGCAAATCCGCTTCTTATAAGCTTTTCTTCAAGCAGACGAACCTGCGCGTCATAGAATGTAATAACTCCGACAGATTTATGGCTTTCATTTGCCGTAAGATTCCTGTTGAGCATTCCCAATATATTTTTTATGCAGACAGCTTCATAATTATTACAATAACTCTTATTGTGTCTTTCTTCATAATATTCCGGCTTATGTTTTATGTCATACCATAAAACATGGTTTTCTGCGCTTATGCCCTCGCCCTCGCAGCAATGAGCTTTAGGAGCTTCCGACGGCGATTCAAGCCTTCCCGCGTCGGTATTCACATAAAATCCGTTTACAAGCGACGCGATATCCCTGTGCATACGGTACTGACGAAACAGCATAGTCCTCATACCCGAAGGCGCAGACTCGTAAAGCTCTTCAAAAAGACTCGATCTCATAAGCTCGCGCAGTCTTTCGTCCGTTTCCTCGACCTCGTCGTAAGCGTCGCTGTCAATATAAGGCGGCAGCTGCTTATGATCTCCGACAAGCACGATCTTTTTGCCCTTAAGCATCGGCAGAATTATATCAGGCGGAGTACTCTTGCTCGATTCGTCTATGATAACAACATCGAACGACGGATAATTCCGTTCAAAATCCGCAGTTCCGCTCTGAATACACGTTATGCCGATAACGTTTGCGTTATCGATATAAAGCTGTTTCAGCTCATTGTAATTCATATTGCCCGCATTGATAGTTCTGCGCCAATCCGCAAGCAGCTTCTGCCATTTAATAAATTTCTCGTATTTTCTGCTGTAATGCTCATTGACCGAGCGTTCAATCTCTTCAAGATCGGGCTTGCTGTACGATATATTTTCAAGAGCCGCGGAGAAAAACCTGTCCGATGTCTTTTCCCTGAAAAGCGAAAGAGAATACTCATAATCATTTTCGGCGCTGCGAAACTCATCATGCATTTTATTATACCTGTTTTTAATGGTATAAAACTGCGTATCGTAATCCTTGCATAATTCGTCGAGGCTAAGCCTGAACGATTCAAGATTTTTCAAAAATTCTTCGTTTTCGGAAACGGCGTTTATTTTTTCGGCAAGTCTTATTGCCTTACGCTGAATACCGTAAATAAAGCTTTCCGCACGCCTGTAGTGAATAGCTGCGGCAAGCCCCCATTTAGGGCGGAAAATAATAGACTTTATGCCGTACGGTATGGACTTGACGATTTTTTCGCCCTCGCCGTAAAGATCGTCCGCAAGATTGCTGTCTATATAATGAAACACTCCCTCATAGGCAGTATTTTCCATACGCCGCACGGAAACATGCTTTTTGATAAATCTCATCTGCTTTGTAAATTTTGCAGTATATTCATTGAGCATTTTAAGTTCTTCTTCATATTCCGCAAGCTTGGCAATATCCGATTCTATATCGGCAAACCGCTCCGACATCTTATTATATATATCGTTCGGTATATAAAAATCCGAAGGGTAGCTCTCTCTTGCCTCATAAGCCTTTTCGGGGTCTTCCTGTTCATAAGCGTAATTTATAAGCACTAAAAACTGCTCTCTCTGACTATCGGCTTCCTCAAGGACGTTTTTAAGGAAAAACACCTGCGATTCGAGCTGTTCCATGATCCTGCGGTTTTCGATAACGTCCTCGGCATATCTGAGTATTTTGGGCAGTCTGCTTTTGTACTTTTTCAGGGTTTCAAGCTTTGAATTTATATTGTCGGACATTTCAGCGGCTGATCCGGAAACGCATTTTATCCATGTGCGCACAACGTTGTCCTCAACAAAAGGCAGACCCTCATCCTCGACCCTTGAAGCGTCGCCTTTCCTCAGCACTCTTACTTCCGAATGATTCATAACTCTCGATATGGCGTTATCCACCGCAAGATTCGACTGTGAAACAACAAGCGTTTTAAGACCTCTTACCGCGTTCTGATAGCATATTTCCGCAATTACGGTCGTCTTTCCTGTTCCGGGAGGTCCTTGTATAAGATAAAGATCGTTTGCATTCAAAACGCCCTCGACAGCCGCAAGCTGTTCGTCGTTCATATTTTTCATGAGAAGATTTTCTTCGGTCAGAGTAACATTATCTCCAAGTTCCTTATTCGCCGCAGACGGATCGAAAATAAAATCGGCAAGACGCTTATTGACCGCCTCGCCTTTGCAAAGCTTGTCAAGACCGTTTTTCATTCTCCTGCAAGTGATAAGCGCCGCAGCGTCATAAACGGCAAGCCTTGTGCGCCCTTCGCTTAAAATAATACCCGAACTCTTATCGGTTCTGACGGCAAGTATTCCGTTTTCAAGGCTATCTGCCTTGCCGAACGAAAAGGACGGCTCTCCCCTGTCGTCCGCAATACCCACATTCAGATTTTTTACATTTGCCTTCAAAGCGCCTCTTACGCGGATATACCGCATATCGTCGATATGCTTCTCCGTTCCCTCATATGTAAAAATATATGTATTTTCACGCTGTTTTTTCAGCATTATGTCAATGTAGTCATACCACATATCGAGCCGCTTTTTCAGTTCGGGATTCACTCGTGAATAATCTCTCTCGCCGTATTTATGCGAAAACAGCGCCATGATCTTTCGTCCGCCCGCAGCAGAGCCTTTGGCAACGCTTCTGCATTGAAAATCATTTTTATCGAGCTTTCCTTTAAAAAGAAGCGGGATCCCCTCGAATGTGATATTTATACAGACAAGCTCCGCCGCGATAGTTATTATAGCGTCGAATATCTTATCCTCCGAAAGAACGATACGTACAAGCTCGTATTTTGAACAGTTTTTCTTAGGAAACAGAGTTTTAAGCTCGTCAAGCGCACGGGGCGACATTTCTATATTAAATTTTATCTGCTTTATATCCATAGATGCCGCTCCTTTTTTCAGAAATCAGAACCTGTCCGCATAGGCTCTTAGAACATGTCCACATAGGAAATATATATTGCTTACATAATAAATTGTATCATATAATACATGAATTTACAATATTCAAAATGCACAATACGCTAAAATCAAATTTCAGAATTTTGAGGAATTTTATCTCCTGATCTTTGCCAAGGGCAGCACCGCACAAAGATTGTGCGGTGCTGCCTCAAACTTTTATGCCCTTTTTTCAGAACCTGTGTTCATAGAAAATTTATGCGGATTTTCGTGCATAATTTTTCAGAGAACGAGGCAATTTTTTGCAGGCATACTCTCGTATGGCAAAGAAAATTAACAAAGTTATCGGGAAAATTTGCCGAAAAGACGTGTGAAGATTCTATGAATACAGGTTCTCAGCATATTGCCTAATCAGTTTATCTATAAATTTGGAAACTTTACTGCCACCGGTAATCGGATCGTATCCGGAATCAACAATGTAATATTCTGTAAAAACCTTATCATCAGCTCCGCTTGGGTGTATGCTCAGATATTCACCTTTGATCGAAATATCATCATACGGCAGAAGCATACTATACAAATGCCCGGGATTATTTCTTACATAATCCGTTTCTACCTCGATCAACTCTAACGAATTAAGATAATCCTGAAGAGTTTCAACAGCCTCTTTATCTTTTATTATTACAGTCTGCTCAGAATACCATTTATCCACACTCATTTCTATTGTTAATATATTTTTCAATTCAAGATGCGTCTTTTCACCGGAGGGCATAGTCAAATATTTGAATATACAGTATACTAAAATAAATGCAATAGCAATTATAATTGCTATTATGATTTTTTTGTGCCTTTTTAACATTGTTCATCCCTCACTTAAAAAGATTTTTTCGTTCTGCAAATTTGAAACGATATCTAAGATGTACCTCTTTTTTCACTATAAGTCACCTTTCATCAAGATCATCTAAAAATTCAATGAAATCCGCAATATCAAAATCTTTACTCGTAATGTAATAATCTGTATATGTACAGTCCCAACATTCCGCATCGCTAAAGTTAATGTAGTTTTCTGAAAACGAAACCACTGTAGGAGATATATCTCCAAATAAATACACAGACAAAATGTCCGGTTCATCTTCATAGTTTCTTGATTCTTCAATCAATTCAAGGCTATTTAAATAATTTACAAGTTCTTTCAAAACAGTACTATTATTTAGTTCAATATAACCATCACGATCAGAAAACAAGATTTCCGCATAATCTATTTTTTCACACTGCAATTTCAGATGTTCGTTATTTTTAAACATTCTTATAATCGGCTTATGAAAAAACAAAATAAGTACAATAACAAGTAAAAATATAAAAGCAACTAATTTTTTTAAAACAGATTTTCTCATTAACAATCACCGCCTTAACACCTCTGATAACGCCTGTCGATTTATAAATTGCGGCGTGTTGAGAAGTTGTTCTCATAGGCATAAACATACGTCTTTTCGTCAGATTTTCCTGATAACAGCGTTAATTTTCTTTGACATACGCCAGTATGTCTGCAAAAAATTGCCTTGTTCTCAGAAAAATCATACTCGAAAATCCGCACACTTTTCCTATGAGAACAACTTCTGACATTCAATCGCTTTTGTAACTGAACTCAAAATCTCCTGTTAACCAATAATAATATTCTGCCAGCAAAAAAGTTCTTTTTCTTATTCTATCTATACTCTGTTCTGTGATCATTGAATAATCGCCCGATCCATGACCTTTGGATAAATCGAATATATCCAGCCACAGCTTTGAATCATATTGATTTTCCTCTTGCCATGCATTTTGAGATTTTACAAGTTTTTCTTTTGCCTCGCCGGTTAATTGATCTGATAATTTTTCATAAACAGTATTTAATTCGTTCTGCCAAATATCATAGTATTTAGAACAAAATTCATCAATATCCTTTGTAGTATATATATCGCTTGAATTTGCTTCATTTTTCCTCGCCGCATCAATAGGATTTGAATACATATACTCGACAAATTTTGAAGTAGTATCCGTCAAAAACAACGATCTGTCATATTTTGAAGCAATTTCATTTTCTTTTTTAACAGATGTTTCAATATCATGTTTTCCAAATAAGGCAAACATAAAAGTTGCTGTAAATAATATAATTATTTTTATTATTCTTATCACTTTAGTAACCTCCGATTCGGTATATGCATATATGCTTGTGAAGATATGTTTTGATTCATAAAACTATAATTTTAAATTCTATTAAATTCAACTTCAGTAGTCACAATATATAATCTTGCTTGACAAAAGAAGTCAAACATAACTGCAAATGGTTTTTGATCATTAAAAATATTAATTTTATGAAATTCTTTTATATGTTCTAATTCAACTAACTCCCAACCATTTATACCATATTCACACCCTTTTATATCAATTCCTTGATTATCCTGTACAAAATATTGTACATTGTAAAAAATAATTTCTGCATTAGAACTATTACTATTTTCATCAAACAAAGTTTCTAAATGTATTGTTAATTTTCGGGATAAAGGCTTGTATTCTAATGATATCACAGAACTGTCATGAAGATAACATTCATTACTGTCAACTATTTCTTTATTATCAAAAAGTATTTTCATTAATTATTTCCTCCAAATTATATTTTCATTGTAAACCAACTGCTGAATGAGAAATTTTATAATTTACAGTCCCCAACTATAAATACAATTATTATTTTTCGCTTCTGCGACTCACAGCGCAAGCTGTGCCGGAGCAGAAGCTTGATTTTCTTTGGTTCGTTTCTTGCATCAAGGCAAGAAATGAACATATA
>JAMPFN010000001.1:131835-164108 GCA_023664445.1 Clostridium sp. | reverse complement strand
ACGGCGGCAAAGACGGCGGCGCGGCTAAGTACATAGTCGAAAAGGAGTACACGCTGAAAACCGCTTTCGCATTGGCAGATCATCTAAGCGAGTATGGTATCGACTACAAAATGTCGCGTACCCAGGACATCGATACCGACATGAATTCCAAGGTAAAAATGTGCAATGCGTACAAGCCCGATCTTGCGGTCGACATTCACTTCAACGCGGGAGGCGGAACAGGCTTTGAGGTTTACCGTTACAGCGGCGGCGGAGTTTCAAAAACTCTTGCGGAAAATATCAATGTGGAGGTCAAAAAGCTTATGTCAAGCCGCGGAGTTAAAACTAAGCTCGGCTCGGACGGCAAGGATTATTTTGCGATTATCCGCGATACGGACGCTCCGGCAGTCCTTCTGGAGGGCGGTTTTGTGGATAATAAATCGGATGCTGATTTCATCAAGGCAAACTACGCGAAGCTTGCAAATGCCTATGCGGACGGAATTGCTAAAACGCTTGGGATAAGTAAAAAGAGTACGTCAACAACTGTGAAAATTCTCGACAAATCCGGCTACAAAAAAGGCGATAATACGATCGGCGTACTGTCAATGAAAGAGCTTCTCCTTATCGCAAAAAAGCTCGGTATCGGCAAATACAACGTGAACGAGGACGGCGTTTTTGGCGACGGTACGCTTAAAGCTGTAAATTATCTTCTCGGACGGTGGGGCTACGGTCAGAACGGTATCGCGGGAGAAAATTTTATAAAGCGGCTTTGCGGCGAAATAAATGAGAAGATCTGTTTGTAAATACCTTGAAATATGTCTTGTTTTGTGATATTATATTATCATAATATATTTTGGAGGACGAAATCATGTCAAACAGCAGAAACGAAAATGTAAAGACGGAAAAATCAAAAATTTCGGGAGTTGACGTGCCGTACATAGTGTACGCGAAGCTATTCAACGCTGCATGAACACTATGGAAAATCTTTGACCATGAACGCTAACGAAATTCTGAAAACCAAGCTTCAAATGGAATTGAACGAGATTTCAAATAAGCCTTCGTTCAATGTGAAAGACCTGGAATTGGCGCACATTCTGACCGATACCATACAGAACATTCTTGGCAAAGATCGGGAGATAAAGCACCTCAAAATTCTGAAAGTCGAAAAAGTCAAATCTAAAGTTTAGGTCAAGCCTTTTCAAAGGCTTGCGAATTCCAAAGTCAGAGCCTTTGGTCGCTCTCCGCAGAGAGCGAAACTCCTTGCCTTAGAAGCGCATTTCAAGGGGTGAATTTGAAAACGACAGTTTTCAAAGAGGGGACGCTTTGCAAGTGAAAGCGTCCCCTATGCTCACAAGTTTATTTGAACTATACATGTAAACTACAGTCCCCGACTATAGAACTAATCCCTATCTTTCGCTTTCGCGACTCACAGCGTAAGCTGTGCCGGAGCGTAAGCTTGATTTTCTTTGGTTCGTTTCTTGCATCAAGGCAAGAAATGAACATACTGTGCAAATCAGCTTCTCAAAAACTGAATTGCATGAAATTTTAAAAAAACTATTGACAAATACAAAAAAAGGTATTATAATTAATGGGTATGCGGATACTTTGCGTGTCGGCATACCCATTTTTGTGAAAAGGAGGAAGAATATGCCAACATTTAATCAGCTGGTACGTAAGGGAAGACAGGTTCTCGAGGTTAAGTCGACAGCTCCTGCGCTTCAGAAGGGTTACAATGCCAAGAAGAAGACTATGATCGATCAGAGCTCGCCGCAGAAGAGAGGCGTGTGTACGGCAGTAAGAACCGCTACGCCCAAGAAGCCTAATTCGGCTATGAGAAAGATCGCCAGAGTAAAGCTTACAAACGGAAACGAAGTTACAGCTTATATTCCCGGTATCGGTCATAATCTTCAGGAACACAGCGTTGTTCTTATCAGAGGCGGACGTGTTAAGGATCTCCCCGGTGTGCGTTACCACATCATCAGAGGAACTCTTGACGCTCAGGGCGTTGCTAACAGAATGCAGGCTCGTTCAAAGTACGGCGCTAAGAAGCCTAAGGCAAAATAATTTAATAGGATAACTACCGCAGGATTTTATGCGGAGATTTATATAAATATATATTAAATCCTCTGCATTGGTCTTGACGTCCTTAAAAGGACGAGTACCTATGAATTCATGAAAAAATGTGAAGGAGGGAAGCGAAATGCCAAGAAGAGGTAATATCGCAAAGCGTGATGTATTGCAGGATCCTATGTACAACTCAAAGCTTGTTACACGTCTTATCAACAATATAATGCTGGACGGCAAAAAGGGTGTTGCACAGAAAATAGTTTACGGCGCGTTTGACATTGTTGCCGAAAAGACAGGTAAGGACGCTCTTGAAGCTTTTGAAGAGGCAATGGAAAACGTTATGCCGGTTCTTGAGGTAAAAGCCCGCAGAATGGGCGGCGCGACATATCAGGTTCCTATGGAAGTACGTCCGGAAAGACGTCAGACACTGGGACTTAGATGGATCACAAGATACTCAAGAGAAAGAAATGAAAAAACAATGAAGGAAAGACTTGCCGGTGAGATCATGGACGCTCTTAACGGAACAGGCGGCGCCTGCAAGAAGCGTGATGACACACACAAGATGGCTGAAGCAAACAAGGCGTTTGCACACTATCGTTGGTAATAAGGAGGATATATTATGCCAAGAGATTGTTCGCTTGAACATACCAGAAATATAGGTATAATGGCTCACATTGACGCAGGTAAAACAACAACAACTGAGCGTATCCTTTTTTATACCGGTATTAACCATAAAATAGGCGAAACTCACGAAGGTTCTGCAACAATGGACTGGATGGAGCAGGAACAGGAAAGAGGTATAACGATCACCTCTGCCGCTACTACTGCATACTGGGCAGGCCACAGAATCAATATTATCGATACTCCGGGACACGTTGACTTTACGGTTGAAGTTGAGCGTTCGCTGAGAGTTCTTGACGGCTCTGTAACGGTTTTCTGCGCGAAGGGCGGCGTTGAGCCTCAGTCGGAAACAGTTTGGCGACAGGCTGACGAGTATCACGTTCCGAGAATGGCTTATGTAAACAAAATGGACATCATGGGAGCTGACTTCTATAATGTTGTTGACATGATGAAGAACAGACTTCACTGTACGGCAGTTCCGATTCAGCTGCCTATCGGATCAGAGGAAACCTTTAAGGGGATCGTCGATCTTGTTGAAATGAAGGCTTACGTTTACTATGACGACCTTGGAAAAGATATCAGAATGGAAGAAATTCCCGATGATATGAAGGAAAAGTCAGAGGAATACCGTGCAGCAATGCTTGATGAGGTTGCCGCTCTCGACGACGATATTGCTATGAAGTATCTTGACGGCGAGGAACTCACGATCGAAGAGATCAAGTCATGCATCAGAAAGGGAACTATCGACAATAAGATCGTTCCTGTAACATGCGGTACTTCATATAAGAATAAGGGCGTTCAGAAGCTTCTTGACGCTATAATCGACTTTATGCCTTCACCGCTTGACGTTCCCGCTATCAAGGGCGTTAACCCCGATACAGATGAAGCGTGTGAGAGACATTCGTCCGATGATGAACCGTTCTCGGCTCTCGCGTTTAAGATCGCTACAGACCCGTTTGTCGGTAAGCTTTGCTTCTTCAGAGTTTATTCGGGTACTGTGAACGCAGGTTCTACAGTTCTCAACGCAACTAAGGACAACAAGGAAAGACTTGGACGAATCCTTCAGATGCACTCAAACCACAGAAAGGATATCGAAACTGTTTACGCAGGAGATATCGCTGCCGCTGTAGGTTTGAAAAATACAACTACGGGCGATACGCTCTGCGATGAGAAGCACCCTGTAATTCTTGAATCTATGGAATTTCCGGAGCCTGTTATTCAGCTCGCTATCGAGCCTAAGACAAAGGCGGGTCAGGAAAAAATGGGTATCGCTCTCGCGAAGCTTGCGGAAGAAGACCCGACATTCAGAACTTATACCGATGAGGAAACAGGACAGACGATCATCGCCGGAATGGGCGAGCTTCACCTTGAAATCATCGTTGACAGACTTCTTCGCGAATTCAAGGTGGAAGCGAACGTAGGCGCTCCGCAGGTTTCATACAAGGAAACGATCAAGGGCAATGCCGATGTCGACCATAAATACGCAAGACAGTCAGGCGGTAAGGGACAGTACGGTCACGTTAAGATCAGAGTATCGCCGAACGAATCGGGCAAGGGCTATGAATTTAAAAACGCTATTGTCGGCGGCGCTATTCCGAAGGAATATATTCCGGCTGTCGATAAGGGTATTCAGGGCGCTATGAAGGCAGGTATCCTTGCCGGTTATGAAGTCGTTGACGTATGCGTTGAGCTTTACGACGGTTCGTACCACGAGGTTGACTCTTCTGAAATGGCGTTCCAGATCGCTGGCTCTATGGCGTTCAAGGAAGCTATGAGAAAGGCTGATCCCGCGCTTATGGAACCTATCATGAAGGTTTCTGTTATCGTTCCCGACGATTATACGGGTACAGTTATCGGCGACCTTAGTTCACGACGCGGACAGATACAGGGTCAGGAATCAAGACCCGGCGCCGTTCAGATAGACGCTCTTGTTCCGCTTTCGGAAATGTTCGGATATTCAAACGATCTCCGTTCAAATACACAGGGACGCGGTCAGTATTCAATGGAACCGCACAGCTACCTCGAAGTTCCGAAGAATATCGCTGAAAAGATTATGACGTCAAGAAACAAGGATAACGCATAATTTTTGAAAATTTTCATTATAATTAAAAAAACACTTGAATTTTCTGCGGATATATGGTAAAATTATATCCATAAGGAATCAAATACAATTTTAAGGAGGAAATTCCCAATGGCAAAGGCTAAATTTGAAAGAACCAAACCCCATGTAAACATTGGTACAATCGGACACGTTGACCATGGTAAAACAACTCTTACTGCTGCTATTACAAAGACTCTCGCTCTTAAAGGTCAGGCACAGTACGAAGCTTACGATATGATCGATAAGGCTCCGGAAGAAAGAGAACGTGGTATCACGATCAATACAGCTCACGTTGAGTATGAAACAGATAAGCGTCACTATGCTCACGTTGACTGCCCCGGACACGCTGACTATGTAAAGAACATGATCACAGGTGCTGCTCAGATGGACGGCGCTATCCTCGTTGTTGCGTCTTCAGACGGTCCTATGGCTCAGACAAAAGAGCATCTTCTTCTCGCACGTCAGGTTGGCGTTCCGTATATCGTAGTATTCATGAACAAGGCTGACCAGGTCGACGATCCTGAGCTTCTTGAACTTGTTGAAATGGATATCAGAGGAACACTTGACGAATATGAATTCCCGGGCGATGATACTCCTATCATCAAGGGTTCAGCTCTTAAGGCTCTTGAAGCTCCGGACGATCTCAGCAATGAGGCTTATGCTCCTATTCTTGAACTTATGGATGCTGTTGACAGCTACATCCCGACTCCTGAGCGTAAAGCAGATCTTCCTTTCCTTATGCCTATCGAGGATACTATGACAATTTCAGGTCGTGGTACTGTTGTTACGGGAAGAGTTGAAAGAGGTCAGCTCAAGACCGGTGAGGAAGTTGAAATTGTTGGTCTTAAGGACGAAAAGGATAAGACTGTTGTTACCGGTATCGAAATGTTCAGAAAGACTCTTGACTATGCTGAAGCCGGCGATAACATCGGCGCACTTCTCCGTGGTATTACAAGAGATCAGGTTGAAAGAGGACAGGTTCTCTGTCAGCCCGGTTCAATTCACCCGCATACAAAGTTTAAGGGTCAGGTTTACGTTCTGAAGAAGGATGAAGGCGGTCGTCATACTCCTTTCTTTACAAACTACAGACCTCAGTTCTATTTCAGAACAACAGACGTTACAGGTACTATCACACTTCCTGACGGTGTTGAAATGTGTACTCCCGGCGATAACGTAGAGATCAATGTTGAGCTCATCACACCTATCGCTATCGAAGAAGGACTTCGTTTTGCTATCCGTGAAGGCGGCAGAACAGTTGGTTCAGGCGTTGTTGTTGCAATTAATGAATAATTTTAACTGATATTTAAGAGACAGAAATTGATTTTCTGTCTCTTTTTTACATAATTGTGTATTTGTGATAAAATATTCCATAATGTTTTCACAGTTATCTGTCGTTTGTGCAATAGACCTAAAAATGCAATGTTAATTTTGGCATGATTTATAATTTTACTTTCAGATTATGACTTGACGTTTTTTTTGATTTGGAGTATAATAATATATACACGGTGGTGAAGTGTGGAAAAAAGATGTAAAAAAATCACTTTTTTGGTGATTAAAGCCTGAATATCTTAAAAGGTGGTGTTGGAATTGGCTCTTACGGCTCTTATGGGAACTTTTCATCATAACATTGATGCTAAGGGCAGAATGAGCTTTCCGACAAAACTCAGAGATATTCTCGGCGGAGAATTTTATGTCACAAAAAGCATTAACCAGAAGTGTCTGACAATTTATTCTAAAGACGAATGGGAAAAACTTGCCGCTAAGGTCGCAGCCCTTCCCGATTCTATGGGCGGGCTTGATATTAAGAGGTGGCTTTTTTCGGGCGCGGGGGAACTGATACCCGATAAGCAGGGGAGAGTTCTGATTCCGGCTGATCTGCGTGATTTTGCCGGTCTTACTAAGGACGTTGTTGTCATCGGACTTGATGACAAGGCGGAGATATGGGATAAAGCGCTTTGGGACAGCCAGCAGAATAATATGGACATGGACAAGATGCTTGCTGCAATGCAGCAGCTTGGCATTTAAGGAGTTTGGTATGGAGTTTTCTCACGTTTCTGTTTTGCTGAGCGAGAGTGTCGAGGGACTTGCCGTAAAACCGGACGGCATTTATGTCGACGGAACGGCCGGAGGCGCCGGACATTCTTTGAAGATCGCGGAAAAACTTACGAATGGAGGCAGGCTTATTGCACTGGATCGGGATCCCGATGCCGTGGAAATTGCTTCAAAGCGTCTTGCATGCTGCAATGCGAGTGTTATTAAAAGCAATTATTCCGAGATGCGACGGGCGCTTGATTCGCTTGAAATCGATAAGGTTGACGGTGTTTTGCTTGATTTAGGGGTATCGTCCCATCAGCTTGACACTCCCGGACGTGGATTTTCCTACAATCATGACGCTCCGCTTGACATGAGAATGAGTCAGGAAGGTATAAGCGCTTACGATATTGTAAACAATTATACCAAGGAAGAGCTTTCTAAGATTATTTTTGAATACGGCGAGGAAAAATTCGCAAGAAAGATCGCGTCGGAAATTATTTTGGAAAGACAGATGAAACCGATCGAAACCACGCTTGAACTTGCAGAGATAATAAAAAGCAGTGTTCCGGCAGCGGTAAGACGGGAAAAGAATCCGTGTAAAAAGACCTTTCAGGCTATAAGAATTGCGGTAAACGGCGAATTTGAGCATCTCTCAAAGGGGCTTGACGCTGCGTTTTACAGTCTGAAACCGGGCGGAAGATTGGCTGTTATAACCTTTCACTCACTTGAGGACAGGATAGTAAAGCAGCGTTTTGCCGGCTGGTGTAAGGGATGTGTTTGTCCGCCTGATTTCCCTAAATGTGTATGCGGACGGACACCGGAAGGACGGCTTGTTAACAGAAAGCCGATCGAGGCTTGCTCTGATGAGCTTGAAAAGAATAAACGAAGCAGAAGTGCCAAGTTAAGAATTATAGAAAGGAGATAGATGTTTGCCATGACAGGAAATAGTTCAGTTCATAAATATTCGCAGCATAATGACACGCACAGACCGGGCAGGAACTATCGTGACTATCATCAACCGGAATATATGGCTCAGCCCCCTGAGAAAACACCGGAGGAAAGGCGCACATCTAATATCACCATGAATAAGACTCCTCCGAAAAGAGGTTCAGCTTCAAAGGTGTTCCTTCTTGCGTTTTCTGTATTTTCAATTTGTTTCGTTGTTATTTCAGGTAAAGTTGAAACAAGTAAAATGTATCGTCAGATCTCAAGCGCTCAGGAGAATCTTGAGATCATCCAAAGCGAAAATGTCAGATTGCAGTCAGAGCTTGAAAGCAAGATGACACTCAAAAATGTTGAAGAATATGTGGTCGACGTATTGGGACTGCAAAAGCTTAACAACTCGCAAATTGAATATGTCGAAACGCAAACTGACGATATAGTTGAGATTCCGGAAGAGGAGCAAAACTTTTTTGTCAGAATAAAAGATGAATTTGACAAGTTTGTGGAATATATCTTCGGGTGAAGAAATATTATTTAAAAAGAAAATTATTTGTGTGGAAAAGGCAGTATAGAAAAAACAGCTGCCGAAAAATTAAAAAGAGAACAAAAACGGGTGTACGGAAAACGGAACTTCGGCACACCGGGATACGTCTGCAAGTATCTGTGTGCCGCAGATTCCTTTTTATCGTGATCGTCAGAGATGCCGATCAATAAGATCATGTATATAGTCAACCTGCTTGAAAACGAAAAAGTTCAACGGACAAAATGTTTCCTTTTCCGCTTTCAAGCAGGCTGATTACAAAAGGTGATTTTCAAGGTTGGAACAACAGCTTGAAAAACTGCCAATATGGCGAGTACGTTTTAATTTACGGCTTGCTGTAAATATTAAATCTGTGCCGTTTACCGGTGAAAATTACAAATCAAGTAATTGAATGTTCTGATTTTTATGATCAAGTATATTAGAACAATAGTATGTTTGATCATGGGAATAAGCTTGACATTCGCCAAGGCAGGGAGTAAAGTATATCCCTGCCTTGTTTTGTATGGCATAAGAATATGTTTATGCGGCAAAGACAGGAAGGAGATATTTATGTCAGATAAACCATCGGTTCAGATGAGAAGAAGAACTAATATTTTCATCTTGGCGGTTATGATGATAATAGTGATAGCTCTTATCGCGAAGCTTTTTAAGCTTTCTATACTCGATAATAAATTTTATCAGGAAATGGCTAATGCCGACCATTTCGGCGCGATATCCATTTCGGCTGATAGGGGAGCTATATATGACGCAAACGGCGTTATACTTGCACAGAGCGCAACTGTTTATAAGATATTTATGGATCCTGATCTTTTCAGAAGCGAGATCGCGTCGCTTGATGAAGAAGTAAAGAAACAGCAGCAGAATATCGCAAAGGGCGAGCTTTCCTCCGGAACGATCATGGAAACTGCCGATCATCTAAAAAGCGACGTTATTCAATTTCTTGCCGAACAGCTTGGGATCGAGCCTGAAAAAATAGAAGAGGAAATGAATAAGGACTCTCAGTATCGGGTGCTGAAAACACAGGTTGAAAAGCCGATCGCCGATAATATTATCGCCTTTATGGATGAAAAAGATATGAATTCGATCCAGATAGAAGAGGACACAAAGAGATATTATCCCCAGAACGAGCTTGCTGCGTCCGTTATCGGTTTTACAAATGCCGACGGCGACGGTCAGTATGGTCTTGAATATCAGTATGACGATTATCTTTCGGGTATTGACGGAAAGGTCATATCTGCAAAGGACGCAAACGGAAATGAAATGCCTTACAGATATTCAAAAAACTATGAGGCGCAGGACGGAAATTCTCTTTATCTTACCATAGACAGAACGCTTCAGTATTCTCTTGAGAAAAATCTTGAGGAAATGGTAAGTCAGTTTGACATTGAGGACAGAGGCTGCGGTATAATCATGAACGCTAAAACAGGAGCTGTGCTCGCAATGGCGACCGCTCCCGGATTTGATCTTAACAATCCCTCTACAGTCGATAATCTTCAGATAGCTCAAATGGCGCAGGATATGAACCTTTTGGATATCGGAAAAAATGAAGTCATAAGAAAAAGCGATGCGGATTCGCTTGTAAGCTCTATGAATGAGGACAGGTACACAAAGGCTTATGTTGCCGCAAGAGAACAGCAGTGGAAAAACAAAGCCATAACCGATCTTTACATACCCGGTTCGGTATTCAAGGTCGTTACAAGTTCTGCCGCTCTTGAAGAAAAAGCGATAACAATAGACGATATATTTGAGTGTACCGGTTCTGTTGTTCCTTATCAGGGTGAAAAGCCTATACATTGCTGGAATACGAACGGACACGGCACGCAGACATTCGTCGAGGCTATAACTCATTCCTGCAACCCTGCTTTTATCGAAATAGGCAAAAGGCTTGGCGCGGAGAAGTTTTTCGATTATTTTCAGGCGTACGGTCTGACTGAAAAGACGGGTATAGATCTTCCTGCCGAATCTTCAAGTATTTATCAGGCGCTTGACGGTATGGGACCCGTAGAGCTTGCGTCATGCTCGTTCGGACAGACGAATAAAGTTACGCCTATGGAAATGATAACGGCTTATGCCGCGGTTATAAACGGCGGAAATCTTGTTACGCCTTATGTTGTAAGCAAGATCGTGGACAATGAGGGAAACGTTGTGCTTACAAAAGAAAAAACCGTAAAGCGTCAGGTTATATCGGAAGAAACGTCAAAGCTTATGTGTGAAACCCTTGAACAGGTCGCGATCGGAAACGGCGCTTACATAAAGGGCTATCATGTCGGCGGAAAGAGCGGAACTTCGGAGAAGCTTGACGAATATAAGGGTACGAAAGACGATCCTATGCGATATGTCGCTTCATACTGCTGCTTCGCGCCTGCCGATGATCCGGAGATAATACTTCTTATTATGGCTGACGAGCCGATGTCGGGCGATTACTACGGAAGTCAGATAGCCGTACCATACAGCCGTAAGGTAATGGAAGAGATCCTTCCGTATCTCGGATATTATCCCGAATATACCGACGAGGAAGCGGAGCATATGGACGTTGACGTTCCGTTTGTTGAGGATAAAACGCTTGAAAAAGCAATACAGGAAATAGAAGATCTTGGACTTACATATCAGACTGTCGGCGACGGTGAAACTGTTTACGGACAGATGCCGCTTTCGGGAAGCGTTGTTGCGCAGGGCGGTACTATCATACTTTATACGAGTGAGGATTTCACTCAGGAGGAAGCTATGGTTCCGGATATGACAGGCTATAATCTTGAAAGCGCAAACGATGTGCTTGTATCGTCGGGACTTAACCTTATAGCTGTCGGCGCTTCCACCGATTCTACCGACGCGGTGGTTCAGTCGCAGTCTGTTGCTCCCGGAAGTATTGTTGTAAAGGGAACTGTTATAGAACTGACCTTTGGCGTAAACGATCAGTCGGGCTGATGTTTAGCTGTATATCTATTAGCGGCACAGATCAATGAATGGAGAAGTATATGAAATTATATAAACTTATTGAAGGTATAGCTGAAACTGAACTTGGGGATATTGAGATAAGCGGTATTACAGATAACACATCCAAAGTTGAAAAGGACTGCATTTTTGTCTGTATCAAGGGAAGCTCTTTTGACGGACACAGCGCTGCCGGAAAAATGCTTGAAAGCGGCGCGGCGCTCGTTGTGACGGATCACGATCTTGGTTTTGGGGAAAGACAGATCGTTACAGAAAACACAAGGGTCTTTTACGGAAAACTTTGTGCGGCGTGGTTTGACCACCCTGAAAAAAAGCTTGATATTATCGGAATTACGGGTACAAACGGCAAAACTACCATAACAAATGTCATAAAGAACATTCTGATGTCATGCGGAGAAAAGACGGGGCTTATCGGCACTATCAGAAACGAGATAGGCGACGAGGCTATTCATACCGATAATACTACTCCTATGGCGTTTGATTATATGGCATTGCTTGACAAAATGGTGAAAGCGGGTTGCAAATACGCCGTTATGGAGGTTTCTTCATTCGGACTCGTTCAGCACAGGATAGGTCCTACTCATTTTAAAGTTGGCGCGTTTACAAATCTGACACAGGATCATCTTGATTACCATAAGACAATGGAAAACTATTATCAGGCAAAAAAGATGATGTTTGACGAATGTGACGACGTTATTATAAATACGGGCGATGAATACGGAAAGCGTCTTTATGATGAGATAAGCTGCCGGAAATATACCTGCGGACTGGAAACGGACGCCGATTTCTATGCGGATAATATAAGCATAAGGGCTGACGGGACCGAGTTTGATTATCATTGGAGCGGCAATGCGATACATGTATCTACTAAGATGATAGGCATGTTCAATGTTTTCAACGTGATGCTGGCTGTAAGTATATGCTTGAAGCTGGGGCTCGATATAAACGATATCATAAAGGCTGTGAGCGAATACGGCGGCGTAAAGGGTCGCTGTGAGATAATCCCGACAGGCAAGGATTTTACCGTTATATGCGATTACGCTCATACTCCCGACGCAATCGAAAACATTCTTTCAAGCGTAAGGGAATATACGCAGGGGCGGCTTATCTGTCTTTTCGGCTGCGGCGGAAACAGAGATGCGAAAAAGCGTCCGCTTATGGCAATGGCTGCTGCAAAATATTCCGACAGGCTTATTATAACCTCCGATAATCCGAGAGATGAGATCCCCGAGGCTATCATAGACGATATTCTTGAGGGGCTTAAAGGCGAGGAGATACCGTTTGACGTGGTGGTCGACAGAACAGAGGCTATTTATCATGCGCTGAAAACTGCCGAAAAGGGGGATATAATCGTGCTTGCCGGAAAGGGACATGAGGATTATCAGGTGCTGTCCGGAAACGAACATATACATTTTGATGAAAGGGAGATAGTTTCAGAGGGACTGAAGCTGATTGACTGATGGAAAAATTGATGCTGTCCGAAATTGCCGGAGCGCTCGGAGCGGAGTGTCCGGCTGAAAAGGAAATAAACGTTATATCGACCGATACGAGGGATCTGCCTGTGGGATGTCTTTTTGTAGCTGTCAGGGGCGACAGGTTTGACGGGCATGATTTCATACTAAAGGCTATAGAAACAGGCGCGGCTGCCGCTTTGTCCGAAAAAGAAATAGACGGCTGCCCCTGCGTTATTGTGGAAAATACCCGAAAGGCGTACCTTGATCTTGCCGGTTGGTACAGGAGAAAATTCTCGCCTGCGCTTGTGGGCGTTACGGGAAGCGTAGGAAAAACCACAACCAAGGAAATGATCGCGCTTGTGCTGTCTGAGAACTTCCGCTGCCTTAAAACGAAGGGAAATCTCAACAATGAAATAGGACTTCCGAAAACGCTTTTTACCATGGACAGTTCCCATGAGGCAGCCGTTATAGAAATGGGTATGTCGGATTTCGGAGAGATATCGAGGCTTTCGAGAGCCGCAAAACCTACGATAGGCGTGATAACCAACATCGGATTTTCGCATATTGAAAATCTGAAAACGCAGGAGGGTATTTTAAAAGCAAAGCTCGAGATACTTGACGGAATGAATGATGATTCTCCGCTTGCGGTAAACGGTGACGATAAGCACCTGTGCGGACTGAAAAAAATAATGGGCTCGCGTCCTGTGTATTTTTTCGGTATTGAAAACGAGGAATGCGACGTAAGAGGCATGAATATCACGGAAAACGACGGGTCTGTGTCGTTTGATATCTGCTTTGAGGGCAGGACGTGCAGAGCGGAGCTTCCATGCGTCGGCAGACATAACGTGCTTAACGCGCTTGCGGCATTCTGTATCGGCAAAATTTTGGAAATGACCGAAAACGATATAATTTCCGCACTGAAAAAATATCAGCCTGACTCGATGCGTCAGAACATTGTGAAAAAAGGCGGAGTAACAGTTATAATCGATTGTTATAATGCAAGTCCCGATTCGATGAAGGCATCGCTCGGCGTACTTTCGGATATAAAGACAAACGGCAGAAAAATTGCAGTTTTGGGCGATATGCTCGAGCTTGGAAAGGAATCGGAAAGACTGCATACGCTTGTAGGCAGATACGTTGCAGATGCGGATATAGATATGCTTTACTGCTATGGAAAGGATTCCGAATATATTATAAAAGAAAGCAATACTGCGGCAGGCTTTTTTCATACGGGCGATAAGGAGCTGTGCGCCGAAATTATCGGAAAACAGATAAAAGACGGAGATGCAGTACTTTTCAAGGCAAGCCGCGGAATGAAGCTTGAAGAAATAATTGACATGATTTTTGACGGGGAGGACAAATAATGGCATACTGGATAACGATTGCGACGGCTCTTATATCCTTTGTTCTTGCAGCGGTGATCGGCATAGTTCTGATACCGTTTCTGAAAAAGATACATTTTGGACAGACCATTCTGGAGATAGGTCCGGCATGGCATAAATCAAAACAGGGTACTCCGATAATGGGCGGATTTATGTTTATAATAAGCAGCATTATCGCGGCGGTGATCGGATATCTTATGTTCAGGTCGGACAGTATGATAGATCTGACGGAAAAAACTGCCGGAAACAATGCGGTAAGACTTCTTGCGTGCATGCTGTTTTCTGTTTTGTTTGCGGGCATCGGATTTATCGACGACTATATAAAGGCTGTCAAAAAGCAGAATCTCGGGCTTAATCCGAAGCAGAAAATGATAATGCAGTTTTTGCTGTCCGCCGGATTTCTGGCTGTTCTTTACATACTCGGCGATAAATCAACAAAGATAGATCTCATATTTTTCGATATTGATTTCGGTATATTGTATTATCCGGTAATGATATTGTTCATAATATATGTATCGAATGCCGTAAACTTAACGGACGGAGTTGACGGGCTTTGCGGAACGGTCACTTTCGTAACAATGCTTGCCATGACCGTTGTATGCGCGCTTTTGGATCTCTACGAGATATCGATATACGCGACGGCTGTTGCGGGCGGCTGCATGGGATTTCTGATATGGAATCTTCATCCGGCAAAATGCTTTATGGGCGATACGGGTTCTATGTATCTCGGCGGCGCGTTTGTCGCCGTAGGTCTTACAACGCATAAGCATCTTATGATAGTTGTCGTGGGACTTGTATACATTCTCGAGGCGCTTTCGGTCGTTATTCAGGTGACGTATTTCAAAATAACCGCACGTCAGCATTTCAAGAAAACAGGTGAAAAGGGCAAGGGAAAAAGGATCTTCAAGATGTCGCCTATACATCATCATTTTGAGCTGAGCGGTTTCAGCGAGTATAAAATAGTTATAACATTTTCACTGGCAGCAATAGTATTTTCGGTATTGGGAGTGCTGTCGGTCTAAGGAGGCATAAATATATTGAGCGGAAATAATAATATCGGTGCTGCTGCGATAAGAGGCTCGGCACCTCCTGCCAAATCAGAAGAACAGCAGCGAAGAAAGCCTCCCAAAAGAAAAAAAATACATCCCCTGTTTTCAAGAGGGATAATGGATCTTTCGTTTTTTCTCATCATAATGACGCTTCTTGTTATCGGTATCGTTATGATGTTCTCCGCAAGCTATGCGTGGGCGCTCAATGAAAGCGGCGGCGAGAGCGGTACGGGATATGCCATGAGACAGACTATGTGGGCTGCGCTCGGACTTGTGGCCATGCTGTTTTTCTCGTATTTTGACTATCATCATTTCAGCCGTCCCAAACTTTCTATAGGACTTTACGCTGTGTGTCTTATAATGCTTTTGTTGGTTTTCACGCCTTTGGGGATTACGCATAACGGCGCAACAAGATGGCTTAATCTCGGCTTCGAGTTTCAGCCGTCGGAGCTTATGAAATTTGCGGTCATAATACTGTTTTCATATCTTATAGTTCAGAATTATGAAAGAATGAATAAATTTTTTGTGGGGATCGTACCTTTCGCGCTTCTTTTGGGAATAATCATTCTGATCCTCATGAAGCAGCCGCACCTTTCATGTACCATTCTTATATGTCTTACAGGTATTACGCTCATGTTTGTGGGCGGAGTACGCTGGTCGCATATCATAATAATCGGCGTTTTGGGCGTTGCGGTTCTTGCGGTCATAGTCTATAAGAAAAGTATGGGCGCGGAAGGCTACACTTACTTTTTCAACAGATTCCGTTCATGGTTAGATCCGTTTTCGGACGTTACCGATACGACCTATCAGACCTGTCAGTCGCTTATCGCTATCGGCTCGGGCGGACCGTTTGGTCTGGGGCTCGGTGAATCAAGACAGAAATTTATGTATCTGCCCGAAACACAGAACGACTTCGTTTTTGCCATAGTCTGCGAGGAACTCGGTTTTGTGGGCGCGGTTACTATTATACTTCTTTTTGCGCTTCTTGTTATCAGAGGACTTCTTATTGCCTCAAAGGCAAATGATAAATTCGGAATGCTTCTGACTATAGGAATAACCATGCAGATAGGCATACAAGCGTTTTTGAATATTGCGGTAGTAAGCAATCTTATACCGAATACGGGAATAAGTCTTCCGTTTTTCAGCTACGGCGGTACTGCGCTTGTAATGCAGCTGGCGGAAGTCGGAGTCATACTAAATGTTTCAAGACAGTCGGCGGCAATGGAAGGCTGACAGAAGGGAGATTAAATGAAAGTATTACTTGCCGGAGGCGGTACGGCAGGACATATAAATCCCGCCCTTGCAATAGCGTCTATAATAAAAGAACGTATGCCCGATACGGAATTTCTTTTTGCCGGAACTCCGACCGGAATGGAGTCAAGGCTTATTCCCGAGGCAGGCTATGAGTTTACTCCTATCAAGGTGGCAGGATTTCAGCGCAAGCTTACGCTGAATAATATAAAAAGAAATTTTCAGGCGCTTTGCTATCTTGTTTCGTCAGGTTCAAGAGCCAAGCAGATAATCAAAGATTTCAAGCCCGACATCGCAATAGGAACAGGCGGATATGTAAGCGGTCCCGTTATAAGAATGGCGGCGAAAATGGGCGCGGCAACAGCTATCCATGAACAGAATGCATATCCGGGCGTCACAAACAAAATACTTGCCAAGGAAGTTGACAAGGTAATGCTGACTGTTCGGGAAGCTCTTGAATATATGGACGGAAATATAAATTATACTATCACAGGACTTCCCGTAAGAGAAGGGATTGCTTCCAAATCAAAACAGCAGGCAAGAAAGGAACTCGGTTTTGACGACGAGATGTGCATACTTTCTTTCGGCGGAAGTCTTGGCGCTGGCTGTATAAATAATACGATGAGCGCAGTTATAAAATGGCATACCAAAAACGGCTTGAAGATCAATCATATACACGGCTACGGCGGAATGGGCAAAGAAACGTTTCCGAGCGAAATGACTCAAAGCGGTATTCCGCTAAGAAGCAGCAGACTTAGAATAACAGAGTATATAGACGATATGGATACATGTCTTGCGGCAGCCGATCTTGTGATATGCAGAGCGGGCGCTTCGACTCTTGCGGAGCTTGAAACGGCAGGAAAGGCTTCTATACTTATTCCGTCGCCTATTGTTGCGGGAAATCACCAGTTTCATAACGCGAATGTTTTGGGTAAAGCAGGCGCGGCAATAGTTATAGAACAGAAAAATGTCACAAACGATATCATGATAGAGCATATCAAGAAGCTTTATGAGGACAGACGTAAGCTTGAGAACATGTCGATCTGTGCGTTGGAGCTTTCCGTCAGAGATACAAATGAAAGGATCTATTCCGTCATAGAAGAGCTTATGAAGCTAAGGCAGAACCGTACAAAGACCGCCTGACGGATTTGCAAGTTTTATCTTAGAGGCATGTCATTAACCCTCAATAAAGTATAAGATTTCTTTGTCCTGTTTTCGGGAAAGTAACAGATATTTACGCTAAAGCATAATATAAGGTAAAAATGCTTTGGTGGTGTTTTAAATGTCTGAACAGAAATTTGTTATAAAGGGAGGAACTCCTCTTCACGGCGAGCTGAAAGTACAGGGCGCTAAAAACAGTGTTCTTCCTATAATTGCCGCTTCGTCTATGTGCAGCGGAGAAACGGTCATTGAGAATTGTCCAAAAATAACCGATACATACGCGTCTTTGAGAATAATGACTCATCTGGGATTTAGCTGCGTTTTTGAGAAAAATACGCTGACAGTTAAAAACAACGGATTGAAAACATCGGATATTCCCGACGAGCTTATGCGTGAAATGCGTTCTTCGATAATTTTCCTCGGAGCTCTTGCGGGCGCATACGGCGAATGCGCCATGACATTTCCGGGCGGCTGCGAGCTTGGTCCGCGTCCGATAGATATGCATATTTCCGCGCTTCAGAAGATGGGTGTCAAAATAAGCGACGAATACGGTATTATAAAATGTACTGCCGAAAACGGCTTGCACGGGGCTAAAATAAACCTTAATTACCCGTCTGTCGGAACGACGGAGAATATTATTCTTGCCGCTGTTATGGCAAAGGGCGAAACGATAATACACAATGCCGCGAGAGAACCCGAAATATACGATCTTGCGAGCTTTCTGAACAGATGCGGAGCTAAGATCAAGGGCGCGGGAAACAGTACGATAATCATAAACGGCGTCAGAAAACTTAACGGCTGTACATATTCCGTTATGCCCGACCGTATTGCGGCGGCAACGTACATTTCGGCTGCGGCGGCAACGAGCGGCGAGATAAGTCTTATCGGCATTGACAGCGCTGTCTGCGAGAGCTTTATTTCCGTTTTCGAGCAAATGGGATGCAGATTTTACGAATACAGCGACAGACTTTATGTTAACGCGCAGGGAAAGCTTAAGGGCGTGAATATAATTACGACAATGCCGCATCCGGGATTTCCTACCGACGCGCAGGCTGTCGCTATGGCTGCGCTTTGCAAAGCGTCCGGAAGCAGTATTTTTGTGGAGAATATATTTGAAAACAGATACAGGCATGTTGACGCTCTTGTGAAAATGGGCGCAGATATAAGGACTGCCGGAAAAGCGGCGATAATAAACGGAGTAAATAAAATATACGGCGCAAAGGTCGCGGCTACCGACCTAAGGGGCGGAGCGGCAATGGCTGTTGCGGGTCTTAGCGCCGAGGGAATAACGGAAATATCAGATATCCGTCATATAGACAGAGGTTACGAGCGTTTTGAATCCGCGCTGACGCAGCTTGGCGGAAAGGTATGCAGAAAATCATAGGGTAAAGTTCAGAACCTGTCTTCACAAGATGAGTTCTCAAAAGAAAATTGGAGCAGTAAAAAATGAGAGATGTTGTAAAAACAAATGTGAAACGTGATGAGAACAGAAAGCGGAAAAGACGCCGCAAACGTCATACTACACTTTACTTTTTTCTTGTTGTGCTTTTGGTCACGGGTATAGGTATATTGCTTTCCGTAACCTTGTTTTTCAATGTTAAGACGATAAGCGTTACGGGCGATGTCGACTATACTAATGAAGACATAATAAAAATGTCGGGTATAAAGGTCGGAGATAATCTCATAAGGCTCGATACCAAAAGAGCTTCGGACGGTATAATGCTTTCGATGGTATATATCGAAAGTGCGCAGATCGATAAGCAGTATCCGGGAAATATCGAAATAAAGGTGACAAAGTGTGTTCCGACAGCCGTAATGGAGAGCGAAACGGGTTATCTGGTCGTTTCGGCAAGCGGAAAAATACTTGAAAGGAAGTCGGCAGGAGCAGAGGATCTTTTTATGATAAAGGGATATAAGACTCTGACTGAAAAGCCGGGCGAATACATATCTGCCGAGGATGATCAGATAACGGAGATCGTAAGCGAGATCCTGAAAGAATGTTCAAAATACAAGGATCATAAAATAACGTCTGTTGACGTGAGCGATAAATTTGACATAAAATTGATCTACGAAAATCGTATAACGTTTAAAATGGGAAATTCGAGCGATATAGCCTATAAGCTTAATCTCGCCGGAACTGTTCTTGACAAGATCGGCAAAAACAAAAAAGGCGTTATGACTATGGCAGGTTCAAATCAGATATCGTTCAGAGATGACGGAAGTGCAGCCTCTCCCGATAGTGATGATGAAAAAGAAGGCGAATCGGCAAAGCCGACAGAAAAACCCGAGCCGGAAGCAACAGAGGCGGCTGCCGAAGCCACCGAACCGGAATATAACGACGAGGGATATGCAGATGATTATGAAAACGACTATTACGAGGATGGATATTATCAGGAAGATTACGGCTATGACGAAACGTATGAAGATACATATGAGGACTATGGAAACGGCGAAGAATATGAATATTATGAGTAAAGTGTCATAAAAACAGATATTAAAGGTATATATTTTTAAATAAAATCAAAAAAAATTAAAATATGACTTGAAATATCGGCTAAAGTATGTTAATATAATAATATGTATTTTTTATATAAGAAATAAATGCTTGGTTTTCAAGGAATGGAAATAAATTTAGGAGGAATTATATAATGACAGACTTCAACTTTGAAGAGGCTTTTGATCCGCAGGTAAATATAAAGGTTATCGGCGTAGGCGGAGGCGGCGGAAACGCCTTGAACTGTATGGTGGACGCCGGCGTAAAGGATATCGAATATATAGCTGTTAATACCGACGCCAAGGCTCTAAACAGATCAAAGGCTACTACTAAGATACAGATAGGCGCTAAGCTTACAAAGGGAAGAGGCGCAGGAAACAGACCCGAAGTCGGCGAGCGTTCGGCTGAAGAAAACAGAGATGAGATCGAGTCGTCCCTCAAGGGTGCAGATATGGTATTTATTACCGCCGGTATGGGAGGCGGTACGGGAACAGGCGCAGCCCCTGTTGTTGCCGAGATCGCTCAGGAAATGGGACTGCTTACAGTTGCTGTAGTAACAAAGCCGTTCGCGTTTGAAAGAGAACAGAAGATGAATCAGGCTGAAAAGGGTATCGAACAGCTGAAAAAATATGTTGATTCTCTCATTGTAATTCCTAATGAAAGACTTCTTGACGGGCTTGAAAAACAACCGACAATGCTTGAATCGTTTGCGCTTGCCGATGATATACTCAAAACAGGCGTAAAGAGCATATCGGATCTTATCACAGAGGATGGATACATAAACCTCGATTTTGCCGATGTATCCACCATAATGAAGGGCGCAGGCTATGCTCACATGGCTATCGGACACGGTTCCGGCAAGGACAAGGCGGCAGAAGCCGCAAAGGCTGTTATATCCAGTCCGCTGCTTGAAACGTCTATTTCGGGCGCAAGACGTCTTCTTATCAATATCTCGATGTCAGAGGATATTATGGCTTCCGATGTCGATACGGCAACAAAGATGATCACAGATACTGCTTCCGACGATGTTGAATTTATCTTCGGTACTGCGTTCAAGGAGGATATGAACGACGAAATGACTATTACAGTTATTGCGGCAGGATATGGCGACGACGATTCCTTAGCTGTCAGCGATGACGATATAATCCCGATAGATAATCCGCTTATTGACAGTCCGAGCGACAAAAAAGACAGCGGAAGCGACGACGATCTTGACGAGATCCTCAGAATGCTTGAAAAATAAATGCTTATGCAGTCGGTTATCCGGCTGCATTTTAATTTATTGTATATTTGTAACTTAAAAATCGTGTAAAATATAGAGGATTTTGATATTGAAATATGTTTCAAAATATGTTATAATATTAAGGCAACACCGTATAAAGACCACCTGACGGTTTTGCACCTAATCTACTTGCAAATTTTTCGTCGTCTTACACAAAAAATTTGACTGCGCATCTCCGGCACGATCTTTGTGCGGTGTTGCCTTAAGGAAGTATTGATTAAATATAAGCGATTGCGACTTTGAAAGTTGCAGTAATATGTGTGCGAAGAATAAGAAGTTGTTATCATAGGAAAGGACAAATGCTTATACTTATGAGATCAACTTATAAGGGATAGGAGAAAAAATATGAAAAATTCAGCTATTCTAAGAACGGCAAAGGTCGGCGGCTTCAATAAAGATGATGTTTTGACTTATGTTGACGAGCTAAACGCCAAGATAGATTCCTTGAAGGAAGAACTTGACAAGGCTAAATCGTCACAGGCGGAGGTCGGAGAACTTGACAATTATAAAAACGAAGTCGAAAGGCTGAAAGAAAGACTTTCCGAAACGGAAAATAAGCTCTCGGAAGCGAGAACAAATGCCGATTCTGAAAGAAGTGAACTGCAAAATCAGAAAAATGCAGCCGCAGAAGAAAACAATGAACTGAAAAATGAAATAGAAGCTTTGAAATATCAGCTTGAATCCGCACAGAACAATGCGGCAGCTGCCGATATTACGGCTGTTCAGACTGCTGATACCTCGGAGTTTGAAAGCAGGATAAGCGATCTGAATTATCAGCTTGAAAACGCTAAGAGTCAGATTAGCGAAATGTCAAGGGAGATGACATCTCTCACATCTGATATTTCTGAAAAATCGGCTAAGATAGAAAGACTTGTTGCCGAGAATAACAGATATTCCGCAGATAACGCAAAGCTTACCGCTGAAAATAACAGACTTGTAGGCGAAAACGGCAGACTTTCCAATGAAAATGACGATCTGCGTCTTAACGCAAACGACGGCGGATTCAGCAGCTTTGATATGGGAGCGCTGTTTTCAGAAGCGCAGACAACCGCCAAAAGAGTTGTCGTTGAGGCAAAAACAGCTGCCGATAAACTTGTGAAAGACGCTCAGTCAGAGGCGGATAAAATTATTTCCGAGGCAAATGTCAAGGCGGAAAAAATTAATGCGGAGGCTATAGGAAAAGCCGCTATTATGGAAGATGAGGCAGGAAAGAATATACAGTCGGCAGTTTCAAATACGGAAAAGCTTAAACAGCTGTTTCGCACGGAAGCATATCTGCTTGACAAAAAGCTTTCGGATCTTGTTAAAAATATCGAAAGCACGACAAAGATGTATATAAGGGACATCGAGGAGGCAAGAGACGATATAAACGTTAATGTCGATACTTTTTTGAATAGCGACGGCGAGCTTAAGGAAGTTACCGTGAAAGCAGAGAAGATCATAGCGGACATGCCGAAAAAGACGCCCAAGCCTGTAGAAGAACCGGAATCCGTATTGGGAAGCTTTGTATATGAAGAAAAGCCCAAGGCAGTGTCTGACGATACCGCTGCGGAAACGCCGCTGCCTGTTATTGAAGAGATAGGCTTTGACGAGAATCAGAATGAAAGCTACAGCTATGAAAAAGTGTCAGATCCGGTTACAGAAAATATCGTAAATGATGAAAAAAACGATATAGATGATTATGATTTCGGCGGTGGATTTGACGAGTATACCAATAATTACGGAATGAAAAATGATTTTTCTTCGGACGATGACGACGATAATGTGCCGCCGATCACAGAGATAGACGGAATCCCTTATGTTTCCGTAGCTGATGAAGCAGATGATTTTTCAAAGCCTTCCGTCGAGGAAAAACCGTCCGCAGTCAAGCCTGTTAACGACGGTCTTGATGATATATTAAGCTCGTTCTCCATCGATCCGGTTCCGGACGACGACGATGAACCTGCGCCGATCCCTAAAAAAGCCACGTCGCTCGGATTTGATCTGGGAGATCTTGCAAAGCTTGCGGAAGAGGCTGAAAAGGAATTATAATAAAGGAAATGATCTTATGTCAGAGGCAAGAAAAATTAAAACGGAAGAGCTAAGAAGCTGTGCGGAAACGCTTAAAGCCGGAGATAAAATATTCCTGACTGGAACAGTCTATACCTCAAGAGATGCGGCTCACAAGCGAATAAAAGCGCTTATCGACAATGGCGGAGAGCTTCCGTTTGAATTGAAGGACTCCGTGATATACTATGCCGGACCGACTCCCGCGCCCGAAGGCAGACCGATCGGTTCGTGCGGACCGACTACCTCGGGACGTATGGATAAATTCGCGCCCGAACTCCTTGATCTGGGGCTTTGCGCTATGATAGGCAAGGGTGAAAGGAGTATGGGCGTAAGGGAAGCAGTTGTGAGGAATAAGGCTGTGTATCTCTGCGCAGTCGGCGGCGCAGGAGCGCTTGCCGCGCACTGCATAAAAAAATGCGAGGTCATAGCTTTTGAGGATCTGGGCTGTGAATCGGTAAAAAAGCTTTATGTTGAGGATTTTCCGCTTGTTGTTGCCAACGACTGTTCGGGCGGCGACATATTTTCACAGGGCAGGAAAGAATATTCGGAGGTATAGAAAATTATAGTGGAAAATCGACAAATCGTTAGTGTATGTTATGTTAAAAATGACAGTTTCCGAAATTTGTTTATTTTTTTTAAAAAAAGACTTGACAAATTTCTGTTTTTAGTTTATTATAATAACATTACAAAAATATTTGTATATAGAATAAATCTGTTTTTATCTGAAATAATCAAAAGACTGGTTTTGGAATGATTTTTAGCAATGCTTGTGTATGCCGGATCTTTTCGGAGTTGATGAACTTGAGTAATTGCATTACGGTCTTTGGCATGTATATCGGTCAAGGCAGCGTTTAGTTCTATCTGATCGGACAGCAGCTGTCGTTTATATTGACAGACTGATCTGAGATTCAAAATACTACAAGCGAGGTAAAGAAAATGTACGAAGACAAGACATTGGTATGTAAGGAATGCGGAAACGAATTCATATTTACTGCGGGCGAACAGGAATTTTACGCTGAAAAGGGTTTTGTAAACGAACCGCAGAGATGTAAGCCGTGCAGAGATGCAAGAAAGAACGGCGCAAGAGCAGAGAGAGAAATGTTTACGGCAACATGCGCATCATGCGGCGGAGAAGCAAAGGTTCCGTTTAAGCCAAGAGAAGATCGTGCGGTATACTGCAGCGAATGTTTCGCAAAAATGAAAGAAGAAGCTTAAGCTTTCTTGTAAAGTGCAGCCGCATAGGCTGCATTTTTATTGTATAAATGTTCATGGGAAAGTAAAAATATAATAAGGAGGTTTTAAATATGGCATATCAGGTAAATAAAAATACTATTATAGGAGATATCCTTGATGTTGATTTTGACGCTGCTCCGTTTTTCCTCGAAATGGGTATGCATTGTCTTGGATGTCCTGCTTCAAGAGGCGAAACTATTGCCGAAGCCTGCGAGGTACACGGTACAAATGCCGATGAACTGGTAGAAAAACTCAATAAATATTTTAATGAAAAATAAAGCTGTGGCGGACTTTTGCGTCCGCCGTTGCTATAGGCAGTACCGCCTAAAACGGGGAAAACAATATGATAACACTTGATAAAAGACTTGAAGCGTGTTCTGAATTTATTGACGGGCAAGGTATAGTCTGCGATGTGGGAACAGACCATGCTTATCTCCCCGCATATCTTGTTCTGAACGAAAAGTGCGCTGGCGCAGTTGCGGCAGACATAAACGACGGACCGCTAAGATATGCCGGGCAGACGCTTGAAAAATATGCTCTTACAGATAAAATAAAGCTTGTAAAATCAAACGGGCTTGACAGTATTGCCCCCGATAATATAAGCGATGTCGTTATCGCCGGAATGGGCGGCGAAACTATTTGTGATATACTCTCAAGAGCCGATCGTTTTAAAAAGCATACAAATTTTGTGCTTCAGCCAATGACACGCGCTTCACATCTGAGGCGCTGGCTTTATCGTAACGGCTATGATATAAAAGCCGAAAAAGCTGTTATGCACGACAGATATCTTTATACGGTCATAAACGCGGTCTATACGGGAACTAAATTCAATATAGGTTTTATCGCGGAAAATATCGGAAAGATAGATCACAAAGACGATGAGGGAAGAGAATATATTTTAAGACAGTATAAAAAAATAAATAATATAGCTATCGGACTTTCAAAGGCAAATAAATGCAAAGAAGCGTTGATGTTCAGAACGTCTGCCGATAGACTTATGCGAATTTTGGAGAACAAGATGAATACTATATCTGAAATATACGAATACATAGATAATATCGCACCTTTTTCATTGCAGTCGGAATGGGATAACTCCGGACTGCTTGTCGGCTCTATGGAACGCCGTGTAAACAAGGTTCTGGTGACTGTCGATATTACAACGGAGGTTGCCGACGAGGCAGCCGATATCGGCGCGGAACTTGTTATATCGCATCATCCCGTTATTTTTCATCCGCTGAAAAGCCTTCATGAGGACGAGCCTTCGTTTCGTCTTATGAAGAACGGGATCTCCGCGATCTGCATACATACGCCGTGGGATAAGGCGGAATGCGGAATGAACGACAGCATAATAGATCTGCTTGACTTTGAAAAAACCGACGGAATACTTGAAATCGAAACGGACGGTGAAAAACCGTTGGGATTCGGGGCGTTTTGCAATACGGAAAGAGAGTATACGCCTATTGAAATGGCATTGAAGCTAAGAGATGCTTTGGGCTGCGAGGCTGTGAGATATAATAATACGGAAATGCCTATAAAAAAGGTTGCGGTATGTACGGGAAGCGGCGGTGATTTTATAAAAAAAGCGGCGCAAATGGGAGCTGACGCTTACATAACTTCCGAGGTACGCCATGATAAATGGCTGCTTGCGAAGAAACTCGGCATATCGGTTTTCGACTGCGGTCACTATCAGACGGAAAATCCCGGCATGATAACGCTTTGCAGAATGCTTTCCGCTGATTTTCCGGATATTGATTTTGTAATGTCGGAGGTCGATAAAGACCCGACAGAGTATATTTAAGGAGAAGTATCATGGCTTTGGACGGAGCGTTTTTATACGCTGTTAAAAGTGAATTGGAAATGCTTGTCGGCGGACGTGTGGATAAGGTATATCAGCCCTCGAGAGATGAAATAATAATATATTTCAGAACGGTAAACGGAGGTTTCAGACTGCTTGCTTCCGCTTCGGCAGGAAGCGCGAGAGTGCATATAACAAAGTCGCAGATAGACAATCCCATGTCGCCTCCTATGTTCTGCATGCTTTTGAGAAAGCATATAGGCGGCGGAAAGCTTTCCGCGGTAAGGCAGGACGGTCTTGAAAGAATAATTTTTCTTGACTTTGCCTGTAAGAACGAACTGGGCGATCCCGTTACTATAACGCTTGCCTGCGAAATAATGGGTAAATACTCGAATATAATCGCGGTAAACGATGACGGAAAAATAATCGACAGCATTAAAAGGGTCAATGAGGACATGTCGAGAGAAAGACTCGTTCTGCCGGGAATGAAATATGAGATGCCGCCAAGAAGCGAAAGGATATCGTTTGTCCACTCGGACAAAGCGGAAATAGAGTATGCCATAGACAATATGAAACTCGCAGAGCTTTCCAAGGGGATCATAAGCGCGTTTGAGGGCGTTTCTCCGGTTCTTGCAAGGGAATGGGCTTACTATGCCGCGAGAGGCTGCGAGGTGCGCACAGATGAAATGAGCGGCGATATAAAGGACAGATTGATATTTGCCGTAATGCGGTCAAAGGAGCAGCTTTTGTCGGGAGAGTGCGTATTTACTTCCGTTATGACAAAGGACGGCTTACTGAAAGACTTTTCGTTTATAAGGCTTTCGCAGTACGGTAATTTAATGATAACAAAAGAGTTTGGCAGCGCAAGCGAGATGCTCGATTATTTTTACGAACAGCGTGACAGGACAATACGTCTTAAACAGAGAGCGAACGACCTTTTCAGGCTGCTTGTGAATACGTCGGAGCGTATCGCCAAAAGGATAGCCAATCAGCGCGACGAACTTAAAAAATGTGACGAAAAGGACGATATGAAGCTTATGGGCGATCTGCTTTCGGCTAATATTTATCGCATGAATAAGGGGGACAGTTCGGCAGAGCTTGAAAATTTTTACGATGAAAGCTGTCCGGTGATAAAGATAAAGCTCGATAAAAGGCTTTCTCCGTCACAAAACGCGCAGAAGTATTATTCCGCTTACCGCAAGTCGCTGACTGCCGAAAAAAAGCTTGCCGAGCAGATAAGCTTAGGCGAGGAGGAATTGAAGTATATCGACAGCGTGTTTGACGCTCTCACAAGGGCTGACAGCGAGAATGAGGTGAACGAGCTTCGGCTCGAGCTTGCCGAGCAGGGCTATGTCAAAGCGGTACGCCTGAAAGGCAAGCCGCCTAAAAGTCAACCGCCGTTGGAGTATATTTCAAGCGACGGCTTTACTATACTTGCAGGGAGAAACAATAAACAGAACGATAAGCTTACGCTGAAAACTGCCGCGAAAACGGATATCTGGCTGCATACTCACAATATAGCCGGTTCGCACGTTATAATATTGACGGACGGAGA
The DNA here is from genome assembly GCA_023664445.1 of Clostridium sp. GTDB lineage: Bacteria > Bacillota > Clostridia > Oscillospirales > Ruminococcaceae > Porcipelethomonas. The sequence continues at coordinate 136,166 of JAMPFN010000001.1, read as the reverse complement.
AACTCCTCCCGACAGGACTGTTGAGGAGGCGGCGGTAATAGCGGCGGTAAACAGCAAGGCTAAGGATTCGGCACAAGTGCCTGTTGATTATTGTCTGTGCAAATTTGTGAAAAAACCTGTCGGCGCAAAGCCGGGAATGGTTATTTTTACGAATAACAAGACGGCTTATATAGACCCCGACAGCTCTCTTGCGGAAAGGCTGAAAAAATGATACTGGGCAATGAATTTTTTCATAGGGACTGTCTTGAACTTGCGCCTGATCTTGTAGGCAAAATTATTGTAAGACATTTAGACAGCGGCGAGGAAATAAGGGTCCGCATAACCGAAACGGAAGCGTACAGAGGTACGGAGGACAAGGCGTGTCATGCATCAAAGGGAAGAACTCCGAGAACGGAGCTTCTTTATCGTGAAAGCGGCGTTATATACGTTTATCTTTGCTACGGCATACATTGGCTTATGAACGTCATAAGCGGAGAACCCGAACAGCCGCAGGGAGTGCTTTTCAGGGCCGGAGAGGGCTTTGAAGGTCCGGCAAGACTTACAAAAAAGCTTATGGTAGACAAGTCCTTTAACGGCGAAGGCTTTTGCGGTAATCCGAGAATATGGATAGAGGACGATGGCAAACGCTTCGATCTGAAAACAGACAAGCGTGTCGGGATAGCCTATGCCGGAGAGGAATGGGAGTCAAAACCGTGGAGATTTATACTTGACAGGGAGCGCTGAACGTATGAACGAGAATATACAGGAATTATTTGACAGAAGCGATAATATAGTTTTTTTCGGCGGCGCGGGGGTTTCGACCGAAAGCGGTATCCCCGATTTCAGAAGCGTTGACGGACTATATAATCAAAAATACAAATTTCCGCCTGAAACTATTTTAAGTCACGACTTTTTTATGTCGCAGACAGAGGAATTTTATAAGTTTTACAAATACAAGATGATCTGTGTTGACGCAAAGCCGAATAAGGCTCATTTAAAGCTTGCGGAACTTGAAAGGGCAGGCAAGCTTAAAGCGGTCGTGACGCAGAATATCGACGGACTTCATCAGGCGGCAGGAAGCAAAACGGTTTATGAGCTGCATGGAAGCACGCTTAGAAATTACTGCATGAAGTGTCATAAATTTGAGGGCATCGAAAGCATAATCAAAAGCACGGGAATACCTCGCTGCGAATGCGGCGGCATATTGAAGCCCGATGTTGTGCTTTATCAGGAAGGGCTTGACGATGCGACCATAAATGGCGCTGTTAATGCCATAGAGGCGGCTGACCTGCTTATCGTCGGCGGAACTTCCCTTAACGTTTACCCTGCGGCAGGACTTATACGCTACAGGAAAAAGGACTGTTTTCTTCTGCTGATAAACAAATCTGAAACGCCCGTTGATTCTCATGCGGATATGGTCATACATGACAGCATAGGCAAGGTGTTGGGAGAGATAGAGGTGCGGATATGAAAGCGGTAGTACAGAGAGTGACTCATGCGTCGGTAAAGGTTGACGGAGAGGTAAAGGGGAGTATCGGCAAGGGTTTTCTTGTACTGCTCGGAGTGGGTCGGAACGATACGGAAGCCGACGCCGACAGGCTTGTAAAAAAGCTTGTGAATCTGCGTATCTTTTCCGATGAAAACGATAAGATAAATCTTTCTCTTTCCGATGTGGGAGGTTCTCTTCTCGTTATATCGCAGTTTACTCTTTATGCCGACTGCCGCAAGGGCAACAGACCCAATTTCATACAGGCAGGCTCTCCCGATATGGCGGAACGTCTTTACGAATATTTTATCGGCGAATGTAAAAAGCATATTCCGATAGTGGAAAAGGGCGTTTTCGGAGCGGATATGAAAGTTGAGCTTCTGAACGACGGACCTTTTACGGTCGTACTTGAGGATATCTGATCGGAGGATAATATGTACGAAGAATTTATTGAATGGATAGACGGTCTTGAACTTGAAAACATTCCGGAGAATATAAAAGCGTATAATTTCAATCTTTATGACGGAGAAGATACCTACGATATACAGCTCATAGGCTCGGACGAATTTGATGAAGAAGATCCTGACTGGGCATGCAGCGAGGTTTACAGCTCCGAAGAAAATATATGCTATATTGAAAATACGGGCGAACTGAATAACTGGGAAAAAGCGCAGAAGATTTTTGCGGAATATGTAAGAAAATATCTTGAAAGCGGAAAATATGCGGAGATTCTGAAAGAAGCAAAGGCGGTCGGAATAGGATTTGTCGACGGCGATATCGAGCTTGTTTATCTTGACGGCGAAATTATCTGAAAACTGAATTAAACCCTCCTGTACGGCAATAATATGACAGGAGGGATTTTTTATGCAAAGACGACTGACAGCATTGGGCTGTATATTCATGTTCGCAGCAGCCGTTCTGTATATGCGTATTTACTGCATTATAGGAGACGCTAAATATTATTCTGCCGCAAAGGCGCAGGGCACGTATACCATTACGGCAGGGCATACTTACAAAAACATTTACGACAGGGAATACAGACTGCTTGTAAACGACACCTCGGCTTTTTATGCGGTGATAGACCCTACCCCCGAGGCGGCGGCTGAAATACTTCCCTATGTAAAGGATAAGGAAAGCTATTACGCAAATATCGTTTACGGCAAACCGTTTGTCTGCGAGGTGGCAAAAAAGGATTTTGAATGCGAGGATATAACCGTTTTTGAAGTGCCTGTAAGAAACAGACAAAAACAGGTCGCGCAGCATATTATCGGCTACACGAGCGAAAACAGCGGCGTATCGGGAATAGAGTTTGCCTATGACGAGTATCTGCGGAAAGATCCTGCAATAAATTCCGTTACCTACAATATTGACGGAAGCGGCGGCGTCATGGAGGGACTAAGCAAAAGCGTCGACAGAAGCGAAACGGTCACAGAGGGCGTCGTACTCACGATCGACAGAAATATACAGGCGATATGCGAGCTTTCGGGCAGCAAAATGAAAAAGGGAGCCGTCGTGGTAACGGACGTGCAGTCGGGCGATATTTTAGCTATGGCAAGCTTTCCTGACTACAGCATAGAAACTCTTTCCGAGGATATAACCAATGAAGATTCTCCGCTTATAAACCGCTGTCTTTATCCTTACAGCGTCGGTTCGATATTCAAGCTTGTAACAGCTTTGAGCGCATTTGAAGCAGGTATGGACGAAAGCTTCAGTTATAACTGCAAAGGCGTCACGGAGGTGGCGGGACAGCCGTTTAAATGCCATAATCTTAGCGGTCACGGTCTGTTAGATATGACAGAAGCTATGGCGGAGTCCTGCAATCCGTATTTCATTGAGCTTTCAAAGCATATCGACAATGACATTCTGCTTGAAACCGCAAAACGGCTTGGCTTCGGCAGAAGTATTCAGCTTGCCAACGGCATGACCGCTTCCGGAGGCGCGCTTCAAAGCGAGGATGATCTGAGTTATCCTGCCGAAAAGGCGAACATGTCGTTCGGACAGGGTAAGCTTACCGCTACTCCGCTGCAGATCTGCGCACTCACGGCATGCATAGCAGGGGAGGGGAGGCTTTATGTTCCTCGGCTTGTCAGAGGTACGACCCATGACGGAAAAACAATACCGAACGAATCTGAACTGAAATATTCCGATGTCTTTGACCGCAGTACGGCTTTCAGGCTTCAGGATCTTATGATAGCGGCGGTCGATAAGAATACAGGCTCTAACGCAAGACCCTCAAACACTCATGCCGCAGGAAAGACGTCGACCGCTCAGACAGGACGCTTTGACAGCAGCGGAGAGGAATTGTGCCACGGCTGGTTTACGGGATATTTTCCGCTTTCGCATCCGAAATATGCCGTGACCGTTCTCTGTGAGGACGGCGGATTCGGAAACGATTGTGCCGCTCCCGTTTTCAAGGATATTGCGGAGAGGATAACTAATATTTACGGTTCGTCGTCTTCGTCGGGATAATAACGGAGGATATCTTCGATATTGCAGTCAAGGGCTTTGCAGATACGGTTCAAAGTATATCCGTCATAACGCTGAACTTTGTTCTTGTAGTAATTGTCAATTATCTGATATCTTATCTCAGTCATCATTGCGAGCCTGTATCGTGTTATTTGCTTTTCTTCCATTAACTGGTTTAAAATTAGTTTTATCATTATATTGCTCCTAATAAAAAAAGTTGATATATACAATATAATGTATATATTTATTATTGACAATTTCATATTTTTAATATATACTAATATAGATATATATTAAAAATATGATATACTTGCATAATTCTTTTATGTGAACAGGCTCTAAATTTAAAGTTTAGGTCAAGCCTTTTCAAAGGCTTGCGGATTCCAAAGGCAGAGCCTTT
>JAMPFN010000001.1:120442-131735 GCA_023664445.1 Clostridium sp. | reverse complement strand
GCATCTGCCTTACAAGCAGAGGGTCATAGGTTCGAGCCCTATAGTTCCCACCATTACTGGGCCCGGTAGTTCAGCTGGTTAGAACGCTAGCCTGTCACGCTAGAGGTCGTGGGTTCGATTCCCATCCGGGTCGCCATAAAAAAGGTAACTACGCTTTTTTGTTCAATATCAATTGATTTTTATTGAACTTTTTAATGTGGGCTAGGTAGTGGAAACCACGTAAACCCTCTAAGTATGCCCCATGCGGATTTAGCTCATCTGGTAGAGCGCCACCTTGCCAAGGTGGAGGTAGCGAGTTCGAGCCTCGTAATCCGCTCCAGTATGGCGCTATAGCCAAGTGGTAAGGCGTGGGTCTGCAACACCCTGATCCCCAGTTCAAATCTGGGTGGCGCCTCCATACAAATATCAATGTAACGCTTGTGTTTTCGGCATGGGCGTTACTTTTTTAACCGGAGGGGAATAACAAATGTTTAAGATTTTAAAAAGAGCGGCTGCCTGCGCGTTAAGCTTTGCTGTACTTTTTTCATTTTCGGCTTGTGATAATGAAGAAAATACAGGCGACGCGTTATCCGGAAATAAATGGGAAACTACAAGCGGCATGATGCTTGACTTCGGAAAGGATGGAAGTTTTAAGTGGTATAATAGTAAATCCGACAGAAAGGACAATTACTATTCGGGTGATTTTACTGTTAAGTCGGGACAGGAAGCGATTGATTTTATTGAGGAAAGTCAGGGATTTCCCGAGGAGAGTCAGCGTTCGGCTATGGTGAAATTTTCTATACCCGACGACTGCTATTATTCCGTTGAGTTAAATAATAAGGAGTGTATTCAAGACGGTAAAAACACTCTTGAAGAGGAAAATACAGTTGTATATTACGGATATTATCTGCCTGATTATGAAACTCTGAAACTTTATAATCTCAATAATCTTACACCGTATGAATTTACGAAGATGTGAAAAAACGCTCATGCAAAGCATGAGCGTTTCAATTTGTTGAAAAAGTTTTTCAAAATATAAAAGTTTAGGTCAAGCAAAGATAGTCAATTATTTTTCGCTTCTGCGACTCACAGTGCAAGCTGTGCCGGAGCGGAAGCTTGATTTTCTTTGGTTCGTTTCTTGCATCAAGGCGAAAAATGAACATGAAGTTTAAGCGTTTTTGCCTTTTATCATCGAAGCTGCCGCAAAGCAGATCATGATAATAACCGACGCTATAAGAATAAATATCTGAGTTTTCATAAGAGTATCAACGCTGTCGCCGAGAATTCCTGTTACGGCATAGAAAATATAATCGGTACGCATAATAAGACGGCTGAAATAATCCGAACCGTTTAAAATTACGCACGGAACAAGCCCGATGACCGACGCGCATATTCCCGATACCGAGAACCAGTAAAGCGCCGAACTTATCTCTTTTTTGTTTAGGATAAAAAATCCTGCCGTAATGAGAATGATCCCTCCCGCCATGATATATACTGCAACGGAAATAAGCGGATAAACGGTTCTGAGTTTTTTATGGATTCCGGCTTTTTCCATGTAATCGAGCATAAATACATTCGTAAAGGAATTTACGTCTTTTTTGGCGGTTTCAATAGTTTTGTCAAGCTGCGTTTTGAATTTGTCATTTACCTCGACATTGTTTTCCTTTGCGAATTTGTCGAAGTAATCGGAAATACTCTTTTCAAGTCCCGAATAATCAATGTCGGGAGCTTCAATTTTATCCGTTTTTCCCGTAATATAATCAAAAAAGGCGTTTATTTTACCGTCAACCGACTGCTTTATTATTTTGTCATCAAGCGATTCCATATAAATTTCAGCCGGAATACCCGATGAAGCGACGCTTTTTTCAAAATAATCGTATGTGTAATCGGACGAATACTTGTACACGTTATTTTTTTCAAGAGAGTCGATAAAGAAAGACGCTTTAAAAACTGTCGACAAGAGATATACAGCCGAAAAACCGACTATAAAAAGCACGAGCAGAACGGACAATATGTAATTCGGAAAATAATGTTTAAGTCTTTTCATTTACTGTGTTCCTTCTATTCGTAGAATTTCTTTTCGACAAGCTCGCAGATAACTCCGATCCTGTCCTCTGTCGGTCCTAAAAGATTTCCGTAGCATGTATACATCGTAAGCCTGTCTTCCTCGGTTGGATAAAGATAGCTGTTATCCGTATCCTTGAACATTATCTGTTCAGTCATTTTGTATGTGAACTCGCCGTATGAGGTGGTCAGTACGGCGGTATCTCCCGGCTTCATATCACCGAGATAATAGAAAAACGTGTTGCAGTGAGCTGCCAGAACAACATTTCCCTGCATACCGATAAACACAGAGCCTGTGTACTGGCATACGCCGTTTTGAAGAAGATCGCTCGTATCTCCCCATATAACCGGAACATCAAGGTCTATCGAATCTATTTTCAGCGTTGCGTATTCCGCGCCGAACGGCGGATAAACTATCTTGTTTCCGTCGTCAAGTTCGGCTTCGACTTCCTTTGTATCGTATTTTATCCTGCCGATATTTTCCTGCGCGACCTCGGCGGAAAAAACAATGTCGCTGAGCTTCATTGCCTTCTTGAACGGCGTATAGCCGACAGCCGTAATAAGAGCTGCGCATACAGCCAAAATTGTTACGGGAGTAACGAACAAGACAATTTTTCCGGATTTTTTATTTTCAGACATATTATTGTTCTCCGTTTTTGTTTTTTCTGCTTAAAGCGTATGCGCCTATGCCTGCGGATGCCGTAACGGCGGCGCATATAGCGGCAACTGTCATAAATCCGTTGTCTTTGCCGCTTTCGGCTTCAACGCCTGTTGTAGATACAAGCTTTCCTATAGGCATGACAAGCTTTACGACTCCGTCCTTGTCCTTTGCGGTAAGAAGAAAGCTTTTTTCGCCCGTCTGTTCGACTGTGATGTCAAGACCGATATTTTTTCCCGTTTCGATCACTTCGTTGATAGCGTCGAGCATCTGATCTGCTGACATATTCTGCTGAATATCTTCAGCCAAGTCCTTAAGCGGCTTTTCATTTTTGTCAAGCTTATCGACCGCGGGAGTATTTCCCGAGGAACCGTTGGACGAGCTGTCAGTCGCGGGTTCTTCGGAAGAACTTCCGCCGCCGAAAAAATCGTCTATGGATTGAACGTCCGGAAAATATTGACGGGCAACATCGAGGCTTATGTTTCTGATGTTTGCAAGACCGTCGATCATCATGTCGTACTGATCGGAATTAAATTTATTTACAAGCAGGAAATTTTCAAGCTGCGCAACATAGGTGTCAAGAATACCTGCGCCTCTTGCGGCAGCGATAACGTCGTCAGCGGTTGTTGCCGATACTGAAACGCTTCCGAATGCAATAGCTGAAACAGCCGTAATGGCTGCGATAATGCTTTTTAGTTTCATTTTCATTTATATTACCTCCGTTTACTATTTGCAGATACGTATGTAGTGAACGCATGTCTTATTTGATGTACACTATTTACTTTATCATTTATAAGCCGTTTTGTCAATAGTAAAATCGACATAAAATATTGGAAATAACGCTTGTTTTATAGGTAAAACACCACATAAAGACTGTATGCGGATTCATCGTATAGTACCTCCGCCTATTACGGTGTCGCCGTCATAGAATACGGCAGCCTGTCCTTTGGCAGGCGCTCTCTGCGTTTTTTCAAAGTATACGTTTACGCCGCCGTTCCCGTCGGGACTTATTACGGCAGACATTTCATTTTTGCTGTATCTTACCTTTGCCGTGACATGCGTTTTGTTTTCGAGAGCGTCCATTGAGATAAGATTTACATTTTCAACATGTATTTCCGATTTGTAAAGATCCGCTTCATCTCCGATCGTTACGGTATTCAGCAGAGCGTTTTTGTCCGTTACATAGGACGGTCTGCCGAGCGATATGCCGATACCGCGCCGCTGACCGACAGTATAATTGATTATCCCCTTGTGCTTTCCTATTACTTCCCCGGAAATATTCACAAAATCGCCCTCGGGTATCTTTGAGCCCGTATGTTTTTTTATAAATGACGCGTAATCTCCGTCCGGTACGAAGCAAATATCCTGACTGTCCGACTTGTGCGAGTTTATGAATCCCGCTTTTTCTGCGATATCTCTTATTTCAGACTTTTCGTAAGCGCCGAGCGGAAAAAGAGTCTTTGAAAGCTGATGCTGCGTCAGACTGTAAAGCACATAAGTCTGATCTTTAGAGCGGTCTTTGGGACGCTTTAAAACGTATTTTCCCGTTTCTTCGTCAAACTCTCTTACGGCATAGTGACCCGTAGCGATATAGCCGCAGCCATATTCCTCGGCAATTTTCAGCATTTTACCGAATTTTATATGTCTGTTGCACTCAATGCATGGATTGGGCGTTTCTCCTATCAAATAGCTGTGTGCAAATTTATCCATAACATATTTCCTGAAATCGTATTTCATATCAAATACAAAATGCTCTATCCCCAGCTTTTCACAGACGCTTTTTGCGTCGTCAACGTCGGAAACAGAGCCGCACATTCCCGTTTTATCGGAAAGCAGATCTCTGTCAAAAAGCCTTAGCGTCGCCCCGACGACTTCATAGCCGCTGTCTATCAGAAGCTTTGCCGCAACGGAGCTGTCAACGCCGCCGCTCATTCCAACCATAACTTTATCCATCAAATATTCTCCTTTATTATCATTTCTATTTTTGAGGGATCGTTTACATACCTCCATGCCGTTTGACGTATATCGTTCCATTCGTTTGCCGATACCTCGTCATAGACCGCGATAGTGCGGAATCCGGCGGCTGATGCGGTTTCGATGCAGTGAAGAGAATCCTCTATGACAACGGTTTCATTGACAGCGCATCCCATTTTTTCGGCGGCTCTGAAAAATATTTCGGGATCGTTTTTTCCGATTCCGACGTCGGAACAGGTAATTATAAAATCAAAGCAATCGAATATGCCGAGTCTTTTCAGAGCCGCATATGCAAGATTGTTATATGTAGCGGTGGCAACGCACATTTTAAGACCGTCCTTTCCAAGCGAATGGACAGCTTCGTACGCTCCGTCTTTAAGCGGTATGGTATTGAAATACCGCTCCCTTACCATTTCCTCTATCCTGTCGATTATCTCTCCGCAGGACTGCTTTAAGGAAAACTGCGTTTTGAAATACATGGCGGAATCGTTTATCGTCATTTTTTTCACAATGTCCGATATGCCTTTCGGAGGCTCTACGCCGTTTTCACGAAGAAAGCATTGATCTACGTTTTCCCAGCATTTCATCGAATCGAGAAGCGTTCCGTCCAGATCGAAAATAATACCTTTAATTTTCATTTTTTTCTACCCTTACTGATGCACGGAAATCATCGTTTTTAGATCCCGCGATATTTTGCGAAAGTCCGTATATGTCGGAAGCCATTCCCTCTAAATGAGCAATTCGTTTCGCCTGTCCGATCTGTTCTGAAAGCTTTGAAAGCGATGTGAAAACGGGTATGCCGCTGTTCCTGCATTTCGCGAGTATTTCACATCCTCTTTCATTCATGGCGAGTATATGAGCATAGGGGGGAGGAGTACGCTGATCGTCGGCTGTCGTACCGATAAGCATATTAAGAAGTATGCGTTTAAGTCTTGCCATTGTGTACCGCTTGTTTTTGACTCTTTCGAGAAGTTCATTTACAGTATGCGAATCGGACGCTTGTTTAAGACGATGCTCAAGTCCCTGACCCACGTCGGGAATTTTTTTTAAGTCGTCAGCCGATGAAGTACGAAGTTTGTATAGAATTATGCGCTCTAAGTTTTTCATATCGGAAAGCTTGCCGTCAATACGGCATTTTTTATATCCGTTATATACATGATGCGGAACGAGTTTTATGAAATCCATATTTTCCGACATGCATTTTCTGATATATGAAGCGCTTGCGGTATTGTTTGATATGTTGTCGCTGTCGTGCGCAGCTCCCGATCTTTTTACTGTAAACGGCTTTATATCCGAATTTGATTTACCGAGAGCCTTTATATACTCGGCGGCTAAAATATTGTTAGGCGAAGCTATGATATCGTAAAGCTTTGAGCCGTATATCTCTCTGATAAGCTCCGCGGCAGCGGCAGGGTATGGCATTCCGAGCTTCATTTTTTCGGCGATGTCGTCGATAGGGAGTTTGTTTACCGCGTCTGCGGCTTTTTTCAGCATATCGATATCGCCGCATTCGCTTCCGAAAGAAAGCTCATCGCAGCAGCCTAATGAATCGAGTATGCCGACGGCGCCACCGGCGTAAAATTCAGCGGACGCAAGCGAATATACAACGGGTATTTCAACGACAAGATCTGCGCCGCCCCCAAGCGCTAAAGACGCGCGAAAATGCTTGCTCATAACGGCAGTTTCGCCTCTCTGGACAAAATTTCCGCTCATGACGGCTATGATGTGCGTAGCGCCGTTTTCTCTTGTGCGCTTTATGTGGTAAATATGCCCGTTGTGCATTGGATTGTATTCGCAGATAATACCTGTTATTTTCATTTTTCCTCCGTTGCTTCAAAAATTTCTTATGTGTATTATATCATAATTTACGCTTTGTTTCAACTTTATTTTTACTGCATGTGTCTATTTTTTGTAAAATTGTAAATAATAGACATGGCAGCATCAGACCTCTGCGTGAAGTTTATGTGGGACTCTGTCCCCCAAGCTCCCTGCCCAAGGGAATGATTCCCTTGGGAATCCCCGTGATTTTTTATAATACTACCCGAAAGTAGTATTATAAAAAATGCGAGTAACCACACAGAACGTTCTTGGCAAGAATCAGAAGACAAAGCACCTCAAAATTCTGAAAATTAACTACAATTGATGAATGGTTAATTTTATCATTTACGGTCCCCGACTATAAAGATAGTCACTATTTTTTCGCTTCTGCGACTCACAGCGTAAGCTGTGCCGGAGCGGAAGCTTGATTTTCTTTGGTTCGTTTCTTGCATCAAGGCAAGAAATGAACATACGACGATTCTTAAGGGAATTTGTTCCCTTAAGAATCCCGATTTAATTTTCTGTCCGTCCCTTTTGGGACGGACAGAAAATTGAAAGGGAACTAAAAAACTTGCACTTTAAGCAAAGATTTGGAGATAAAACCCTCAAAATTTCAAAAATAAATCATAGATGCTGAATGGTAAATAGTATCATTTACAGTCCCCGACTATAAAGAAAGTCACTATTTTTCGCTTCTGCGACTCACAGCGCAAGCTGTGCCGGAGCGGAAGCTTGATCTTCTTTGGTTCGTTTCTTGCATCAAGGCAAGAAATGAACATACGACGATGCTTAAGGGAATTTGTTCCCTTAAGCAGGGGGTTTGGGGGACAGAGTCCCCCATAAACTTCTCAAAAAAATGATTTACGCGGCGTAATTCTGCCTATTCTTGACAAATATGTCAAAAGTGATATAATAATAAGAGTGTCGGAGGTGAAAATATGAAATTTATATATCAGTTTTGTATTATACTTTTATTTTCGTTTATCGGAGAAATATTAAGTCTGCTGATACCTCTGCCCGTTCCGCCCGGAATTTACGGGATAATATTGCTTTTTCTCTGTCTTGAATTAAAAATAGTTCCGCTTTCAGCCGTAAAGGGAACGGGTTCTTTTCTGATAGATATAATGCCTGTGATGTTTATTCCGGCTGCCGTAGGCATAATCGGGTCATGGGATATCATAAAGCAGTCGCTTTTTAAGTTTGCCGTTGTCGTTCTTATATCGACGGCTGCGGTTATGGCTGTTTCGGGAACAGTTACGCAGTTTATCATAAGAAAAAGTGAAAGGCAGCTGAAAAAACATGACTGATCTTTTGGAAAACTCCGCATACTTCGGTGTTTTAATAAGCCTTGCGTCATATTGTCTGGGGGTATTTTTGAGAAAACGGCTTAAAAGCTCTGCTGTAAATCCGCTTCTTATTTCTGTGATTATCACGATCGCGGTAATCCTGTTATTCAATATCGATCATGAAGCTTACATCAAGGCTGCCGAACCGCTGAGCTTTCTTTTGACGCCTGCGACAGTTTGTCTTGCGATACCGCTTTATGAGCAGCTGAAAGTATTAAGAAGCAGCCTGAAAGCCGTGATCTTAGGGATAATGTCGGGAGTACTTACAAGCCTCGTAGCTATACTTTCGATGTCCGTTTTGTTTGGCTTTACTCATGAGGAATATGTGACGTTTCTTCCCAAATCTATAACAACGGCGATCGGTATGGGCATTTCTGAAAAACTCGGCGGTCATGTTTCCGTTACTGCCGCTGTCATAATAATAACGGGCATACTCGGCAATATAATATCCGGAACGGTTTTGCGCATATTTAAAATAACCGAGCCCGCCGCCGTCGGTACTGCTCTTGGAAGCTCGGCTCATGCTGTCGGTACGGCAAAGGCTCTCGAGATAGGCGAATTGGAAGGAGCTGTCAGCAGCCTTTCCATTGTTGTGTCGGGAATAATAACGGTTTTCGGCATATCGGTTTTTGAAAAATTTTATTGACAGGAGAATTAAAAATGAAATATAAACTTGCGGTTTTTGACATGGACGGAACGATACTCAACACTATAGATGACTTGGCGGACAGCCTCAACTTCGTTTTGAAAAAGTGCGGATATCGTGAAAGGGCATTTGACGAGGTGCTGAGCTTTGTGGGGAACGGTCTTAGAGCTCTTATACAAAAGGGGCTTCCCGACGGCGAGAGCGATGAAACGATAGACGCTGTTCTTATGGAATTCAAAAAATATTACGCTGTTCACTGCAAGGATAAGACACGTCCCTATGACGGCGTCATCGAGCTTATAACCGCCCTTCGCAGCGCAGGCTGTTTTACGGCGGTGGTGTCAAATAAAGCGGACGACGCGGTACAGCAGCTTTGCAGGGATTATTTTGACGGTTTGTTTGATTTTGCGGTAGGGGAGCGCAGCGGAATCTCAAGAAAGCCCGCTCCCGATTCGGTAAACGAGGTCTTGTCAAAGCTTGGCGTTGACAGAAACGACGCGGTCTACATAGGCGATTCTGAGATCGATATAAAAACGGCATCCAATTCGGGAATGGACGCTATTATTGTAGAATGGGGATTCAGGGAAAGGAAATTCCTTGTAGAAAACGGTGCGAAAACAATTGTTTCCACACCCGATGAGGTCAAAAAAATAATTTTGGGATAGATTTGACGAATATTGTCAAATGAGGTATTATTAATGAAAGAGATTTTAAAATATAAGGTAGATTCCGACGATTTTTTAAACGCCGGAAGGGTGTCCGACGATGTCAGAGAGCGTCTGCATAAGCTTAATATCGATGCGGAAGCCATAAGGCGCGTTTCGCTTGCTTTATATCAAGGCGAGATAAATATGATAATTCACGCAAGCGGAGGAGAGATAGCGGTTGAGATAACCGAAAAATGCATTACAATGACGCTTTCGGACAGAGGACCCGGGATCGGCGATATCGACGCCGCAATGCGCGAGGGATATTCTACGGCGGGGGAGAGCCTGCGGTCTAAGGGTTATGGCGCGGGTATGGGCTTTACCAATATGAAAAAATATACCGACGAAATGACGGTCGATACCAAGGTGGGTGTCGGAACGACTCTTGTGATGAAAGTATACCTATGATTTAGAGCCTGTTCACATGAAACTAATTTTATGTGAACGGGTTCTGATTTTTTCTGTGCGTGAATATAATTTAACTAAAATACCAATATTAAAGACAGCGCTGTACAATAATTTATTTGCACATATCTTGTAAAGACATGTTTTTATTTTCATTTATCGCGCCGTCTTTAGGGCGGAGGTTTAAATGAGACGACGCAGGAAACGCAGGAGAATGAAAAAAGCTGCCGTATTGGCGGCGATGATACCGGCTGTTTTGGGGATAGGGTTTAAAGCTATGCCTGTTCTTGCCGAAATTGCAGGTAAGATAGGCGATTTGGGAACAGGATTTGAAAATGAGCCTGAATGGTACACGGGAGAACCGGGATTTATTATACAAAGCTTCGAGGACGAGAATGACGAGGAAATTATTTCCGAGGGCTTTGGCTGGGATATTCAAACCTTTGAAGAAGGGGAGGAAGAGGACGAATCCGAAGTCGATAAGGGAGCTAAGCCTTATCCGGAAAAGTGGAACGAATCAGAGGATCATACCGTCTATACGGGATCGTTCGGAAGATACAGCGGCTCGAAATATTTTTCACTTGAAGAAGGCGGACAGGTGCGTAATGAAACGGAGCTTTCAAACGGCGTGCTTATCGAGGAAAGCGCGCTTATGCCCGAATTTGAGATAGAGCTTGGAGAAGAGCCGCAGGTGCTTATCATGCATACTCATACGACCGAGAGCTATGAACCTTATGTAAGGGAATATTTTGACCCGTCATTCAACTACAGAACAACAGATATGAGATATAACACCGTAGCTGTGGGCGACAAGATATGCGAGCAGCTTAAAAAATCGGGGATAGCCTATATCCACGACGTAACGATACACGATTATCCCTCGTATAACGGTTCTTACGAACGCAGCGCAGAAACCGTGAAAAAAATACTTGCCGAAAATCCTTCTATAAAGGTGGTGCTTGACATACACCGCGACGCGATAGGCACAAATGAGAGCATTATGCAGCCTACCGTTGAAATTAACGGAAAAAGGGCGGCGCAGGTGATGATAATTTCAGGCTGCGACGACGGAACAATGGATATGCCCGATTATTTGAAGAATTTTCGTTTCGCAGCTCTTTTGCAGCAGCAAATGGCTGATGACTACAGCGATTTTGCAAGACCGATACTGTTCGATTACAGAAAATATAATCAGGATCTCACAACGGGAAGTCTTTTGATAGAAGTCGGAACGCACGGAAATACGCTTGAACAGGTGGAATATGCGGGAGAGCTTTTGGGAAAATCGCTTGCAAAAACGCTGAAAAAGCTGGCGGTACATTAAGAACATGTATTCCAAAGCCGTACAAAGCTTATTGGGGGACTCCGTCCCCCAAACCCCTTGCCAAAGGGAATGACCTCTTACCGAGGCGGTCCCCTCTGTCAGCTTCGCTGACATCTCCCCACCCCGTGGGGAGTCACCCTTGGGAATCCTCGCGATTTTTTGAGATACTACCCTTTGGGCAGTATTTCAAAAAATGTGGGTAACCATACAGAACATTCTTGGCAAAGATCAGGAGATAAAGTGTCTCAAAATTGCAAATCATCGTTGCTGAATGGTAAATTCTATCGTTTACAGTCTCCGTCTATAAAGATAGTTCTTATTTTTCGCTTTCGCGACTCACAGCGCAAGCTGTGCCGGAGCGGAAGCTTGATT
>JAMPFN010000001.1:110684-120342 GCA_023664445.1 Clostridium sp. | reverse complement strand
TGAATACAAGTCCGCAATGGACAGACTTCTCAAAGCGGAAACGGAATTGCTGAAAGCATTTCCTGACTGCAAAAATATACTTAACGAATATCAATCAGCGGACATTGATCTGCACACACTCTCTAACCGTAACGAATTCCACAAGGGTTTCAGATCAGGTGCACAGCTTGTCCTTGAAATGATAAAGCCTATAAAGTGAGGTGGTCGATATGAGCAGATACAAAAGTGAACAGACCGCATATAACCCTCAAAAAAAGAAAAATGTGCCAATTTGGAAACTGGATACCAATACTCTAACCATTACTCACTTCAACGCTGACACGCTCACCGAGGAACATAAAACCTACAACACCGATTGTATCAGGTATCATCTTCATTATTCAGACAGCAAATATCCCGACAGGCTTCGCAGGCTCGTCAATGAGGGTAAGATTATCGAATACCTTGATGACCTTGAACTGAAAGTCGGTGAAGCTATTGATCGTCAGGTGGAGCGTTGGAAGAAATCTGACAAGGAGTATCAAGCTGCCGTTCTCAACGGAGATACTGAAAAAATGATATGTCTTGAAAACTGCCTTATCGGTATGGCAAGAGAAGTAATATTTGAGTGTATGGTTTATATTTGAGTTTAGACGGCTGTGCTTCAGGTGCAGCCGTTATTTATCTGTGTTACTCTCAGTTGACAATTCTTGAACTGCTTTCAAATCATTTCGATAATACATATGGGAGTCAAAGTAAGATTTAAAAGTAGAGTATTCAGCATTTATAGATAAGTGCTTCTCGTTAATCAGTATATTTATGTTTGTTTGTATTTCGCCAATCAGTTCATCAAAGAATAAGCTTAAAGCCATTGCTGAAAATGCGAGAATTGTTATTATTGAAGTTATCTTAGCGTTAGACATATTATAATTAAGAAAAGGAATTATTATAAACGCTGCTATACCGAGTATAAAAAGAATCAAGGAAATATTGTTTAGAACTTTGATTATAGGTTTATGTACATAATCATCGGGATGACAATATTTGTAACTATCTTTCAATTGCCCTTTGCAGTTTTCCCTTACATTTCTAACATTAATAGTTCTTGTATTGGTAAATCCACCCTGTATCATGGAATCTAAAAACTCAATTGTTGTTTTCAAATCAGCATAATATGTATTTTCTATGCACAGATAACAAATTATTTTACTAACAACATCACTTGTAGATATAAATAAAGCAGAAACAGAAAGAGCGAATAGTAAATTATCACCGATATTCAAAATATCAAAAGGATAAAGAACTGCTATAACTGCATATACAAGAGCTAAGATAATAAAAACGTATTTTAATTTTTTCATTAGTTCAACCTTTCTTATAGTTTAAGCAGAAATAACCAACTTATATTATATTATTAACCTATAGGTAATGGTATTTCAGTATTCTCTTCATGAATGGAATTATTTTCAATATCAGGTGCTTTTCTATAACTTTTATTTTCAGCTGCATCTTTTATTTGTGTTGCTAAACCATCCATAATCTGAGTGATTCTATCGTGAATATTTTTGTATGCAGATTTATTATCTAGTTTTCTGTTTTCACCGTGAGCTATTCCATTACGTGGTGCTAATAAACTTTCGTCAATTAAATTAAAAGAAGTATCATATATTGACGGATCTAAATCCATTAGTTCCATTAATTCTTTGAACAACTCAGAGTTCAAATTACTTTTTGTATCTATTATCTTGTCATATTGTATTTGAGGAATGTTATTTATACTATCAAATACTGTTTGGGTTAAGCTAATATAATGTGAAACTTTCTTTGTTTTCTTAAATTTTTCAAATTCTGATAACAAACTCATAGCATAGAAATTTGGCTTTAGTTCATTACTGTGTAATCCTTGATCAACAATATGCTTAAGATAAAAAGTCAGTGCCATTTTGACAAATCCTTCCCAATGGGCATAAAGCAATACAATGCTTGAACGTAATATAATCCTCTCATTTTCTTTTGAAGCAGAAGAAACTATAAACTTCAATTGGGTCAACTCTTTCCTACGCCAAGATAATTCACGATCTATTTTGTCGATTAATTTATCACAGTCCTTCAGATTCCCCACTGAAATACTCCTTTCCAAAAGAAGTTAATGCTTCAAATCTATCAACTGCTCTCGCACCATTTCGAGTATAATATGTAAAAGTCTCCTGTAAATACAGTTCTTTAATTAATGATGATAATTTCAAGGTATTATCAACAATATCATCCCCGTTTTGAATTGCATTGGCAAGTCCAACAGTTATTGTTAAAAATGCTGCTGATGAAACTGGTCCAGTAAATCTGTTACCAACATGTTTTTTGAATACATCTTCACAATTAACTTGATCAATGGATTTTATAATTTTAAAAATAGAATTAAAAAGGTGTTCCTGTGCTTCATAATTAAACTGTTTTCTATCACATAATTCTAATACTTTTTCATCAAGTAGCGGTGCCAAGTCTTTGTATTCTTTTCTAACATATAATAAATCACAATTAACCGCTATCAAATATCTGGTGATCAATTCCATGCGGTATTGCTCATCAACTAATCGACTTGATATAGGAGTAGCCTCAATAAAATCTTCATTTAACGATAGCCGTTCCACAAAATCGTACAATGTAGGACTGCTCATTATCATCAGGCAATTTCGTACTTCTTGATCACTAAGATTAGAGCCACCGGTGTTCAATCTTTGGAATAGTTCATATTTTGCACTCGTATCGCTTTCTTTTTTTACAATATTAATAACAATTCTTGCACGTTTAAAATCCAATTTGACATCTTTAGGTAATATAGGATCAAGTGGCGAATCTGATTCCCAATATACCCCCTCAAGCTCTGGCAGTGCTTTAGTGCCTTCTAATGCGAGCTTATCAACCGTTTTTCCGTCTTGATCCTTTAATTTACCAACAAATTGAAAAATAGTAGATAAACGCTGTACTCCGTCAATTACATCCCATATCCCCTCTTCATTTTGAGAAACAAAGAGAGGAGGAATAGGAATATTTAACAGTATTGATTCAATAAAACGAGTTTTTTGATATGATGACCAACGGAATAATCGCTGAAACCTTGGATGAATGTCAAGTTCTTCATCCGAATAAAGGCTTATTAACTCGCCTATCGACATAGAATAAGAATCGGATACGATTTCTTTTTTTAGCTCTTTTATTTTGTATGACAGATTTTTCATATTACCACCTCATATTGGTTTATTTTGAATATTGTATTTTCCCCATATAAACGCATTGACTTCTTTCTGGGTGTGTGAAGCCAGCAAATATGCCTTTTCTTTTTCAGAGAGCTCCGGAATTGTAAAGTTAACTATATAATTCTTGGCAAAAGCCATATACCCCTTAGAGTAAGGCTTGCTTGTGTGAAATATATAGTACCAGAATGCTTCTGATTCAAGGAAAACCTTAAGTATTTTCAGTTCTTCAATATTCTCGGATAGCAAAGCATATCCACAGTAGAATAATACATCAGGGTCTAAAGATAGAACAGCAACAGGGCTTCCGCTTATGTAAGGAATAAGGAGCTTTTTTCCAAAATTATTCATGCCCTGAGTTCTTCCATAAGCATACCAAGCCGGATAATTACCGTGTCCCTTATCTCTATTAAGCAATATGGATTTATATTCGGTAAGGAATTTATATGCTTCAGGAAAAGAAGATTGAAAAATATCTTCCTCAATAAGCTGATAGGTACTATCCGTATGAGTATATGGGAAAATAGCAATTTCCATTTTCTGTTCTAACTCTGCTTCGCTTTTAATGATATTAGGTTTTGCAACCCTAATGCAGACATTCTTTTCTATTTTGTAGGATTTTCCGTTGTATTCTCTGTAGTAATACTTGTTGTCCGCTTTTGTAGGTGAAAAGAAGTAAATATCATTCTTCAAAGTAGCAAGACCGTTGCGGATTTTCCAATTGGATAATGGAGTGCCTGATGATTCGAGCTTGTGGATCACCTCGTCTATACTGCTTTCTCGCATTCTCCACGGTTTACCATCTGGAAAATCTGCATAACGATATTCAGAGAAAGTATGTTGCTCTAAAGTGTTGGCTTCATTTAATCTGAAATACTTAATTATATCGGTACTGATACCTTTGTTTATAAGAGTGATGCAAGTGTAGCTTGTTACATTCTCAAAAACCTGACTATCTCTGAAATCAATAATTTCAACATGATACTGTTCAGAAGCAAAATATTTCCTGAGACTTCTTCCATTTACACCTTGCAGATAACTGTTCGGGGAGATATAGCCGAGCTTACCGTTATCCGAAAGCAGTTTTATTCCTATTTCAAAGAAAGGAATGTATAGATCAACATTACCGACAGATGATGATACCCAATTAGATAAGAATGACTTGGTGTTATCATTCATATTTTTATTGCGAACATAAGGGGGATTGCCGATTATGCAATCAAATCCTTTCTTGCATAGCTTTTTAAGTCTGCTGAAAGTTTTCTTATCAAGTGTATTTGCACATATAAAGTGAAAATCACATTTTTCTTCCTCCTCGTGCATAAGAACAACCAATGAAAGCAGTGATTTTACTCTATCTATAGCATTGCTATCAACATCAACACCATACAGATATGATGATACAATGTCCGAATAGGAAACTAAATATTTTTTGTGCATATATTCAATAGCTGCTACTAAAAATGCACCACAGCCACATGAAGGATCAAGTACAGTAGGAATACTGTCGCAGTTCAGGGTGTTACTTACAATATATCGTGTTATGATTTCAGGAGTATATACTATACCTTTTTCCTTCTTCTCGCTTTGAGGAACGAGCATCTCAAATATAGCGATAAGCTCATTTAATGATAGCTTTTTATCTGTAATAATGTTGACTTTATCTACGACAGAATAATCGACATCGGACAGATAGCGTTTTAACCACTTGCTGTTATTTATATCAACAGTTATAATACCGGCAAATGAGTACACTAATGCCTTCTCAATGCTTGTAACGTCATTCGATATTTTCATCAACTTATTCACAAGCTGTTTTATGTTCATATCATTTAACTCCATTCAGAAGGTCGATACGGCTTACCGTTCGTCCAAGATTGATTATCTGCTGTTTCTCTTGATCTGTTACTTTATAAATGCTGTAGCAAATATCATCAAGCTCGGCCCATAGTTGTCTGAGCTGTCCTGCAATGATCTCTTTTGTGTTGAAATTTGCTGATAAGTATTGTTCCTGTAGTTCTGAAATCTCAGAATAATACTTTGCAAGCACAGTTATGCAGTCGGCTTTCTCAGTGACCGCATCAATAGGGAAAGGGATAGGCATCAGGAATTGCTTGTTAAACTTATAATATCCGCCACTCTGAGGATTAGCACCTGATTTACCAAGAACAGTAAATATCGTGGAATTAATAATGCAAGTGATAGCTTTCATCAAATCAGCAGACGCTCCCTTGACAGTGATGAACCACACATTAGCATTATCCATATACAGACCTTTATCGTTGATAAATGTTGCTATTGTATCTCTTGCCGTCATCGGAATGATGATCTTATCCACATCATATAATGTATGATTATGTTCACGGGTAAATCTGTGCCATAAATCGCCTTTGTAGCACTCAACCTGCTCAGTGATCCGCTGCTTATTGACAGATAAGTATTCGGCTAACAGAGGATATTTCTCTTTCAGTTCCGAGAACGGAATAATGTCATTGTTTGCTCCTTCATATGGGAATATACAGTAGGCATCAGGTTCAACCTTTTTAAAGGGATAGAATTCACGGTTATAAATTACTACTTTTACAGCATCTTTCTCAACTTTTATGGTTTCTTTAAAGCCGTTCTTTCCGATGATATACTTTCCGTCTATACGGCAACTGGTCAGATGATACATCTTCTTCCAAAGAGCCTGAATACCATCCTTTACAGCTAACTTCGGATAATCGCCCAACACTCCACAGGTTTCAGATAGTCTCTTTTTGATCTCTTCGATCTGATAATTGTCATAGGACCAGCTTTCTGTTCCTGTTTTGATCGGCAATGCTGCAAAGTCGCAAGTTGCAAAATCACCATTATCCTCGCTGTTTTCAAATATAGTCTTTATGTCCTCTGCTTCTGAGGGCATGAAGAAGTACCGCAAATTATCATTTTTCTTTTTTGAAAGAACCATGATGGAAACATAGGTTATTCTGCCTTTGAAAATATCTGTTGCTTTGAAGTCAATCAGCTTTTCGAGGTATTTTCCTTCGTTTATCAGAGTGCGAATTGAACGTCCATAATCAGTTTTGAACCAACGTCTTTGAATGATAAATCCAAGTTTACCGTTAGGATTAAGCAAACCAAGACACTTCTCGATGAATAGTACCGAGAGATCAGCTTTCCCTTCAAAAGCGCTATACTTTGTGCTTAAATAATCATGCATCAAAGGCTGTGCTGCCTTAAAATGTTTTGTTTCAACGTACGGCGGATTGCCTATCACATAGGAAAAGCCCTTGTTTTCACTGAAAACATCTGCAAATGCAACTTTAATATCAAAAGGCTTGATTTCTGCAATGTGTTTTGCAGGAATATGATTATCGGTGCTTACCAAAGTGTTTCCGAGTTTTATATTGCTGTCTATATCACGGAGTATCTTCTCTCCGAATGCACCGATTCCATCCCAAGATAATGGATTATTACCGTCAACGATTTTCAGGGCTAATGACATCTTCGTTACTTCTATTGCAGCTTCATCACAGTCTATGCCGTGGATACAATTTGTAACAATAGCTCGTCTGCCTTTTATGGTAAGCATATAGCTTTGATCCTGCACATAGAAATAATCACTGTTTTTGCTTCGGGCATTTTCATCGGAGCTGAGAATTGCTATCATTTTCTTTGTCAGCAATTCATAAACAGATACAGCAAACACACCTGATCCACAACATGGATCAAGCACTTTGATATTAAAAATATCTTCTATTGTTTTTACGGCAGATAGATCAATTGTCTGCTTACATATCATATCCACTATATGCTCTGGAGTGCAGACAGCTCCGTTTGTCTTAACATATTCGGATTTTGTAACTTCCTCTATTTTACCGTTGTTAATGACAAGCTGTTTGCCCAGAAACTCCTCGTATATGTTAGCGATAACCTTAACAGGGATTACGTCGAAACGGTACGGGAACGGATAATACAAACCATTAACAAACTCTGTAAACACATCATTATTAATATTAAGGCTTTGAAACAATTCGTCACGCTTGAACATCGCCCCGTCATAATGGTCATAGAACTCCATGTAGCAGCTATTTTTGAATGAATTCCAAAATCCGTTTTCATCAGACAGAAAATGCTTTAACTTTTCGTGCTTTTCTATTTCTTTTGATTCGCATACTCTGATAAAAATGATACGATCCAGAATTACCTGAACATAGTAGTTTAGTAATGAGTCATTATTTATAACATCAGGGTTAAGTTCCACCAATCTATTTGAAAGCTTTATTCTGAAATCTGACAGCATAAGCATAAAGTTGTTGTCAAGTTGGTTATTACCCTCAATGGCTTTAGTCTTATAAAGCTGTTCAAGATGATTGGAACAAATATTATCATGCCATAAATGCTCATAGAGCGTATCGAAATTCTCGATATATTCATCAATCGAATACTGCTTTGTTCCCATATCAGCACTTTGATCAGGAGAAGGGACAAAGCGAGTGTCATATATTACGAACTGCTCAAAGTTTGATACAAATGCACACGGAGACTGTGCTGACCAACCATAGGAACGTATCTGAAAGGCAGTTTCCTTGCTTGTGAATATATTGACATCCAGTGACTTAGCATCTAAGAATGATTTGATATTAGTTCCATTCATCAGCGTGTAATCGGGCTTTTTATGAGTTGAACTTATCTCACGGAGCTTTTTCACCTGCTGATCGCTTAATACACGTTCTTGAAGCACCTGAGCAGTATTTTGAACATCCCAACCGAAAATAGCAAGCAATTCATTAAGCCAGGTACGAATAGTTTCTTCGCTTATGTCTTTATGATCTTTTCCTCTGAGCGTATTGTTATATCGTTCAATCAAGTCACAGAGCTTTGCTCTTGCTGCTTCTTTATTTGAATTGCCCATAAATATTCTCCTTAAGATGATATATATGTAAAAAATAAGCCTCCAATTTATATTATACTACAAAAACGAAAAAAAGCAAGGCTAAATAGTAAGATTTTGCATAATATCTGAACAACGGTTACTCAACTTTGGCTTCACCAGAATCAAAGTCTCTCACTGTTCACTCTCTGCCAAAGCCTTATTCTTAAACGCTTTGATCACTGCTTCTTGCTCGTCAATCGTATGGATAAGCTCATCGACAGGCAGCCCGAATTCTTCGCACTCTTTCTTTTTGCTGTCAACGACAGTCTTGCACTTCTGTTTTAGCATCTCAAAATCGTCCATGACGATCAGGCTCACTTTAGCAATTTTCAATTCCTTTTTCTGATTGCGAACATAGGCATTGTAGTTGTCGGTTTCGTGAGTATAAATGCTGTTCTTGCGATTTTGCCTGATCTGCTGATTTTTCAGCTTTTTGTTCTCAGCAAGACACTCCTCACGGTCACAGCATATAGAATTTTCAGTTCCAAGGAAATGGCGGTTACAAAATCTGCATTCGCACACCTTTAGTCCGGCATCGAATATCGCATAGCTGAACTCGTAAAAGAATGTAAGCAAAGGTTTGTCAGCAATACGGTAAACGCTGTTGGTGTCCTCGGTGCGAATAACTGCAAGCTGCAATTGCGGAGTAGCAACAAGCATTCCACCTGTAGTCGAATAATCGAAATTACGCTCATCGTTCATAGCTTGCAATATCTCGTCAAAGTGCTTTTGAAGTTCATTTCTTGCCTGTTCCACCAGCTTTTTATGGTTGAACCTCTCCTTAACATAATCCTTCGGCATAAGGATCGGCTCACCGATGTTCATATATGCAATTGTCAACAGATTGCTGTAATACTTAAAAAATATGTTTTCGCTGTTTTCAAGAATTGTTGGCTTGATAGATTCTGCAAGGGCGTCCACCTTAATACGCTCGTTCAGACCGTTCATCATCGTAATACGAATATTTTCAAATATCTCAGAACGGTTATTGCGAAAATCTTCAAGCTGAGAAAGAATATCATCAAATGTATAGACTTCTTCTTTCTCGGCAGCATTCAGCAATTCCTTTTTATTTATCGACCACACGATGCTCACCGTGCGGTCTTTTTCATTTATACGATAAAGCAGCATTTTCCAACCTCTCTTTTAATACGATAACTTGTTGATTCGTATATGATTATTATACGGTAAATACGGTCTCTTGTCAAGATTTTTTCTGATTTTTCTTAATTTCACCGTATATTTCACAGTATATACGAATCCGAATTGTTTTATCTTTTCGACGTATGGTACAATGTTTATGTCAGCAGGAAAAAGATAGCTGACAATGGAACAGCATAGCAAATGTTGACCGCAAACATATAAAAGCGCTTTTATAAATTTACAAGAAAGGACAAATAATCTATTGAATGACAACAATTCGTGGGTTCAGCCCACACCACTCCGTCCCGACGGGACAAATCTCCTTCCATTCCCTGTAAACGCTCTCCCACCAATATTAAAGGAAATG
>JAMPFN010000001.1:88138-110584 GCA_023664445.1 Clostridium sp. | reverse complement strand
GATTCCAAAGGGAATCATTCCCTTTGGCAGGGGGTTGGGGGGACAGAGTCCCCCAAGGTATTCTAAAAAATCGAATTACATGATTTTATGGAAAAATAATTGACATATAAGCGAAATTGTGTTAAAATTAAAATAGAAAATTCAAACTGGAGAATCAATAATTATGAAAAATGAAATTGATTATATATGGACTGACAAAAAGCGTACCATATTCGGACTTCCGCTTTCGTTTACGAGATATTTTCTTACAGAAACCAAATTCATCACAAGAGTCGGTTTTTTGAGCCTTTCCGAAGACGAACTCGATTTGTACACGGTTATGGATAAAAAGCTGAATCTGCCGTTTTTTCAGAGAATATTCGGCTGCGGTACGATAATTATGCATGTAAAAGACGTTGATACGCCGATAAAGGAAGTCAAGTCTGTCAAAGCTCCGAGGAAAGTGCTTGCCGAACTCGATAAATATATCAATATCCAGCGTGACCGCTACAGAACAAGAGGCCGTGACATGATAGGCTTCGATAGCGACTGCGGTCATGATATGGACGATGACATAAGCTGATAAGAGAGATGTGAAAAAATGCTTGAATTTATAACCGAAAAGAAAACCTGTTGGGAAAAGCTGAAAAAGGAAAAACGCCCGATCTATATTTACGGAATGGGTGACGGCGCGCTTAAAATAATGTCCGTTTTCAAGAAATACGGTATTAAGACCACAGGTATATTCGCAAGCGATGACTTTGTAAGAGGACATTACTTTGAGGGATTTAAGGTCATGCGTCTTGCTGAGGTTGAGGAAATCGAGTCGGATTTTGTAGTTGTGCTTGCGTTTGCCGCAGGCTATGAGGAGCTTGTCAGGCGTATTAAGAATATTGCGGAAAAGTATACGCTTTATGTTCCTGATGTTCCGGTCGTCGGAAGCGGACTTTTTACTTATGATTATTGCAGAGAGCATTCTGACGAAATTCAGGAAGTTTATGACTTGCTTGCAGACAACCAATCAAAAAAAGTTTATGCGGCTATAATCAATTTCAAAATAAGCGGCGATATCAGATATCTTGAAAATATCACTTCCACAAAGCTTGACATATACAGAAAAATAATCAGACCTAATCTGAATGAGCATTACGTTGACCTCGGCGCGTATACAGGCGATACAATAAGAGAACTTCTGGACATCACCAGAAATAAATATGTCAGAATATATGCAATGGAGCCTGACAAGAAAAACTTCAAGAAGCTTTGCAAGTATATCGAGGGTAAAAACCATATTTACGCTTATAACAATGCGGCATGGTGTATCAACACACTGCTTCCATTCAATTCTAAAGCGGGGCGTCAGTCGTCGCTTGCAACGAGTACGGGTTTAAAATGCATTGAAAGCAAATCGGTTGACAGTATGCTTGGCGGAAATGAAGCGACGCTTATTAAAATGGATGTCGAAGGAGCTGAACGTGAAGCGATATGGGGTGCAAGTCAGACAATTTCGAGGTATAATCCAAGACTTATGATCGCGCTTTATCACCGCAATGAAGACATATTTGAGCTGCCGCTTCTTATACACAGGCTCAATCCGAGGTATAAGCTTTACATAAGGCATCAGCTTTATATTCCGGCATGGGAAACGAATTTATACGCGATTTTGTAAAATTCAAACAGGCGCTTACCTTTCGGTAAACGCCTTTTATAATAAGAACCTGTATTCATAGGAAATTTACACGCCTTTTCGGCAAATTTTGACGACTACTGCGTCAAAAATTCTTGCAATACGTCAGTATTCCTGCAAATTTTTTCCTTGTATTTGTCAAAATTATGTTCGAAAATCCGCACATCCTTCCTATGAATACAGGTTCTAAAACAATCGTCCTACCCTGAAAACCGAGATTTCATAATAGTATCAATGAAAAAATTTTCGATCCATTCTTCAAAAGAATCCGCAATAATTTCAGGATAAATTTCCGGTATATGGTCAAGGTTGAAAATCGCAACCTTACCATATTCGCTTCCTTTACAGATAAGACCATATTCACTCTGACAACCGCCGTTTCCGATAAAAATCAATCCATTATGCAGGATCGAAAACTGCTTTTCAAGAAACTCGTCATCATTGCTTTCTTGAATTTTTTTAGTTACTGAACTCCATAATTCTTTGCAGTTAGTATCAAAAATAGTAATTTCGGAATTAGAAGGAACTGTTTCCAAATACAAATTCTCTAATGTATGAATTTTGGGGGCTATGATATTTCGTACAAAAGGAATTTTACTGTGAACAGTACTTGTAAGTCCGTCGCTTACTTCAGTAATAAATCTCACAAATGAATCGGGAAGTATAATATTTTTCTCGTTTTCAAATTTTCGTATCTCATCCATAGTAACGCATTTATTAAAAAAATATTTGTATTTCTTATACCGAAAAATTCTACGAGATGATCCAATGTTCTCCGCAATTGCTATAAGCTTTTTTATGCGTTCAGGAAAATCTGATTTTCTTGTTTCTTCAATTAAGGATTCATATTCCACATTACATTCCCCGTCAAATTCGTATTTGTTTATCTGCTCATCTATAGCTTATATTTTTCCGAAAATTCCTTAAAAGCGTCGCTGTATTCCTTGGTTTCTCCCTTATGAACCATTTCTATATACTCATGATGATTCAGTTCTTCTTTATATGTACTCTTGCTGAGAACATGTATACCGACATTTGAACAGTGATCCGCTATTCTTTCCATATCGGAAAGTATATCGAGAAAGTGGATTCCCCTGTCAATAGCGCAGCTGCCGCCTTTAAGCCTGTCGATATGCCTGTTTTTGAGGTCATACTCTATCTGGTCGATCGTTTCTTCAAGCGGCTCGATCCTTTTGGCAGTATCATAATCATCGTATTCCACAACGGTTATCGCCATGTCTATTACCTCTGTTACCGCCGCTTCAATATGCTTCATATCGAGTATAGCCCCGTCCGAAAGCTGCTGCTCTTTTGAATGCATAAGCTCGGCGCGCTCCATAATGTTGAAAGAGTAATCGCCGATCCTCTCAAAATCGGTTATCGTATGTATCAGAGATGTAACATTTCTGCTCTCGGCAACGCTAAGCTCACAATCGGTAATAGAAACAAGATAAGAATTTAGCTTGTCCTCAACTCTGTCGATAATGTCCTCGCGTTCTTTTATCTTCTCAATGACTTTTGCGTCAAAGTTTGAATAGAGTTCACAGCTTGCGCTGAAATTCTTTTTTGCCATATTAGCCATATACACAACGGCGTTGTTCGCATGCTGTATAGCGAGCGACGGAGATTTTAAAAAACGCGAATCGAGAAGATTTTCGCCCGAATCAAGAACCGTATCATCATCATCGCTGTCAGCCGTATTCCTGATCGTAAGGAGCGCCATTTTTTCAAGCAGCTTATGGAAAGGAATAAAGAATACGGTCACTATGATATTGAACAAGGTATGGAAATTTGCAATAGAGCCCATGTCCATAGTATCGTTCCACATAGTTATCTTTCCAAGTCCTTTTAAAATGTAAATGACAGCCAAAAAAAGCAGCGAACCGATAAGGTTGAAGTAAAAATGAACCATAGCCGCACGTTTAGCGTTTTTGCTCGCACCGATACTTGAAATTATGGAGGTTGAACAAGTACCGATATTCTGTCCCATGATGATAGGGAACGCGGCAGAGAATTTCAAAAGTCCTGTTGTTGATACAGCCTGCAAAATTCCGACGGAAGCGGACGAGCTTTGCAACAAAGCTGTAATAACAGCGCCTGCAAGAATACCGAGTACGGGATTTTCAAGGCTTGCGAACAGACTCTTGAAAGCTTCAAGCTCCGAAAGCGGCTTTACCGATTCTGTGAGCGTCAGCATACCTGTAAAGAGAATTCCAAGACCCATGCAGATACTTCCGGCAGCCTTTATGTTGTCCTTTTTGGCGATCATTATGATGAGTATGCCGATCACAGCAAGGAACGGCGCTAAGTACGTAGGCGTTAAAAATTCCATGAAAGTTCCGAGCGAAGCGTTGCTTTCAAGGTCGCCCAAACGAAGTATCTGACCCGTTACAGTCGTACCGATATTTGCGCCCATGATGATGCCCACAGCCGACGAAAGCTTTAAGATTCCCGAGTTTACAAGTCCGACAACGATGACCGTCGTAGCGCCGGAGCTTTGGATAACGGCAGTTACAAGCGCGCCGAAAGTGACCGCCTTGAAAATATTGTTCGTGAGCTTTTCAAGGATCTTCTCCATTTTACCGCCGGAGATTTTTTCAAGTCCGGCGCCGAGCATGTTCATGCCGTAAAGCAAAAGAGCGATACCGCCGAAAGTAGTTATGCAGATCTGAATGATTTCGGTTTTTGTCATAGATTCCTCCCGGAAATCTCTAAATTATTTAAGAATCTGTTTTTCACAAGCGTATATGCACATATTTTGTAAAAACAGGTTCTTACAATTATAATTATACCACACTCAAGTCAAAAAGTACATACCCAAATTAAAAATTACTCCAATTTCATCTGATCCAAGCTCATAAGCTCTTTTGAAGCGATGCCTGCTACGGGAATTTTAGTGGAAACGTGCTTTTTGAATCTGTCAGAAAATTCCTCGTCCGCGATAGCTGCCGACTCAACTGTATGACCGCCTTTAAGCGTCATGACCTGTACTCCTATGGTATCTCGCGAAGCCTTTGGAAGAAGAAGAGCGGTATTGAATATCAGCATTTTTCCCGCCGTCGATCTGACAGACACAAGCGCGTCCTCTTTAATAAACATCATAGTACAGATCTCCTGTTTGCCCGAATAGGCGTTCGCAAGCTTTTTCCTGTTGGTCTTTGTTTCATAGGAATCAAGCGGTACCTTCGCCGCCTTGCCGTTTTTGAAAAAGAATAGCATATAACCCGTAAAATCGTTTGTTACCGTCATGTAAAGAAGAGCTTCTCCCTCGTCAAATCCGAGCTTTGCCGGAATAAAGTCGCCCATAACGCTCGCCTTGGTATCTTCAAATGCGGAAGCCTTGGCTTTATAGACCTGACACTTGTCGGTAAAGAACAAAAGCTCCGATTTATTTGATGCTTCTACATGAGCAGCTATTCTGTCGCCCTCCTTGAGCTTCTGCTCACCGCTCATTCTCAGCGACTGGGGCGTTATCTTCTTGAAATATCCGCTTTCGGAAAGGAAAATATTAACGGGATAATCGGGCGTTTCCTCCTCGTCGGGTTCAACTATGTCATTTTTATAGAAAAACATAGTATTTCTGGGCTTGGCATATTTTTTGCTGACCCGTTTAAGCTCGGTTATTATAATGTTTCTCACCTTTTTTTTATCGGCAAGAATACCTTCCATTTCCATGATATTGTTTTCGAGATTTTCTATTTCCTTCAGACGGTTCATTATATATTCACGATTTAAGTGACGAAGCTTTATTTCAGCCACATACTCCGCCTGTATCTCGTCTATACCGAAGCCTGTCATAAGATTCGGAACAACATCGCTTTCTTCTTCTGTTTCTCTGACTATTCTTATGGCTTTGTCGATATCCAAAAGTATTTTTTCAAGTCCCTTTAACAGGTGAAGCTTTGATCTTGACTTGTTCAGATCGAAGAAAACCCTGCGCTTTACGCATTCCTCACGAAAAGCCAGCCACTCGTCGAGTATTTCGCGGACGCCCATAACCTTAGGGACGCCGCCGATGAGTATATTGAAATTACAGGAAAAGTTATCCTGAAGCGGAGTAAGCTTAAAAAGCTTGTTCATCAGCTTATCGGGGTCTACTCCTCTTTTGAGGTCTATTGCGATTTTAAGACCGTTTAAATCCGTTTCATCTCTTATATAGGATATTTCCTTTATTTTACCCTGTTTGATAAGTTCGATTATCTTTTCGATTATCGCTTCGATAGTCGTGCTGTAGGGTATCTGGGTGACTTCTATGCAGTTCGCCGATTTATCATAGTTATATTTTGATCTTAGTTTTATAGAGCCTCTGCCTGTACGGTATATTTCTCTGAGCTCGTCCTCGTCATACAGCATAAATCCTCCGCCCGGAAAATCAGGTCCTTTGAGGGTGCTGATAATATCATGCTCGGGATTTTTTATGCACGCTATACAGGTATCGCACACCTCTGCCAAATTAAAAGGACAGATGTTGCTTGCCATTGAAACGGCGATACCCATATTGGAATTCACAAGGATCGTCGGAAATGTAGTCGGGAAAAGAGTAGGCTCTGTCGTGGTGTTGTCATAATTGGGAACAAAATCCACAGTGTCCTTATCAATATCGGAAAACAGCTCCGTACAGATCGCCTCAAGCTTTACCTCGGTATATCTCGAAGCGGCATAAGCCATATCTCTTGAATATGCCTTTCCGAAGTTTCCCTTTGAATCGACATAAGGATAAAGAAGCGTTTCGTTGCCCCTTGCAAGTCTTACCATAGTTTCGTATATAGCGCCGTCGCCGTGGGGATTGAGCTTCATTGTTTCGCCTACGACATTAGCGGATTTAGTACGCTTTCCCGTAAGAAGTCCCTGCTTGTACATTGTATAGAGAAGCTTTCTGTGCGAGGGCTTGAATCCGTCTATTTCCGGAAGCGCCCTTGAAACTATAACGCTCATTGCATAGGGCATATAGTTCTTTTTCAGCGTATCGGTAATGCTGTCCTCAACAACGACGCCGCCGTTTTCTATAAACGCGTCGGGATAATTTCTTGTCGGCTTACGATTATTTTTGTCCGATTTTCTCGCCATTTATCAACACTCCTTTGGTCTTGTAATCGGTGTATTGTATCTCTATTCTGTTCTCGGGATCTTTATCGAAAAGATACAATACTGCTGCAAATATCCATTCCGGCGGTTTCATTACTATATAAACGATATCCGCACGCAGCGTAGTAGTAATTTTTTTTGAAAGCGGATATCCATGCTTATCGTAAAAGCTTCGTACCGCTTTGTGAAACCTCGGCGTTTTTTCAGCTATCAGATCTTCAAATGCGTTGGCAATGCAGAGCTGTCTGTTAACTTTTATCTGTCTGCCGTGCCTTACGCCGTTCCTAAGCGGCTTGACAAGTTTTTTATGACCTTCCGCCGCAACAGTACATAAATAGTGTCCGCCATCGTATTCTATAGGCGGAGCAACGTGCTGCGAGAAAGTCCAGTCGGAAGTTTCGGTAAAGGCTTTTATGAAACCGTCCGGTCCCTGTCCGGCAATCAGAAGCATTATGTAGATTATGATCGCCGCCGGAAGTAACGCCAATAATGAGAAAAATCCGCCGCATGAAGTCTTTATCAGAAGCTTGTAAAACGGTTCAGTCCACTTGTTTTTGGGTACGATCTTCTTTTCCTGATAATTGGTTATAAAGGTGCTTATTTCACGCTTTCCTATCGCCAGACCTATAACTATATGACTAAGCGACAGTACGGACAATAAGTAGATTCCGATTTTATATGAAGAAAATTTGTAAAACTGGATATCCATAAATATTATTAATATGTCCGAAAGGTATATGCTGCCCATCATCAGACTGCTTAAAAGCGGAGGTTTCAGACCGTCCCACGCTATCAGCAGAAGCTGACTTACAACTCCGATCGCAACAGGAAAAAGCGCCGATTCAAGATGTCCGTGATGCAGTAAAGCATGATGACCGTCATCCAAAATCATCTCTATCACCAATCCATAGGCATAATTGCTGTCATAATCGGGTTTTTCTATGAAGCGGGCAAAGATATAGAAAAGAACTGTTCCGCCCAAAATCATTGTTACATAGTGGATTACTTTTACGGGTATCTTTTCCTTTGTGATAAGCGTAAATATATTTGCGCCAAGAAGCTTAAGCGGAATTCCGAAGACGATCCCATAGAAGATAATGGATACTACCGCTTCTATCAGAAAATCCCTTAAATTACTTACTACATTCATAGCCGGTTCTCCTTTATCATGAAATATCCGCCATTTCAAGGTAATCTCCGCCGAATTGTGAAATATAATCCTTTCTTCCCTGTAAATCGTCGCCCAGAAGCATATCGAACATATGGATAGTTTCTTCAATATCGTCCGGCATAACTTTTATAAGACGCCTCGTTTCGGGATTCATGGTAGTGAGCGACATCATATCAGGCTCGTTTTCGCCAAGACCTTTTGAACGCTGCAAATTATATTTTTTGTTTCCGATAATTTTCAGGATATCGGATTTTTCCTTTTCACTATACGCAAAATACGTCTTGTCCTTAGTCGTTATCTCAAAGAGCGGAGATTCCGCAATATAAACGTATCCCTTTTCGATAAGCGTCGGAGTAAGCCTGTAAAGCATGGTGAGAATAAGAGTTCTTATCTGAAATCCGTCAACGTCCGCATCTGTGCAGATAACTATCTTGTTCCAGCGCAGACCGTCAAGATTGAATGTTGAAAGCTCCTTGTTTGCTTTTGACTTCACCTCGACTCCGCAGCCGAGTATTTTTATGATATCGACAATTATGTCGTTCTTGAAAATTTTGTTGAAATCGGCTTTAAGGCAGTTGAGTATCTTTCCGCGTACAGGAATGACCGCCTGAAATTCCGCTTCTCTTGCAAGCTTTACCGCGCCGAGAGCCGAATCGCCCTCCACTATGTAAAGCTCGCGTCTGTCAACGTCCTTTGTACGGCAGTCGACAAATTTTTTGACCATATTTGAAAGGTCTATCGTTCCCGAGAGTTTCTTTTTCAGATTCAGACGCGTTTTTTCGGCATTTTCACGGCTTCTCTTGTTTACCATTACCTGTTCGCATATTTTAAGCGCCTCATCGGGATTCTCGATAAAATATATCTCCAGCTGATGTTTCAGAAATTCTGTCATCACATCATATATAAACTTGTTTGTGATAGCCTTTTTGGTCTGATTTTCATAGGAGGTCTGCGTTGAAAAGGAGGACGAAACAAGTATCAGACAATCCTCAACATCCGTAAATGTTATCTTTCCTTCGTTTTGATTGTACTTATTGTTCTGCTTCATATATGAGTCTATCTGCGAAACAAAAGCTTGTTTCACAGCGCGTTCGGGAGAGCCGCCGTGTTCAAGAAAGCTTGAGTTGTGGTAATATTCTATCTTTTTGATCTGATTGGAAAATGTCAGCGCAAAGCTCATTTTAACCTTGTATTCGGGCTTATCTTCCCTGTCGCGTCCCTCTCTTTCAGCCTGCCAAAACTGTACGGACGAAAAATTTTTGCCCTCGGCTATCTCGTTGACATAATCGGTTATGCCGTTTTCATATACGTATTGTATTTCCTCAAAGCTTCCGTCCTCCTGCTGAACACGATAAATAAAGAGCAGATTCGGATTTATTACAGCCTGACGCTTAAGAATATCTCTGAAATATTCGTCCCTTACGTCAATATCTGTAAATACTTCCAGATCGGGCTTCCATTTTGTTTTTGTACCCGTCTGCTTTTTATTGGTCTTTTTCTTTGAAAGACCGCCGACATTCTCGCCTTTTTCAAAGTGAAGATCATAAATATATCCGTCACGCACTACCTCAACGTCCATAAACTCCGAAGCAAACTGGGTGGAACACAGTCCAAGACCGTTAAGACCGAGCGAATATTCATACATATCCGAGCTGTCATCGTATTTTCCTCCGGCATAAAGTTCACAGTAAACAAGTTCCCAGTTATAACGCTGCTCTGAATTGTTGAAGTCAACAGGACAGCCTCTTCCGAAGTCCTCTACCTCTATAACATTATCGGTATATTTTGTAACGATTATCTTGTCGCCGAATCCGGAGCGCGCTTCATCTATCGAATTTGAGATAACTTCAAAGACCGAATGCTCGCAGCCGTCAAGACCGTCCGAACCGAAGATAACTCCCGGGCGTTTTCTTACCTTGTCGGGGCCTTTAAGCATTGTAATGCTTTCGTTACCGTAATCCTGCGTATTTTTTGCCATGATATCAATCCTTTCTCAGAACCTGTCTTCACAAGATATGTGTGCGAATTTTTATGGCGTGTTGACACTATCCGAAATGCTTGAATTGTGGGCAGATTTTTTGCATTTCAAGGCGATTTTCCGTAGGCATACTGACGTATTTCAAGGGAAATCAACGCAGAAATGCAGAAAATATGACCGTAAGACGGGCGTTGAGCGGTAGTGTCAACACGTCCTAGTATATTTTGATGAAGACAAATTCTCAAACACCAAACGATATTATAATAACATAAATTTGAATTTTTTGCAAGTGTTTGGAAAAGAAAAACACGCAAATCAACTTTTTAGAAACTTGTGGGGGACTCTGTCCCCCAATCCCCCTGCTTAAGGGAACAAGTTCCCTTAAGAATCCCAGTTTAATTTTCTATCCGTCCCTTATGGGACGAATAGAAAATTGAAAGAAAACTAAAAAACTTGCACTTTAAGCAAAGATTAAGAGACAAAGCACCTCAAAATTTCATAAATTGATTTCATTGTAAACCATAAATGCTGAGTGATAAAATTTATCATTTACAGTCCCCGACTATAAAACCAATCACTACCTCTCGCTTTCGCGACTCACAGCGAAAGCTGTGCCGGAGCGGAAGCTTGATTTTATTTGGTTCGTTTCTTGCATCAAGGCAAGAAATGAACATACACATTAGTCCTTGCAGATACGCAAATTAAAAATGCGTATCTGCAAGGACTTTAGATAAAATATAATAAACAGTTAGGCGTATTATTTCATGGATTCTTCAACAGCAACTGCGCAGGCAACAGTCGCGCCAACCATCGGGTTGTTACCCATACCGATGAGTCCCATCATTTCAACGTGTGCCGGAACTGATGAAGAACCTGCAAACTGTGCGTCGGAGTGCATTCTGCCCATTGTGTCTGTCATGCCGTATGAAGCGGGACCGGCAGCCATGTTATCCGGGTGAAGAGTACGTCCCGTACCGCCGCCCGAGGCAACTGAAAAGTATTTCTTACCTGCGTCGTTACGCTCCTTCTTGTATGTGCCTGCAACAGGGTGCTGGAATCTTGTCGGGTTTGTCGAGTTACCTGTGATAGAAACGTCAACGTTTTCCTTCCGCATAATAGCGACGCCTTCCGTTACATCGTTTGCGCCGTAGCAGTTTACCTTTGCACGAAGACCGTCGGAATAAGCCTTGCGGAATACTTCCTTGACATCTCCTGTATGGTAATCCATTTCTGTTTCAACATATGTAAAGCCGTTGATTCTTGCGATGATCTGAGCTGCATCCTTACCAAGACCGTTAAGAATGACTCTGAGCGGATTCTTACGAACCTTGTTAGCCTTTTCAGCGATACCGATAGCGCCCTCGGCAGCGGCGAATGATTCGTGACCTGCAAGGAACGCGAAGCACTCTGTATCTTCCTCAAGAAGCATCTTGCCGAGATTACCGTGACCAAGACCGACCTTACGCTGATCGGCAACAGAACCCGGGATACAGAAAGCCTGAAGTCCTTCGCCGATAGCTGCGGCAGCGTCGGCAGCTCTTGTGCAGCCTTTCTTGATAGCTATAGCGCAGCCTACTGTGTAAGCCCACTTAGCGTTTTCAAAACAGATAGGCTGAATACCCTCTACAAGCTTGTAGATGTCAAGACCCTTTTCTTTGCAAATATCAGCACATTCTTCGATTGTTTTGATTCCATATTGTTCAAGAACAGCGAGAATCTGCTTTTCTCTTCTCTCATATGATTCAAATAAAGCCATTTTACAAATCCTCCTTATTCTTTTCTCGGATCGATGATCTTAACTGCGTCATCAACTCTTCCGTACTGACCCTTAGCCTTCTCAAAAGCTGTGTTAGCGTCATCTCCGCCCTTGATGAAGTCCATCATCTTGCCGAAGTTAACAAACTGATAGCCTATTATCTCATCGTCTTCGTTAAGCGCGATACCTGTAACGTAGCCGTCTGTCATTTCAAGGTAGCGGGGACCCTTTGCGAGAGTACCGTACATTGTACCGATCTGTGAACGAAGTCCCTTACCGAGATCTTCAAGTCCTGCGCCTACCACAAGACCGCCCTCTGAGAAAGCGCTCTGTGAACGTCCGTAAACTATCTGGAGGAAAAGCTCTCTCATAGCCGTATTGATAGCGTCACAGACAAGGTCTGTATTAAGAGCCTCAAGAATCGTTCTTCCGGGAAGGATCTCCGATGCCATAGCGGCGGAATGCGTCATACCGGAACATCCGATAGTTTCAACGAGAGCTTCCTGAATAACTCCCTCTTTTACATTAAGAGTAAGCTTGCAGGTACCCTGCTGCGGAGCGCACCAACCGATACCGTGCGTAAAGCCGGAGATATCGGAAATTTCCTTTGCCTTTACCCATTTTGCTTCTTCCGGAATTGGAGCTGCGCCATGAGCCACGCCCTGTTTAACAGGACACATGTTTTCTACTTCATTAGAATAAATCATATAATTACTCCTTTCGTTAAGACCGAAAAAATGATCTTATACAGCATATAAATTAATTATATAACATTTTCCATATTTAATCAAGTACTTTTTGCAAATTTTGACTGAATTTTATAAAAAAAATTGATAATAATATATTTATATAATTTTTTTAAGAACCTGTCTTTACAAGATAAGTTCTAAGAATGGAGATCAACATGAACAAACAAAAATGTGCTGTGATAGGCT
Organism: Clostridium sp.; assembly: GCA_023664445.1. GTDB lineage: Bacteria > Bacillota > Clostridia > Oscillospirales > Ruminococcaceae > Porcipelethomonas. Next base: position 97,993 of record JAMPFN010000001.1, on the reverse strand, counting down.
GCGGAGCGGTAGGCGCGACGATCGCTTTTGCTCTGACGCAGAAAAGTCTTTTCTCCGAGCTTGTGCTTATTGACGCGAACCATGCCAAAGCAGAGGGCGAGGCTATGGATCTAAGCCACGGTCTTCCCTTTGCTCACCCTATGAAAGTATATGCGGGCGGATACGAAGATATTTCCGACTGCTATCTGATAATTATAACCGCAGGCGCGGCTCAGAAGCCCAACGAAACCCGTCTTGACATTGTTCACAAAAATGTTGAGATATTCAAAAGCATCATTCCGCAGATAACGAAATACAACCATGAAGCTATCATACTTGTCGTATCCAACCCTGTGGATATACTCACATACTGTACTATCAAGCTTTCCGGCTTTCCTCCCGAGAAAGTTTTGGGATCGGGTACGGTTCTCGATACCGCTCGCCTTAAATACCGTATGGGGCGCGCCCTATGCGTTGACAGCAGAAGTATTCACGCATTCATAATCGGCGAACACGGCGACAGCGAACTTGCCGTATGGAGCAGCGCAAACGTTTCGGGCATCGATCTTGAGGACTTTCACGGTCTTTGCAGCGACTGCCGCAATATATCCTTCAATGATATCTATCAAAGCGTCCGTGACAGCGCTTATGAGGTAATAGAAAGAAAGGGCGCTACCTATTACGGCATAGCAATGGCTGTTACAAAGATCGTGCTGTCCATAATCCGCGACGAGCATTCGGTATTGCCTGTTTCCGGATATATTGACGGTCATTACGGACTTAACGACGTCTGCATCGGCGTTCCGTCCATTGTAGGCAGCGGAGGAATAGAAAAAATACTTGATATACCGCTTAGCAACGACGAAAACGAACAGCTTATGAATTCCGTCAAGACGCTGAAATCTGTTATTTCAGAGCTTAATATATAGAAACGACCCGAACAGTTCATTCTGTTCGGGTCTTATTGTCAGACAATTTGTTATTCCTCTTTGCTTTCCTTATCCGACTGTTTTTCTTTTTTTAATTTGCTCTCGTCGAAAATAGATTTTATAAACGCGAATACAGCGTAACCCAAAAGCACAACAGCCTCGATTACAACTACGGGCAGTAAAAGGTCGTTAGTTACAACTCTCGGTTCGCTTCCCGTTGCGGGAACGAGGATATTAAACGCGTGAGCGAATGTAACTGTTTCATAATATTCGTCGGCAGTCTTATTGACAATATTGATAAGATTTGTAATGCTGTCATTTACCTTGTCAAGACGTTTATTAGCTTCTTCGATATTTGCGTCGGTTGATTTATTCTTGTTTTTATCCAACGCGTCTAATCTGTCATTATAGTACTCGATCTGCTCCCTGCATCTTGAAAGCTGAAGCTGCTTATCTGTTTTCTGTTCAATAAGCTCGTCATATTTTTTAGAAGGAAGTGTGTATTCATTATTTTCCAGACTTGCAGATTCGTCGCCTATTATTACCATCGAATCCTTTTCATAATTATCTATAGAGTTTGAAATCGACTCAAGTTCTGACCTGTAAACATTCTGATAACGCTCATATTCTTCAATTTTATATTGATAATAATTAAGAAGATACGCTTTATCATTGGTTACATTGTTTATCTCTATATATGAAGCGATACTGTCCAACTCGGTCAATCTCGTGGTTTCTATAGTACTGATAAGATCTTCAAATGAATATCCCGTTTTTCCGGAACGGAAATTTAAATTTTCATTTGAAAGCTTTGTTACATAATCGCTAAGATTTGTAAGCGTTTCGTCAAATACGTCTATAGCCGTAGGATAATCGTATTCGCTGTAATCAACCGAAACTATAGAGTTTCCGAGCGATTCATTATAGCCGTATATTGTGAAGAAATATTCCTGATAATTTTTCAGCATCGCATCAAGGAATTGTTTGCTTCTTGTAAGGTCAAGCGACGTCTGACCGTAATTCAGGGTTATGATATAGTAAGAGGGAAAGTCGTCCATATCAAGTAACGACTGAGCTGCCGTAAGCGAACTTCCGTTGCTGTTCATATATATACTTTGATAAAGGGATTTTTCATCCGCTATGTCACGGGATGTGATACCCCTAATTGAGATATTTCTTCGTAATTCTTCAACGTAATTCAAAGATAAATTCAAATCTGTTAACGCCGATTCAATAACGCTCGGCGATTTTATCTTGTTTACATCAAACTCATCGCCATTCGGGTCGATCCCCTGTTCAATACCTTTATAGTTAAAATTTACAAGCGCTGTTATACTGCTCGATGAAATGCTCGTTTTCAGCATCATTATAATCCCCGACGCCATCATGGCAGCAACAACGGAGAAAATTATCCAGATGAGAAAATATTTTTTTAAATTATTGAAAATTCCTGAAAATGAAATGACAATTTCGCTTTCGCTTTCATTATCGGATTGTTTAAGAGTGACATTAATATTTTTTTCAGAGTCCATTTAACGTTTTACCTCCGTTCTTATTTTTTCTTGCTGCCGTTTGCTTTCCCGCAGCGTTTTTTATTGATAAATTTCGGAAAATCAACAAAGCATAATATAACTGAAACAAAAAGATATACAGATGTCAGAATAAGCTCAAATGTAAAAATACTTCTTATGGAGCTTTTCACAGAGCTTTTTACCAATGCCAACATAGAAGCGTTTGCCGGAGAAGAAACTATATACGCATTATAGAGAAGTACATTTTCATAGTATTCAGAGGCGGTTTCATTGATCGTTACAGCAAGTGAATTTATTTTATCGGATATTTTCTGAAGTTCCTGTTCGACCGTTTTATTATTAGCGACGTTTACTTTTCCCGACTCAAGCGCTTTAAGTCTTTTGGTATAAAGCTCTATATTCTGATTACAAGTTGAAAGCTCCGACTGTGAATTGATCTTTCTTGTTATAAGATCGTTGTATGTTTCGGAGGACTGGGTAAGCGACGCGCTTGACGTATCAGTCGCGTTGCCGAGGATAACGATAGAGTCTTTTTCATACGTTTCGATCGTACTGCTTATAGAAGCGATAGTATCCTCCGCTGTTTTCTTTTTACGGTTAAGCTGTTCTATCTTGAATTTATAATTTGCGATCAGATTTTCTTTATCCTTAGTGGCGTTATTTATCATTATATACGACGAGATCCAATCAAGATTTTCATTGCAGATAGTATCTATAGAAGCGGAAATATCAGCAAATGTATAACCGTTTTCAGCTCTGAATCGAGTATTGTCATTAGCGGAAAGTTCATTTATATAATTTTGGAGCGAACGCAACGACGTATTGAAAACCGTTATTGAGTCAACATAGTCGTATTCGGTATAATCTATCGATGTTACCGCTTTTTCAAGAGATGTGTTATAACCGTAATTGCTGTAAAAAGTATCACGATACCTTTCCGCGATCTTATTAAGAACAGCTGCCGCTTCCTTATGAGTTATATCAGCCTTTTCGCATACTATCTTAAATTCATACTGTGTCGGATAATATGATGTTTCCTGGACAGCCTGAGAGGTATCATCGATAGTATCGGAAGAATATTTAGGCGTATATGCTGTTATACGGTCAATAACATCATCAGGCGTGATACCGTCTATGGAAATGCTGCTTCTGATGATCTCGGGATCCATATCGCTGTATCCGAGTTCTTCAAGGGCTTCCGTAACAATATTACTTGATTTCATATCGTTTACATCAAATTTATTGCCGTTCGGATCGAGGCCCGACTCAATGCCGTCAAAGCTGAAATTGACGATTGCCGAAACCTCGCCTGTCGATACGCTTTTAAAAATATTGACGCTTACATTGTATACCGAAATAATTACAGACACAACGAGCCAGTATATAAAGAATTTTTTCAGTACAAGAAAGTATTTTCTCAAAGAAATTACGCTTTTGACTTTACGGTCATTCGCAACATTATTTTTTTCCCGCATATTTACCTCCAAAAAAAGTATATAAACTGCAAACAATATAAGACATTATATCACAATTCAAAAAAAATGTCAATGTAATAGCAATAAAATACATATATAGTAAACGACAAATTTATTTGTCGTTTACTATTTGCCGATTTGCACGCAGCGAACGCAGTGAGCGGATGTGCAAGGCATTTTTAATAATTGATTTATAGTGAATGTCAAATTATTTTTGACGTTCACTACGATTTTTGAGAAAATTATGTCATATGTTCATTTCTTGCCTTGATGCAAGAAACGAACCAAAGAAAATCAAGCTTCCGCTCCGGCACAGCTTACGCTGTGAGTCGCAGAAGCGAATATATTAACTGTTTTTATAGTCGATGACTGTAAATGGTAAATTTTACTATTCAGCAATTATAGTTTACAATGAAATCAATTTTCAGAATTTTGAGGCGCTTTATCTCCCGATCTTTGCTAAGAATGTTTTTGTATGGTTACCCACATTTCAAAGGAAATCATTTCCTTTGAAATGTGGCATGGGGGACAAGCGTCCCCATAAATTTCTCAAAAATTGACTTGCGTAAAGAATGGGCATTTTCCGAAAAAAATGCCCACAAAAATCATGATAAAAATTTGATTTTAGTCTTGTCCATTGAATATGCCGCCGCGCAGAAAATAACCCCCGAGGCTATTCCCTGAACCGCATTGCTCGGAATCGTATTAACTATCTGTGCCGCAGGGTTTCCGTAAAGGATAACGGCGGCGATATAATACCCGATAATCGTAACTGCGCAGGAAACGGCGGAAGCCGTTATCGTTTTCCAGCAAAGCAGCTTTTCCCGTCTGCCGAAGGCGTAAAAACACAAAGCGTTAAGAGACTTGATAATAAGCGTAGGTATAACATAAACAGGATATCCGGAAACAAGATCCGCCATAGCACCGCCTATTCCGGCAGCGGCTATGCCGTACGGCATAGGAAGAATACATGCCGCAGCATAAATGAAAACATCTCCGAGATGAATATATCCGTTAGGCGCAGGTATATGCATGATATAGGCGGTCGTAACGCAGATCATTGCGGCAAAAAGTCCCGTCATAACCATATTCATGATCTTTTTGTTTTTCATAAATTCAACCTCCCGTTTATTTCCGAATAAATTTACAGGTTTTATAGTAAACGTCAAATTATTTTTGACGTTCGCTATAATTTACTATTTTCGTACCCTCATTATCAATATGAAATTCCTTTACCTGCCAACAATCAAGTCCTGCATTGTCAAGCGAAAATTTCATTTTTCCGACAAAGTATTTGTTATTTTCGTCAACAACGGCGATTATAGTAGGTCCTGCGCCGCTTATGTACGCGGCGTATGCGCCATGATTATAGGCGATATCAAAAACCTCTCTTGCGTTAGGGATAAGTTCCATTCTATAAGGCTGATGAAGCTTGTCATGAACAGCCGTTCGGAGATTTTCAAACTTTCCCGTCAGGAGCGACGCCGAAAACAGCGCGGCTCTCGAAAGATTGTAAACGGCATCCTTATGCGATACCTGCGTCGGCAGACACGCCCTTGCCTTTTCGGTTTTAAGTTCAAAATCAGGAATTATCGCAGCAAATTTAAGCTTCGTATAGACTTCCTGCTTTACCCAATGAACCTTTTTTCCGTCAAAAACCGCCGTAACGATACCGCCCAACAGCGCGGGAGCCGTATTGTCAGGATGTCCCTCTATCTGTGCCGCAAGATCGACAAGATCGTCATTTGTAAGAGGATTGCCGAGAAGCGTATTCGCGCCGACAATACCGGCAACAATACAAGCCGAACTCGAGCCAAGTCCTCTTGCCATAGGAATATCGTTAGTCTGTCTGATTTTAAGTCCGCTTATACTTTTTCCGCATACATTAAAAAGATCCTTTGCGGAAATATATATAAGATTGCTTTCGTCGGTAGGAATTTCAGTACCGTCCGCCGAAACAATATCTATCCTGTCGGACTCTTCCATTTCGACATAATTATAATATGTCAGCGCAAGCCCTAAAGCGTCAAAGCCTGCGCCGAGGTTTGCGGAGGTTGCCGGTATCTTAATTTTAACCATAGGAATCATACTCCGTTAATTCTGAGATCAAAGAGTAACGATCTCGCCCTCAAGACCGTTGAACGCGCTTACCGCATTAGATTCGTCAGTATCGATATGCATTGCAGGAGCGTATTTTTCGGAAACTCTTACGACAACATCGCCGAGAACAGCTTTTCTGCCCTGCGTATCAAGCTTTACCCATACTACGTCCTTATCCTTAACGTTCATTTCAGCGGCTGTTTCGGGAGTAAGATGAATATGACGCTTAGCGATAATAACGCCCTCGCTTATCTCGACCTCGCCTGCCGGTCCGACGATTTTGCACGCGCCTGAGCCTGCAACATCTCCCGATTCCCTGATAGGCGCAGCAATGCCGATAGAACGCGCGTCTGTAGCGGAAAGCTCTACCTGCGTTTCCGGACGAACAGGTCCGAGAATAGATACGTTCGGCATTTCCTTTTTAGGTCCGACAATAGTAACTCTTTCTTCACAAGCGAATTGTCCCGGCTGTGAAAGATCCTTTTTGTTTGTAAGCTTTGCGTCTTTTCCGAAAAGTATTTCAAGATGCTCCTGTGAGAGATGAACGTGTCTTGCGGATGTTTCAACAATAAATTTCTTTGACATGGTAATCAATCCTTTCTGCCGCAGATCACTGCGGACTTCAGGCAACGCCGCACAAAGCACGCCTGACGGCTTTGCACATTATCTGTTTGTATATTTTCCGTCATCTTACACAAAAACGCCTTGACATACGCCGGTATGCCTGCGTCGTTTTTATGCAAACTGACGAAAAATCTGACTGCGCATCTAATGCACAATCTTTGTGCGGTATTGCCTTTAAATCATATTTCTTATATTTTACTACTTTTTTCACAAAACGTCAAGTACATATTGTGACAAATTCTAAATTTTGAAGTGCTTTATCTCTGTTCATTTCTTGCCTTGATGCAAGAAACGAACCAAAGAAAATCAAGCTTCCGCTCCGGCACAGCTTCCGCTGTGAGTCGCAGAAGCGAAAAATAACGACTATCTCTATAGTCGGGGACTGTAAATAATAATATATACCATTCAGCAATTATTTACAATGAAATCAATTTTCAGAATTTTGAGGTACTTTATCTTCCGATCTTTGCTTAAAGTGCAGGTTTTTTAGTTTCCTTTCAATTTTCTGTCCGTCCCTTTGGGGACGGACAGAAAATTAAACCGGGATTCTTATGGGTGACTCCCCGCGGGGCGGGGAGATGTCACGAAGTGACAGAGGGGACGGCTCGTAGAGATTGTTCCCTTAAGCAAGGGGCATGGGGGACAGAGTCCCCCAATAAGTTTCTCAAAAATTGATTTGCGTGGTGACAAATTCATGCCGAACGCCATAATATATAAAGAACAACACAAAAAGGAGGTATTTTTATGGTAAATCAAACTTATTTTTTAGGCGGAGTTTCTCCGAACGGATTCTATTCAAAATTTATAGACAGAATAAAAAGCCGTGGGTTTTACACCTACATATTAAAGGGTGGTCCGGGTACAGGTAAATCCACTCTCATGAAAAAAGCGGCGGAGGCGTTTGACGATCAGAACGTCAGCCTTTATTACTGCTCTTCCGATATACGCTCTTTAGACGCCGTAGTTGCGGAGGACAGCGGAGTCATAATCGTTGACGGTACAGCTCCGCATGTATTTGAGGCTCTTTACCCGGGAGCTTCACAGGAAATTATAAATCTCGGTGAATTCTGGGACGCAAAAAAGCTTAAAAATAAATCGGATGACATTCACTCGTTATTTGACGAAAATCTGCGCTATCATTCGGCAGTGCGCTGTTATATAAAAGCGCTCGCATCGCTTAACGGAGATATTTATTCGATCGGCGAAACCGCTCTCGACCGTGAAAAGCTCGACGGCTACACTTCAAGGCTCTGCCGCAAAGCCGTAGCTTCGCAAAAGAAAGACGAAAAGGGAAAATTAAGCTTTGGTCAGCTTTCGGCATTCACGACTGAAAATTACAAAACGATGCCGATAAACGGAGATTACAGTATATATTTGCTAAAAGACGATTATCTCGCCGGAAGCGACCGCTTTTTAAGGTCGATCGCCGAAAATCTCATAAGCAACGGTCATGACGCGACCGTAAGCGAATGCTGTCTGCACCACTCCCCCGTTTATGAGCATGTTTTCTCGAGAACCGCAGGCATTGCGTTTATGACGTCGAGCTTTTTCAATAAACTTGAAATACCGTCCGCATCGATCATAAATTTCAACCGCTTTTATGAAAAAAAGCCTATATCTAATAAAAAGCAGCGTATTTCATTCGATAAAAAAGCGTTTGCGGAACTTGCCGAAGAAGCTGCCAATACGCTTACCGATGCTCTTAACGTTCATGACGAACTTGAAAAATGCTATATTGACGCGATAAATTTCCAAAAGCTCGATGAATTTACGAAAAAAATGATAGATTCTATAAAATAAGGCATTAGAGTGTACTGACAAACCCTAAAAAAACTGCTATACCAATTTATTGATCGGTATAGCAATTTTTTTGCCTTGCAAGTATGGTACGCCTGAATGGAATCGAACCATCGCACACGGCGTCGGAGGCCGATGCTCTATCCGCTGAGCTACAGGCGCATATGCAAATACTATGGATATCAAACAAAAACTGTCTGAAAATCCCTGTAAATATTATAACAGATTCTATTGAATTTTTCAAGTACTTATGATATAATAAATTTATAAAATTTATTATAATTATTTCTTAGAACCTGCGTTCATAGAAAATTTATGCAGATTTTCGTGCATATCGGACGATTATATCATAAAATTTTTGAGGTATGCTTACAGACATGAAACGACACAATTCCGATACGGAGAAATTAACAATGGAAAATAATTACGTTTATATTCTCGTATGCCAGACGGGCACATTTATAGCCAAAGCGCTTAAACTGTTCACAAGAAAGCCGTATAACCACGTTTCCGTTGCCTGCGAGGAATCGCTCAGCGAAATGTACAGCTTTTGCCGCAATACCCCCGAAAGACCGCTTCCCGCAACTTTTAACAAGGAAGTTATCGGCGAGGGTACTCTCGGCAAATACAGCTTTATCCCATGCGAGCTTTACAGGCTTCCGGTTACAGAGAAACAAAAGAAACTCTTTTCGGAAAACCTCGAATATTTCAAAAGGAACCGCGAATGCTTTTCATACAACTGCATCGGATTGGGCTTTATATTTTTACATATCGCTTTCAGCCGCAAGAAAAAGTTTGTCTGTTCGCAGTTTGTGGGACATATACTTGAAAAATCGGGCATAGATTCAAATATAAAAAAGCCTGTCTGTCTTCAGACTCCTGAGGATTTCAGACATATCCCGGAAGCCGAGCTTATTTACAGCGGCAATCTGAACAATTACCATGACTGCTCGAACATTACGAAACTTCTTGAACAATTTCCTGTCCGCTCAGCCTGAATATTTCCGATACCGCCTTTATTTCGGACGGAAGCAGCGACAGCAGCGCGTTATCGACGCCGTTCTTTTCGCGTTCTTTTTCAGGAACGCAAAAGCTGTTCCCCATAATACTTACTCTTTTGCCGTCCTTGTCATCGCTTATTTCAGCCATTACAAGCTTGTCATGATTCACGGCATTGTGAGAATTAATATACGCTTTCATAAGCCCCCATACAAATAAGTTTATCATCACATAGATGATAACTGCCAGTATGGAGGCTCTTTTTAATTTTCTTGTCATGTTTTTTTCCTTTCTTTTAGAGCCTGTCTTCACAAATTTCTCAAAAACTTATTTACGCAGTATGTTCATTTCTTGCCTTGATGCAATAAACGAACCAAAGAAAATCAAGCTTCCGCTCCGGCACAGCTTGCGCTGTGAGTC
>JAMPFN010000001.1:56477-88038 GCA_023664445.1 Clostridium sp. | reverse complement strand
GTTCATTTCTTGCCTTGATGCAAGAAACGAACCAAAGAAAATCAAGCTTCCGCTTCGGCACAGCTTACGCTGTGAGTCGCAGAAGCGAAAAATAATGACTGTTTTTATAGTCGGGGACTGTAAATTATAGAATTTATCATTCAGCAGTTATGATTTGAAATTTTGAGGGCTTTATCTCCTGACTTTTGCCAAGAACGTTCTATGTGGTTACCCACATTTTTTGAAATACTGCCCAAAGGGTAGTATTTCAAAAAATCATGAGGATTCCAAAGGAAATAATTTCCTTTGGCAGGGGGTGTGGGGGACAGAGTCCCCCACAAACTTTTCAAAAACTGAATTTGCATAATGTGAATATTCAGTTTTCGGTTTTTGCAAACAGCTCTTTGATACCTGTCAGCAGAACGAATACCGCAAAAATTTTAGTAAGATACTCATTCCCGAAATGCTTTGCGAGCATACAGCCGGCTATGGCTGTTACAGTACCGCAAATGATCGCAGGAAATATCTTTTTCCATTTTACAAGCTTGTTTTTCGTGTGGATAATAAGCGCGAGCGCCGCGATAGGTATGAAAAAGATAAGGTTTATCCCTTGTGCGTCAAGCTGTGAAAATCCTGCGAAAATAGTCATATAAAGTATAAGTATCATGCCGCCGCCAAGCCCTAAGGATGCAAAGATGCCCGTAAAAAACGCTGCCGCGAAAATCCATATATTCATTTTAGAAATAACCTGACCCCCGAAATTATAAGTATTGCCCCGAATGCTTTTTTTAAAAGCTTCGGGGATATTTTTTTCATGATAAAGCTGCCGAGTACAGCTCCCGCAAGTCCGAAAGGAATAAGCTGCAGCGAATCAGTAAATATATCTGAATTGCTTCTGATGTAGAAAAAGCAGCTTATTATACTTAGCGGAAGAGTCAGGGCGATAGAGGTGGCGTGGGATTCCTTTGTTTCCATTCCCGATTTTTTCAGCATTGGTACCGCTATTATACCTCCGCCGGAACCGAAAAGTCCGTTTGCAAGACCTGTTATGAAACCGAGAACGCCAAAATATATCTTTCCCACGTTTTCCTCCTTATTGCATGAAAATGTCTTTTCAGATCATTGATGAAAAGCAGTCGGCGGCTGTTACAAATGCCTTTACGGCTTTTCCTGTGCTTCTTTTGAGCTTTTTCTTTTTGCGGTCGGGGGACCTTGAGATCATATAACAGGCAGTACCTACCATTGCTCCGGCAGCCATGCCCTTAATCATTGCTTTTGTCTGCATATAATTCACTCCAAAATTTTACAGTAAGCGGCTGAATACCGCTAATGTAGTTTTATTTAAACATCTTTTGTATCCATATGAATAGCCAAAAAACGGCAAATATTAAACGAACATAATTTGCAGCTAATAGTTTGCAAAAATATTATTGGCATAAAAAAAATAAAAATACATAAATAAATTGACCCAAATTTTATATTTTTATTGAAATATTTCCAATTATCTGTTATAATAATAAGTGGTGAGTTTATGAATAATTTGAATATAGTTCTGATAGAACCGCAAATACCGCAGAATACGGGGAATATTGCCCGTACCTGTGCCGTTACGGGAGCAAGGCTTCATCTTGTAAAGCCGCTCGGCTTCGAGGTCGATGACAAGAAGCTGAAGCGTGCGGGGCTTGATTACTGGGATAAGCTCGATATAAGCTATTATGACAATATTTCTGAATTTTATGAAAAAAACAGCGGAAACTATTATTACTTTACGACAAAGGGCAAAAAGGTTTACAGCGATGTGGAATATCCGGATAACTGCTATATAATTTTCGGCAGGGAGGATAAGGGAATAAATGAAAGTATACTCTATGGCAATTACGAGTCTTGCGTCAGGATTCCTATGAGAAATGAGCTTAGGAGTCTTAATCTCTCAAATTCGGTCGCAATATCGGTTTATGAGATATTGCGGCAATGGGATTTTCCCGATCTTTCAAGAGAAGGAAAGCTGACACAATACGGCAAAAAATGAAAGGTGAGATATAATGCAGAAGATAAAAATAATTACCGATTCGACTTCTGATATAACAAAGGAAGAAGAAAAAAGGCTCGGAATAAAAGTAATGTGCTTTCCTATTACTGTTGACGGAGAATCCTACAGAGAAAGGATCGATTTTACGAACGAGCAGTTTTACCGTATGATGGACAACGCAAAGGAAATGCCGAAAACCTCGCAGCTTACGTCGTTTGAGATACTGGAGGTTTTCAGGGGACTGCATGAAGAGGGCTGGACGGACGTTATCTATGTTACCATTTCATCGACCGGTTCGGCAACCTACAGCAACGCGCTTTCCGCCGCGGAGGAATTTAAAAGAGAAACTGCGGATACCGAAGATAAGGTCATGCGTATTCATATAGTAGACTCGAAAAATTATACCGCTGTTTACGGTTATCCTGTGCTTCAGGCGGCGCTTAAAGCGCAGAAAGGCGAGCCGCCCGAGGAAATAATCGACTATCTCAAGGAATGGTTCGATACGGCGGAGGTGCATTTTATGCCGATGACGCTGAAATACGCAAAAAAATCCGGACGTATTTCTTCGGTTGCGGCTTTTGCTGGAGAGCTTCTTGGAATGAAGCCGATCATAAAGATCGCAAACGGCGTTTCGACGGTTATGGAAAAGGTGAGGGGAGAAAAAAATATTATCCCAAAGCTTCTTGAAGATGCCGAAAGAAATATGCTTCCACAGACGCCGTATATCATGGTAGAGGGCAGCGATCCGACGCTTACGGACGCTTTGCAGGAGAAAATGACCGAGCGGTTCGGCTATCCTCCGGTGTACAGGGTACAGATAGGAGCGGCGGTCGCGTGCAATGCGGGACATAACGTTGTCGGATTCATCATAAAAGGCAGAAAAAAATCTTGAAAAGACTTGATTTCTTTAGGAAAATAGTGTAAAATATATATATTAGCTGTTTGAAAACAGCATAATTGATTAAATGAATAAATTATTTGAAAGGGTGTTCAGATTAATATGGCAGGATTAAACAAGGTTACGGTCGATGACATCAGCGTTAAGGGCAAAAAGGTACTCGTAAGAGTTGACTTCAATGTTCCTCTCAAGGATGGTGTTATCACTAATGATAACAGAATTCAGGCAGCTCTTCCGACTATCAAAAAGCTTATTGCCGATGGAGGAAAGGTAGTGCTTTGCTCACATCTCGGCAAGCCGAAGAATGGTCCGGAGGACAAATTCTCACTCAAACCCGCTGCGGACAGACTCGCTGAACTGGTTGAAACAAAGGTAGTATTTGCCAAGGACGATACTGTTGTCGGCGACAACGCTAAGAAGGCTGTTGCCGAAATGAACGAAGGCGAGATAGTTGTTCTTGAAAACACAAGATTCAGAGGCGCGGACGAAACAAAGAACGGTGAAAATCTTGCAAAGGAACTTGCCGACCTCGTAGACGGCGAAGTATTTGTAATGGACGCTTTCGGTTCAGCTCACAGAGCGCACGCTTCTACAGCCGGCGTTACAAAGTTCGTTAAGGAAACGGCAGTCGGCTACCTCATGCAGAAAGAGATCAAGTATCTCGGCAATGCCGTTGAAGTTCCCGAAAGACCTTTTGTCGCTATTCTCGGCGGAGCTAAAGTGGCTGATAAGCTTAACGTTATCTCAAATCTTCTCGAAAAATGCGATACGCTTATTATCGGCGGCGGTATGGCTTACACATTCCTTAAGGCTAAGGGATACGAGGTAGGTAAATCGCTCGTTGACAATGAAAAGATCGACTACTGCAAGAAAATGATGGAAAAGGCTGAAACGCTCGGCAAGAAGCTTCTTCTTCCTGTTGATACGACTATTGCGGCAGGTTTCCCCGATCCTATCGACGGCGATATCGAGGTGTCTGTTGTCGACGCGGAAAATATTCCTGCCAATATGGAAGGTCTTGATATCGGAACAAAGACGCAGGAACTCTTTGCTGAAGCGGTTAAGACAGCTAAGACAGTCGTATGGAACGGACCTATGGGCGTTTTCGAGAACCCGACACTTGCCAAGGGTACTATTGCTGTTGCCAAGGCTCTTGCTGAAACGGACGCTACAACTATCATCGGCGGCGGTGATTCTGCGGCGGCAGTTATGCAGCTCGGTTTTGCCGACAAAATGAGCCATATCTCAACAGGCGGCGGCGCATCTCTTGAATATCTTGAGGGCAAGGTACTTCCGGGCGTTGACGTTATCGCTGACAAATAATTTATAACAATACGGGCGGATAGTAATATTCGCCCTTAGAGTCTGTTTAGTATCTTTCTGCGCACATCTTTTCGGCAAATTCTTACAGCTACTGCGTTGAAAAAGTTCACCATACGCCAGTATGCTTTCACTTTTTCGCCTTGTGTCTGTCAGAATTATGCTCGAAAATCTGCACACACAAAGATACTGAACAGGCTCTTATTGACAATTAAAGGAGAACTCTTATGAAAAATCTGATAGATAAGGCACAGAACGATTCAACCGTGATGCTGCTTACGGTTATCGCAGGCTTTCTTTTGGGGATCGTTATAGGAATTTTAGTTGCCCCCGTTAAAAAAGGCATGTCAATCGCCAGCAATAATACTATTGTGGGCTGTGACGATGATGACGATGACGATTATGATTATTATGACTATGATGAATAAGGTATAACTTTATTTACTGCGAATTCTAAAGGAATAATCAAAGGTATCGGGAGCATTTCTTTGTATTATCAGTTTTATGTATTTATATGCGGCTTTCTGATATTTTCATCTGTAGGGGAAATAGAATATGCAATCGGTTATTTTCTTTACCATAATTTTTCTTTTGTTTGCTTTGCTTTCGGTAACATGTTTTTTGAGTCTTGCAGAGCTTATCCTTCACAGAAAAAAACATATAAAGGAAAATAATACTGCCATATTTGTAATCAGATGCTTGGTTTCCTTTATATATGGTATTTTGGCGGCTTTGCCGGCATTTTATATTTTTATTTTGCTGATTACGTATGCATTCAGATTTGAATTGGGTATCGGAATTTAAGCCGGTAAATATTGTGAATGTCAACTAAATTTGTCGCTTTTCATGTGGACTGACTATATTATAATTTTAATAAAAAAGGAGTAAACTATAATGAATAAATCAGTAAGAAAGGCAATTATTGCCGGAAACTGGAAAATGAACAAGACAAGACCGGAGGCAAAGGAGCTTCTTGAAGCTATCAAGCCGCTGGTCGCAAACGCTGACGGAAAGGTAGAGGTTATCGCATGCGTGCCTTTTACAAACCTCGAAACAGCTATCAATACAACAGCAGGCTCTAATGTAAAGATCGGCGCTGAAAACGTACACTTTGAAAAGAGCGGCGCATTTACAGGTGAAATATCGGCTGACATGCTCGTTGAGCTTGGCGTTGAATATGTTGTTATCGGTCACTCTGAAAGAAGACAGTACTTCGGCGAAACAGATGAAACTGTAAACAAGAGAACAAAGGCTGCGCTTGCGGCAGGCTTAAAGCCGATCGTATGCGTAGGCGAACTGCTTTGGGAACGTGAATGCAATATTACAGAAGAGGTTATCGCACGTCAGATAAAGCTTGACCTCTATGACGTTTCCGCAGATGACGTTAAGAAAACAGTTATCGCGTACGAGCCTGTATGGGCTATCGGTACGGGTAAGACAGCTACTGCCGATCAGGCGGAAGAAGTATGCGCATTTATCCGTGCAACTCTGGCTAAGCTTTACGATCAGGCAACTGCCGACGCTGTAACGATCCAGTACGGCGGTTCTATGAACGCAGGCAATGCGGCAGAGCTTCTTTCAAAGCCTAACGTTGACGGAGGACTTATCGGCGGCGCATCTCTTAAGGCTAACGATTTCAACGTTATAGTACAGGCTGCTGTTGAAGGATAATAAATGCAACACCGCACAAAGACCGCCTAAAGGATTTGCACGGTATTACCTAAAAAATAAAAAAGAGTCGGCAGAAATGCCGATTCTTTGCGAATGGAGTTAAGAATATGAGTAAAAAACCTGTTGCTTTAATAATTATGGACGGATTCGGCTATAATGCGAGCGATTACGGCAACGCTATCGCCGCCGCAAATACGCCTAATCTTGATAAGTATCTGAAAAACCGCACCCTTATCGGCGCAAGCGGACTTGACGTAGGTCTGCCGGACGGTCAGATGGGGAATTCAGAAGTAGGTCATACAAATATTGGCGCCGGAAGAATAGTTTATCAGATGCTCGTTAAGATATCAAAGGATATCAAAGACGGTAAATTTTTTGAAAATGCGGCTATTAAATCTGCAATGGAAAACTGTAAGGAGAAAAATTCCGCACTTCATCTCATGGGATTGCTTTCGCCGGGCGGCGTTCACAGCCACAGCGAGCATCTTTACGGTTTGCTTGAAATGGCAAAGAAAAACGGTATTGAAAAAGTATATGTTCACGCATTTTTGGACGGACGTGACGTTCCGCCGTCATCGGCTGCCGGATATATGAAAGAAGCGTGCGATAAGATGAGTGAGATAGGCGTCGGCTCGCTTGCGACCGTTATGGGACGTTTCTACGCTATGGACAGAGATAATGCATGGGACAGAGTTGAAAAGGCTTATAACGCAATGGTTATGGGCGAAGGCGTTCAGGGCGGCGATCCTGTTAAGGCTATCGAGGATTCTTATGCAAATGAAGTTACCGATGAATTTATGATCCCGACTGTGTGCGACAAAAACGGTATGATCTCGGAAAATGACAGCATTATTTTCTTCAATTTCCGTCCCGACCGTGCAAGACAGATAACTCGTTCTTTTGTTGACGAGGGATTCAGCGGTTTCGAACGCAAAAAGGGATATTTCCCCGTTAAGTTTGTATGCATGGCGCAGTATGACGCAGCGATGCCTAACGTATCTGTTGCGTATCCTCCCGAATCGCTTTCCATGACATTCGGCGAGTATGTAAGCAAAATGGGTAAGACACAGCTTAGAATTGCCGAAACCCAAAAGTATGCGCATGTAACATTTTTCTTTAACGGCGGCGAGGAAAAAACGTTCGAGGGCGAGGACAGAATACTCATCAAGTCGCCCGACGTCGAAACGTTTGATATGAAGCCGGAAATGAGCGCATACGAGGTTACCGATGCCGTAGTTGAGGCTATAAATGCCGATAAATACGACGCTATAATCTTAAATTACGCTAACTGTGATATGGTTGGTCATACCGGTATTTTCGATGCTGCCAAGGCTGCTGTTGAAGCGGTCGACGAATGTGTTGGAAGAATGGTCGAGGCAATACTTTCCAAGGAAGGCGTTGCGTTTATAACAGCCGATCACGGAAATGCCGACAAGATGTATGAGGAGGACGGTTCGCCGTTTACGGCTCATACGACGAATCCCGTACCGTTTGCGGTCGTTGGTATCGACTGCGAGCTGCGCGAGGGCGGAGTTCTTGCCGATATTGCTCCGACAATGCTTAAAGTCATGGGACTTGAACAGCCTGCTGAAATGACAGGAAAATCTCTTATAAAATAATTTTAGAGCCTGTTCGCATATCGCACGACTTTTATGTGAACAGGCTTAGAACTTTTACCGATAGGATATTGCATATGTATTTTCGGCAAATTTTCCTGATAAACTGCGTTGATTTTCCTTGCCATACGCCAGTATGCCTTCAAAAAATCTCCTTGTTTTCAGAAAAATTATGCTCAAAAATCCACACACAAATCCTATCGGTACAAGTTCTTATTTTGCGAAAGGAAAGCTAAAATGTTTAAAAAGATTATGAGCGCCGCGTTAGCGTGCGCATGTATGGCGTCTGCTGTTGCCGGCACAGGGATCTCTTCCGTATCGGCAGATAATTCCGCTAAAAGCGCGTCAAGAAATTTCACATATAAAGGTTCTCTTCCGACGAACGGCGATAAGCTTACCATACTTAGCTACAATACTTCTGAAATAGAGTCTATTATCAGAATGTGGATGGAGGACACGGGGTATACCGATGAACAGGTAAATATTGTTAATCTGGCTATCGGAGGCGGCGAAGCGGCAACGTATTATGAAAAATATTTCACCGAGTGCGACGATATTGATATCTTCATAGTCGAGCCCGATTGGGCGTTGAAGTATATGAATGACGACAGTAAAACCGTACCCATGACCGAGCTTGGATTTTCGGAAAATGATTTCAGCGACCAGTATAAATACGCAAATCAGCTTTGCAGGGATTCAAACGGTGTTTTAAAGGCGTCTTCATGGAATGTATCGCCGGGAGCATGGTGTTACAGAACCGACCTTGCGGAAAAATATCTCGGAGTTTCAACGCCTGAGGAAATGCAGGAAAAGGTGAGTAATTTCTGGGATTTTGGAAATACGGCAGAAGAGGTATATAACGCTTCAAACGGTCAGACAGCCCTGACAACGACTGTCAGCGGAATGTGGTACGCAATTACAGGAAACAAAAATATGCCATGGGTCGTTGACGGAAAGTTCAATACGGAGATAAATGATAACGAATTAATGCTTACTGCAAGATATGTAAAGACTATGAGGGATCACGGCTTTATTACCGACCGTAGCATGTGGACTACCGATTGGCATGACATTGGACAGACTGACGAAACTATGGGATATTTTGTGCCTTCATGGGGCATTTCTTCGATTCTGCTCAATGCGGCTGGCGGTACGAACGGCGCGACCTACGGCAAGTGGGGAATATGTCAGGGTCCGGCTTCGTATTACTGGGGCGGCAATATGATGTGCGTTCATCCGAGAACGGATAACGCCGATATGGCGGCTGATTTTATTGATTATTTTACCGTTAATAGTGAAACTATGAAAAAATGCGCTCTTACGGATCCCGATCATCTGCCGAACAATATGACTGCGGCGCAGGAGATAGCCGATGAAGGGCTTGAAAATGACAGTACATATGACGATCTTCTCGGCGGTCAGAACAGATTGGCGGTATTTAACGAAAGCGCGAAAAATATAAATTTGACGTATGAATCTGTAACGACCTATGACAGCCGTATAGAGGTGGATTTTTTAACCGCGCTCCATTATTACTGTAACGGAACTATTGCTGACGAAGAGGCGTTTCTTGAGGATTTCAAAAAAAGAATATCTGAATATGTTTATGTTGAATCGTTTACAGACGATTTTCTAAGAGGAGATATTTCAAGAAACGGTAAATATGACCTTTATGACGCGATTGAGATCGCGAAATATATGGTGGGTATAAGGACATTCACCGAGGAAGAAATGGATATCGCCGATTATGACAATAATGGTACGGTAGATCTGTATGACGCTATAGGCATAGCGGTTGAAATGGCTAAGAACCATGAGAAGTCTTGAAATGCTGTTTTAGAAAGACTTTTTAAAAATTTAACGGACGCTTTTAAGCGTCCGTTGTTTGATATGTGTTCTCAAGCCATTTTACCATATCGTTAAAGCCCTCCTGCGTTAAAGGAAATTCTTTTTGCTGTTCTATCTCGGCAAGATCCGAACAAAGCATTCCGTGCCATGTGAGCGCGGTGAGAGTTTCCTTATCGGGAATTATCTTATAGCTGAAGCTGCCAAGACTGCCCGTAAAGGTATTGCCCGATTGGTAAAAATAGAAATTACGCAGATCGAATATTTTTGAAATGTAATTTTCCATCAGCTGTCAAGACCCTCTCTTACCGAAGCGACAAATTCATGCACGGGTTTTGCGCATTTCTTCTGATGCTCGGCTATAATATTTACGATCGCGCTTCCTATAATAACGCCGTCGCAATGCTGTTTTATTTCGTGTGCCTGCTGTGCGTTTGATATGCCGAATCCGATAGCGCATGGGATATCGGTGTATTTTTTTATTTCGGAGATGAATTCGCTGAAATCGGTTTTGAATGAGGAGCGCATACCCGTAACGCCGGTTGACGAAACGCAGTAAACGAATCCCTTTGCCGATGAAGCTATTTTTTCTATTCTATCATTTGATGTAGGCGTAACAAGACTTATTGAAATAATGTTGTGATCGTCTGCATAAGGCTGTATTTCGTCCTTTTCCTCATATGGCATGTCAGGGACAATAACGCCGTCGATGCCTATTTCCGCACAGATATCAAAGAAACGCTCTGTCCCGAAGCCGAAAATCGAATTAAGATAAAGCATCAGAAGCAGGGGAGTATCCGTCTGACGTCTTAGGCGTTTTACCATATCAAATATACCTGCAAGAGTCGTACCGCCCGAAAGCGCGCGTACGCTTGCCGACTGTATAACCGGTCCTTCCGCGATCGGATCGGAAAACGGAACGCCAAGCTCGATAATATCAGCTCCGGCATTTATCATTTCCATAACGGCTGCCTCTGTTGTTTCATATCCGCCGTCTCCGCAGGTCACATAAGTTATAAGCGCCTTTTTGCCTGCGTTTTTAAGCTCTTCAAGCTTTGCTTCGATTCTATTTTTCACTGATATCAACTCCTCTGTATCTTGCTATCTGATAAACGTCCTTGTCGCCTCTTCCCGAAAGATTTATGACCAAAACCTGATCTTTGTTCATTTTCGGTGCGATTTTTAAAGCTGCCGCAACTGCGTGAGCGGATTCTATAGCAGGAATTATGCCTTCCGTTTTTGAGAGATATTCAAAGGCGCATACTGCCTCTTCGTCTGTTACGGCAACATATTCAGCT
Organism: Clostridium sp.; assembly: GCA_023664445.1. Classification (GTDB taxonomy): domain Bacteria; phylum Bacillota; class Clostridia; order Oscillospirales; family Ruminococcaceae; genus Porcipelethomonas. The sequence goes on along the minus strand of JAMPFN010000001.1, from coordinate 77,382 downwards.
CTGCCTGTTTTCCAAAGATTTGCATGCTCGGGACCTATTCCGGGATAATCAAGACCGGCTGAAATGGAGTATACCTCGTCGATCTGTCCTTCAAAATTCTGAAGAAAAACTGATTTCATGCCGTGGAAAATACCGTCCCTTCCCATTGAAAGAGTTGCGGCATGATATTTTGTGTCGATACCCTTTCCGGCTGCCTCTGCGCCCACAAGGCGTACGCTTTTGTCCTCAATGAAGTCGTAGAATGCGCCCATAGCGTTTGAACCGCCGCCTACGCATGCGACAACGCAGTCGGGAAGACGACCTTCAGCTTCTTTGAGCTGTTCCTTTATTTCTTCGCCGATTATTTTCTGAAAATCACGAACCATTTGCGGATAAGGATGAGGACCCATAACAGAGCCTAAAAGATAAAATGTAGTTTCAATATTTGTAGCCCAGTCCTTCATAGCCTCGTTTACGGCGTCCTTTAGTGTGGAAGTTCCGCTTGTAGCGGGAATTACCTTTGCGCCCAGAAGCTCCATTCGGTAAACGTTGAGCGATTGCCTTTCCATATCGACAGCGCCCATATAGACCTCGCATTCCATATTGAAAAGCGCGGCGGCTGTTGCGGCTGCAACACCGTGCTGTCCTGCGCCTGTTTCGGCAATGATGCGCTTTTTGCCCATTTTTTTGGCAAGAAGTATCTGTCCCAAAACGTTATTTATTTTGTGAGAGCCTGTGTGATTCAAGTCCTCTCTCTTGATATATATTTTTGCGCCGCCTATATCCTTTGTCATTTTGTCCGCATAGTAAAGCAGGGACGGTCTGCCTGCGTATTCTCTGTAAAGAGCTTTAAGCTCTCTTTTAAATTCCTCGTCATGACTGTAATGCTCATAAGCCTTTTCAAGTTCGCTTACGGCGTTCATAACGGTTTCGGGGACATACTGTCCGCCGTAGCTGCCGTATTTACCTTTATTGCTCACCGTTCACACACTCCTTATAATTTCCATTATTGTTTTTATTTTTTCTTTGTCCTTAACGCCGTTCGTTTCAATTCCGCTTGAAATATCCACGCCGTCAGGAGAGATTTTATCTATCACGCTTTTTATGTTATTGCAGTTAAGTCCTCCCGCAATAAAAAACGGCGCTGCGAATACTGCGTTTCGTATTATCTCATGGTCTATGGTTTTACCCGTACCGCCATAGCTGCCCTGTACAAACGCATCAAGCAAAAGCATATCGACGCCGAGTTTATCTGCGGATTCAATGTCCGAACATGTTTTTACGCGTACAGCCTTCCATATTTTGCGGTCAACACGGCTTTTAAGGCTTTTAATATATGACGGATCCTCATCGCCGTGAAGCTGGATAACGTCAAGATAATTACTGTAATCTATAACTTTATCCATAGGCTCGTTCACGAAAACTCCCACACGCCCGATCTGTCTGTCAAGACGGCTTTCAAGGTCAAGGTACTGCTTTTTAGCAATGCTTCTTTTAAATCCTGGGGAGAGGATAAAGCCTGCGTAATCGGGCTGAAATTCGTTTATATATTCAATGTCTTCGGGTCGGCGCATACCGCAAAGCTTTACTGTCATGTTCCGTACCTCAATGCTTTCATTGTTTCACCGATATTGCCGCTTCTCATGAGCGTTTCGCCTATCAGTACGGCGTCTGCGCCGCATTCCCTGACAAATTTCATGTCGGCGTTATCTTTAATACCGCTTTCTGAAATTTTAACGCAGCTGTCGGGTATCATTGCGGCAAGTCTTTTGGTATTTTCAAGACTCACCTCGAAGGTTTTCAGATTTCTGTTGTTCACACCGATTATTTTAGGAGAACATTTCAGTATATTTTCAAGTTCTTCTTCATTGTGCGCTTCAAAAAGACAGTTCATACCAAGCGATTCCGCAAGTTCTCTGAAATTGTTCATTGTTTCGGTATCGAGTACGGCGGCGATGAGCAGCACGGCGTCCGCGCCGATGCTTCGCGCCTCGTATATCTGATATTCGTCGAAAATAAAATCCTTTCGGAGTATAGGGATATCGACCGCTTTTCTGATAGCTTTAAGATAATCGCTGCTGCCTTTGAAGTAAAATTCCTCTGTCAGACATGATATAGCGTCCGCGCCTGCTTTTTCGTATGCTTCGGCAGTTTCGACGGGGTGAAAATCCTCGCATATCACCGATTTTGACGGCGACGCCTTTTTCACCTCCGATATGACGGAAAGACTGCTTTTTTTCAGCGCCGCATAGAAGTCCCTGCACGGAGTCGTTGTTTCAAGCGCATTTTTTTTCATTTTTTCGGGGGAAACAGCCGTTTTTTCCTTTTCAAGCTGTATTTTTCTTTTTTCTATAATATCGTCGAGTATCATAATTTATATCCTCAGAATTTATTTGAATATTCAATAAGCTGATTTAGCTTTGCCAAAGCCCAGCCGCCGTCGATAGAAGCCTTAGCAAGATTTATGCCTTCGGCAATGCTTGCGGCTTTTCCTGTGATGTAAAGCGCGCTTGCGGCGTTTAAAAGAACTATATCGCGCTTAGCGCCTTGTATTTCGCCTTTCAGTATACCGAGAGTGATTCTTGAATTTTCATCGGCTGTGCCTCCGACGATCTCGCTTTTGTCTGCAAGCTTCATGCCATAGTCTTCCGGATTTATCTCATAAAGAGAAGTTTTGCCGTTGTTGATCTCACAGACAGACGTCTTATCTGAAACAGATATCTCGTCAAGCCTGTCGTTGCCGTAGACAAGCATAGCCCTTTTTATGCCGAGGTTCATAAGCACTCCCGCCATAGGCTCAAGCAGTTCCTTATCATATACGCCGAGAATTATATAGTCTGTGTTTGCCGGGTTTGCAAGAGGTCCCAGTATATTGAATACGGTCCGTATTCCGAGATCGCGCCTTGCAGGTCCGACATATTTCATAGAACCGTGATAGCTCTGCGCAAAAAGGAATGAGATACCGATATTTTCTATCATTTCCTTTGCCTGTTCAGGAGAGGAAGAAATTTTTACGCCGAGGCTTTCGAGAACGTCAGCCGCGCCGCTTTTGCTGGAAACGCTTCTGTTGCCGTGCTTTGCGACTTTAGCGCCGCAGCCTGCTATAACGAATGAGGACGTTGTCGAGATATTGAATGTATTTGCAAGGTCGCCGCCCGTACCTACAATGTCAACAGCGTCGCGGCAGCCGGTTATCGTATTTGCCTTTTCTCTCATTATTTTTGCAAAACCCGTTATCTCGTCAATGGTTTCTTCCTTTATTCTGAGAGCCGTCAGAAAGCCTGCTATCTGCGCGTCAGTAGCCCTGCCGTTCATGATTATGTCCATTGCTTCCATAGCTTCCTTCTGCGTGAGATCTATACCGTCGGCAACCTTTGCGATATACGGCTTTAAAAATGTGATCGGCGTTTTTGATTTCGGAAGCTTATCATTGCTGATTTTTATATTCGGAATGCGCATAAGGAAATTTCTGATTATGATTTTTCCGGTTTCCGTAAGCACGGATTCTGGGTGGAACTGGAGTCCGTAAACAGGATAATCCGTGTGTTCGACAGACATTATTTGTCCCATCTGATCAAAAGCGGTTACTTTCAGACAATCCGGCATAGAAGAAAGTTCGGCAATAAGCGAATGATATCTTCCGGCTTCAAATTCCGCAGGGATATCGTTATATAAGCAGGAATCGTTTCTGACGGTTATTTTGCTCGACTTTCCATGCATAAGTTCGTCTGCCCTGATGATTTTTCCGCCAAAAGCTTCGCATATTGCCTGATGTCCAAGACAGATACCAAGTATCGGGATCTTTCCGGTGAAGTATTTTACAGCCTCAATGGATATGCCCGCATCCTTCGGATATCCGGGACCCGGAGAAATAATAAGAGCTTCCGGAGAGAGCTTTTCTATCTCGTCAATTGTTATGCAGTCATTCCTGACTACTTTTATATCATTGTATATCTCACCGATATACTGGTAAAGATTGTAAGTGAACGAATCATAGTTATCTATCATTAAAATCATAATGCCGAAGCCTCCTTAACCGCATTTATCATAGCTAAAGCCTTGTTTTTGGTTTCCTGATATTCCTTTTCGGGAACTGAATCGTAAACTATTCCCGCGCCTGCCTGGACATAAGCCTTGTTGTTTTTGAAAAGTACAGTCCTTATCGCGATACAGGTATCTATATTTCCGTCGAATCCGATATATCCGATAGTTCCGCCGTAAAGACCTCTTCTTTTATTTTCAAGTTCATCAATAAGCTCCATTGCTCTTACCTTTGGCGCACCGGACAGAGTTCCGGCAGGAAGCACCGACATAAGAGCGTCGAGGGCGGTCTTGTTACTGCTAAGCTTACCCGTTACATCTGAAACAAGATGCATTACCTTTGAGTATTTTTCGGTTTTCATATAGTTTATGACTTTGACAGTACCGAATTCCGACACCTTTCCGACGTCGTTTCTTCCAAGATCGACAAGCATAGTGTGTTCCGCGCGTTCTTTCGGGTCGGCGTTGAGAGTTTTTTCAAGAACAGCGTCCTCTTCGGCGTTTTTGCCTCTTGGCATTGTACCTGCGATAGGCTTTGTAGTAACTGTGCCGTCTTTTACGCTTACGAGTTTTTCAGGGGAAGAACCTGCGATATTGTAGTCGCGGCTCTTGAAGTAATAGAGGTAAGGAGAGGGATTTGTTGCCCTTAACATTCTGTATACGTTAAAGCTTTCGGGCGGATTTTCTATTTCAAACCGCTGTGAAAGAACGATCTGGAAAATATCTCCGTTTATAATATGTTCCTTTGCATTTTCCACATTCTGTATAAATTCTTCTTTGGTAACATTTGAGTTGACAATGAAATCCTTTTTCATTCCGGAAGCATGCGGTCTTTCAAAGTAAGTATTTATCTTGTCCTCAAGCCTTGCAAAGCATTTCTGAGCGTCGGCATACTGTTTGTCAATATCGCCGTCGGCGCGGATATTTTTAATAAGTATTACCTTGCTGTTGAGGTGATCGTATGCCACAAGTTCATCGTAGAGGAAGAGATGACAGTCGGGCATTTGAGTATCGTCCTCCGGAGGCGATGCGAGTTTTTTTTCAATATATCTTACCGTATCATATCCGAAATAGCCTACAAATCCTCCTGTCAGATTAGGCGTATCCGGCAGCTTGGGAGCGGTATAATCCTCCATGATCCTTCCAAGGAAGCTTACGGGATCGTTGATTTCTTCGGTTAAAGTTTTGCCGTTTTTAATGATCTTAGCAGTACCTCTGTCGATAATAACCTCCATAATGGGATCGATGCCTATGAAAGAATATTTTTCCCATTGCGTTCCGTTGCTGACGGATTCAAGTATAAAGGCATTTTCTTCTCCTCTTTGAAGCGCCTTGAAAATGTGTACGGGCGTAAATGAATCGGACATGATCTCATAGAATAAAGGATGAACTTTATATCCTTTAATATCTTTTCTGACCTGTTCAATGCTTGGATAAATCATGGCTTCTAACTCCTTTTCTTAGAACCCTGTCTTCACAAGATATGCCAAAAAGACGTGCAAATACTTGTGAAGACCGGTTCTTAATATCTGCAAAGGCAGGATGTCGTTTTATTTCAGACAACAAAAAAGTCCACCGTCCGATAAAGGGACGATAGACATCGTGGTGCCACCCAATTTTAAAAGCGCAGAGCTTTTCTCTTTCAGATACGCGGAAACGTTTCCGTTTATATCCTACCCCTGTAACGTGGGGAAAACGGCGGCAGATACTCGTTTTTACTTTCACTGCGCTTCTCACAAATCCATTCGTCAGACAGCGTATGTATCGGACTTCCACCATTGCCCGACTCTCTGAAACATCGTTTTGCCGATTACTTACCTTTGCTCACAGAATTTAAAATATTATGTAAATATTATAAATCTTTTTGACGGGTTTGTCAATACTATTTTTATGTTAAAATAAAAAAATTTCAGGAGCAGTAATAACTATGCCCGAATATTTTCAAGAGCCTGATTTATAACGTCTGCTTCTCCGCCGTTTATAATGTAAAGATTACGGTATTTTTCGGATTTGTCAGAATCTCCGAGAATTTTATAGCACAATGACAGGGTACTCATCGGCTGATACATATTCGGTTTGAGTTCGATAGCTTTAAGCGCATATTCCAAAGCCTTTTCATTATCGCCCTTTTTAAAATATAAAACGGAAATATTACTATATCCGTAAGCGTTTTCGGGATCGTATTTTATTGCGTTGATATAAGAGTTTTCAGCGTTATTGAAATCTCCTTTTTTGCTGTAAAGCAAGCCTAAATTTGACCACGCGTTTGAACGTGAGATATCATACCTTAAAAGCTCTTCGTATGTTTCGATCGCTTCGTTTTCAAGACCTTGCTCCTCCAGACAGAGAGCTTTAAAGTTCAGGACAGCCGAATAATCATCGGGGGAGGCGCAGGAGATTTTAAGAAGTATGTCAAGGGTTTTTACCGCCTTGTCAAAACGGCTGTAATTAAAATCCACAATAGCGTTTATAAGCTTGCCGTAGCTGCGTTTATCGTTACTGAATGCGCCGCATATAATGCTTTTATATGCGTCAGCATAGATTTTTTGGTCAAGCGCCGAACGTTTAGGACGTATTTTTAGCATTGCAAGTGAAAAGGTCACAAAAAGCACAGATACTTTTGCTACCGTTTTTGCGTTAATGGTATCGGCAAACGCAAACTCGTAAATGATAACGCCCGCGCAAAAAAGCAGAACGAGGATATCGATTATAAGTATTGTTTTATTTTTCATGATATTTCTCCTATGAAAAAAGCGGCTCAAACGAGCCGCCTTTATTTGCATCAGTTATTTTGATCAGCCAAGCTCAGCAAAATACTTGATTGTTCTTACCATCTGGCTTGTATATGAGTTTTCATTGTCATACCATGAAACAACCTGTACTTCGTAAAGATCGTCAGCAACCTTAGAAACCATTGTCTGGGTAGAATCAAAAAGAGAACCATACTTCATACCGATTACATCAGAAGAAACGATCGCGTCTTCATTGTAGCCGAATGATTCAGATGCAGCAGCCTTCATAGCGGCGTTGATTCCATCGACAGTTACATCAGTTCCCTTAACAACTGCTGTAAGGATAGTTGTTGAGCCTGTAGGAACAGGAACCCTCTGTGCGGAACCGATAAGCTTGCCGTCAAGTTCAGGAATAACAAGACCGATAGCCTTTGCAGCGCCTGTTGAGTTAGGAACGATATTAGCAGCGCCTGCTCTTGCTCTTCTGAGGTCGCCCTTTCTGTGAGGACCGTCAAGGATCATCTGATCGCCTGTATAAGCGTGGATAGTGCTCATGATACCGCTCTGGATAGGCGCATACTTATTAAGAGTATCAGCCATAGGAGCAAGACAGTTTGTTGTGCATGAAGCAGCTGAAATGATCTTATCGTCTGCTGTAAGAGTCTTTTCATTTACGCTGAAAACAACCGTCTTAAGGTCTTTGCCTGCCGGAGCAGAAATAACGACCTTCTTAGCGCCTGCGTCGATATGAGCCTGTGACTTTTCTTTGGAGCAGTAGAAACCTGTACATTCAAGAACTACGTCAACGCCGATCTCACCCCATGGGAGTTCTGCGGCATTAGCCATAGCGTAGATTTTAAGTGTCTTACCGTCAACTGTGATAGTACCTGCTTCATCATCTGCTGAAACTGTGTGAAGATTTTCACCGATTTTTCCGCAGTATCCGCCCTGTGCCGTATCATACTTGAGAAGCTGAGCGAGCATTGAAGGCTTTGTAAGGTCGTTGATAGCAACTACCTCATAACCTTCCGCACCAAACATTTGTCTGAATGCAAGACGACCGATACGACCAAAACCATTAATTGCAACTTTTACTGACATTGGAAAATTACCTCCTAAAGTTATTTACATTATTATTGTACACCAAATTGAGAATTATTTCAAGTGTTTTGATGAAATTTTAACAACTTTTTTTAATAAAATATGTATATCAGGCAAAATATGTCAATAACTTACAAAAATCGGTAAAAATTTCCATATATTTTTTTGAAATTAATCAATTTGTTCTTGATTTGTACATAATTTTGCTTTATAATAAAAAAAACGATAATGAATAAAGAACGGGGAAATATTATGGAAAATAAACTCGAAATATTAAAGGAGCTTTATTCGCATTCATCGGAAAATGTTTATATATTGAATTATGATCTTGAGGTGCTTTGGAGCAGCAAAGAAGAATTTTCTGCTTTTTTCGGAAGAGAAACGCCGAAGAAGCTTTTGGAAAATGAAAACAAGCCGATAAAAAGCGGAGAATATTTTTTCAGATGCGGAAATCTGGATTTTCCCGGCAGGATCATAAATTATCCCGAACAGAAGCTTTATATTCTTGAAATAAGCCGCGACAACATAATGCATTCATATTTTAAGTGCGATGCCGTAAAGGGCTTTTTCAGCAATCATGTCGCACAGGTGCGGCAATCCGTATCGGGTATATCCGCCGCCGTATTTATGCTTAGAAAGCAGTTTGACGAGGAGGGTATCGCTAATGGCGGCGATTATCTTGACGTGACCTCCGGCAACTGCTATAAGCTGCTGAAATCGGTTTTCAGCACGTCCGAGCTTATGAAATATACGGATGAAATGCCGGAGCTTTACATAATAGATCTTACTTCAATGCTCAATAAGTTCACCGATATATGCAAGGATATACTGCGCGGTCAGATAGATCTTGTTCTGAATGCCGCTTCCGGACTTTATATCAAATCCGATCCTGACAGACTTACCGCTTGTATGCTTTCGCTTATCACAGCTGCCGGAAAAAGCGTTGCCGGCTGCACCAAAATATACATTAAAGCCGAAAGAGCTGCCGACAGTATTTCCCTGACGGTCTATGCCGAATCGGGCGAAAGAAAAATCGAGCGCAGACTTCTTAGCAGCTTTGAAAGGCTTTATGACAGCGACGCTTCCGATTCGGAGCTTCTTGTCATATCGCAGTTTTGCAGTACTTTTAACGGAATATTTTATATGGCGGACGATCCCGAAAGCGGCGGAAAGATCTACTCGGTAAAGCTTCCGTACTGCGACGATACAGACAATATCGCAATATTCAGGTCGGAAAACGATTCCTATATAGCGGATAAATTTTCAATACACCGAATCGTGCTTTCCGACCTTGTTGATCTATAGTATGGCAATATCGACTTTGTGCGGTGTTGCATGAAAAATAAAAATCATTGAGAAGTTGTTCTCATAGGCATAAGCATGAGTCTTTTCGGCAAATTTTCCCGATAACTTCGTTAATTTTCTTTGCCATACGCGAGTATGCCTGCAAAAAATTGCCTTGTTCTCAGAAAAATCATGCTCGAAAATCCGCACACTTTTCCTATGAGAACAACTTCTGATACATACAATTTTGTATTTTTGCTTTTGTGAATTTTAACAATTTTTCCTTGAGTTATTGACATTTTGTAGTTATTTATGTATAATAAATTTAGTTACATAAATCAACCGAATATTTAAGGAATGGAGGAATTTATATGAAAATAAAAAAAATAGCGGTATCATTAATTACCGTATTTGCAGCCGTCATTATGCCGGGTTTCTCTGTTTCCGCAGAATATGAGATCACCGACGACGAAGAGATTCAGATCGAGGAGGCTATCAATGATAATAACGAGGCGGTTTCCGGAGATTCCGGCAGCGCATTTTTCGTAAACGGTGAAAAAAGTACTGGAAATAACAGCGTCTTTGATCTCACAATATCCGGATATGATATGGATAAGGCTTATAAAATGTATATCCTTGACAATCTTATGATCACCTCTTATAAAGATAATCCCGATTTTAAATCGCTTATAACGGACAGCGACCGCATTATGCTTCCCGCAGACGGAAAGCTTGTAACGTTTATGAAAGAGGATTCAGAATATAAGTCTATCGGTGAAAAACATACCGATGATACGCCCGATTTCAATACGCTTACGCGGAATATCCTAAATAGCATTGACGAAGAAATTATAGATGTTAAGCACACATATTCATTTATGTACTACATGGATATTATTTATATCGAAACTGCCGAAAATGAATATGCCGTACCGTATTTGAATGGGTATGGGGTAGAGGAGGAGATCGGCGACAGACTGATAAGCGGCACGATCTATACCGTTCCCGAATTTATGGACAGAATGGATCAGACTTATGATGAAGAATATGCAATAAATCATGGTGATGAGATCGGAGGAGTTCCTTATAAGGAGTATAAGCCTTATGTTCAATCCTTGAACACGTTTTCAGCCGGTTCTTCCGCTTCCGATAATAAATCATTAACAGACAGTTCAAGCAATATATTTGCAGTTATCGCGGTTATAACGGCGGCAGCTGTGTCTGTGACCGTATTAACGGTATTTATTATTTTCAACTTCAAAAAGAAAAAACCTGAGAATTAACTTCTCAGGTTTTTTTATGAGCAGACCTATAAGCCGGGTTCTGTCGTGTGCGGCAATTTATCTAGGCTTTGGATCGCTCCAAAGCTCAAGCCGTCATTACCTTTAAATCCACCGAGCAGATGTTGACTTAAAGGTACCAATAGACGTTGCATCGGATAGGGTTTACACGGCAATACACTCTCATGCATTCCGGTGAGCTCTTACCTCGCCATTCCACCCTTACCTGCATTATGCAGGCGGTATCTTTTCTGTTGCACTGGCCCGGAGGTCGCCCTCGGCTGCTGTTAGCAGTTATCCCGCTCTGTGATGCCCGGACTTTCCTCGTGAACATAATGTCCCCGCTGCCGCATAGTCTGCTCAATATTATTTTATACGATTTGAGTTTTTTTGTCAATAGCTATTTTATTTTCACATTCAAATCAATTTTGAGAAGCCTATGGGGGACTCTGTCCCCCAAACCCCCTGCTTAAGGGAACAAGTTCCCTTAAGAATCCCGATTTAATTTTCTGTCCGTCCCACAAGGGACGGACAGAAAATTGAAAGGAAACTAAAAAACTTGCACTTTAAGCAAAGGTCGGGAGATAAAGTGCCTCAAAATTTCAAAAATTGATTTCATCGTAAACTTATAATTGCTGAATAGTAAAATTTATCATTTACAGTCCCCGACTATAAAAACAGTTAATATATTCGCTTCTGCGACTCACAGCGTAAGCTGTGCCGGAGCGGAAGCTTGATTTTCTTTGGTTCGTTTCTTGCATCAAGGCAAGAAATGAACATATAAGCATTTTATCAGTACAATTCATTTTCGATAATATCGATATTTGCATCAATATCAACTTCGAGTACCGACTGACCGTCTATCATAGTACCCGTATAAGTATCGTCGGCAGGAACTCTCATTTGCTCGAGATCATATCCCAAAAGCAGCGACGGAGCTCTAAGCGAAAGCAGGTACATACTCATTTTGCTCATATTGGTTTCCATTGACGGCAGGATATCTCCGGCAATGCTTAAAAGCTTCGTTGGATTTGATTTTGCGCTCTTGATTATCTGCATTATGACCTTGCGCTGTCTTTCGGTACGCTCGAAATCGGCATTTCCCACATATCTCAAACGCGAATAGCAAAGAGCCTGCTTTCCGTTTAATTTATATGTTCCTCCGCCGTTCAAATAATCGTCCTCCGACGGCGCGCCGAAAAGTGAATGACCCTCGTTGCTGTCAAGCAGAACGTTGATAGCGTCCGCTTCGTCATCTCTCACCTCGATCTCAACACCGCCGACAGAATCGACGATATCGGCAAAGGAGAAGAAATTGACAGTGAAATAATCATCAATTTTTATATAGAAATTTTCTTCTATCGTGTCCATGAGAAGCTCCGGACCGCCGTATGCATAAGCCGCGTTAAGCTTAGAGCTGCCTTCGCCCGGTATTTGCACATATGAATCGCGCATCAGTGAAACGAGCGTCATTTTGTTTGTTTTGCTGTTTATCGAAAGGATTATCATCGAGTCGGAGCGTCCTCTGTCCTCTCCGCGTGAATCCGTGCCTATAAGGAGTATGTTTTTTACCGAGGGCGAACTCAAAAGAGAATGCGAGGGGGTATTTCTTGTTCCGTCTTCAACGATATTGACTTTGTTTATCAGCGAAAATGCCGCGATCGAATAAATGATAAAAATAGTCAGGAGCAATCCGAGAACAGATGTTATTATTTTGGGAATACAGCCGTGGCGTCTTTTCGCAGCACGCTGTTTAGGCATTTTTTGCTTTGGAACATTCTGTTTTACCGCCTTTTGCCGCTGCTGTGGATTTGGCTGTCCCTGCGGTCGGCTTTTTTTCTGCGGCTTCTGTTGAGGACGAGCTTGTCCGTTCTGCTGCTGTGGGTGAGGACGCTGCGAATTATGTCCCTGTGAAGCCTGATGCTGTTGAGGGCGTCCTGTTTGCTGTGGACGCTGTCCCTGCGAGGGCTGTTGCCTATACGGATTCTGTCCCTGCGGATATTGACCATGTGGGTACTGCTGTCTGTACGGGTCTTGACCTTGCGGATATTGCCCCTGTGGGTACTGCTGTCTGTAGGGATCTTGCCCTTGCGGATACTGCCCCTGTGGGTACTGCTGTCTGTACGGGTCTTGACCTTGCGGATATTGCCCCTGTGGGTACTGCTGTCTGTAGGGATCTTGCCCTTGCGGATACTGCCCCTGTGGGTACTGCTGTCTGTACGGGTCTTGCCCCTGCGGATACTGCCCCTGTGGGTACTGCTGTCTGTACGGGTCTTGCCCCTGCGGATATTGTCCCTGTGGGTACTGCTGTCTGTACGGGTCTTGTCCCTGCGGATATTGTCCCTGTGGGTACTGCTGTCTGTACGGGTCTTGTCCCTGCGGATATGACTGCCTTTGCGGATTTTGCTCATGAGGACGCTGCCTTTGAGGATTCTGACTATGAGAAGGCTTTCTCATATCAGGCGGTAGGCTGAACGCAAGCGTATCTTTAGCGTATGAATCTTTATCTTTTTTATTATCCGACATATATACTGCCTCCTGTTATTATCGGCTGATAAGCGGCAGTATTATAAAGCCTATAAGTATAACTGCTGCCACTACCGCAACGGCTATGCGCATAAGCAAGCTTTTCTTTTTCATAATATGCCTCCTTTAAAATTTTTTATGAACACAGATTCTTATTGAACTACGTTTTATATTTTATCATATTTTTGTGATTTTTGCAAGTTTTTTGACTATTATTCCATGAAAATCAAATTGTGTCGTATGTTCATTTCTTGCCTTGATGCAAGAAACGAACCAAAGAAGATCAAGCTTCCGCTCCGGCACAGCTTTCGCTGTGAGTCGCGAAAGCGAGAGACAGGAATTATTTTTATAGATGGGGACTGTAAATGATAGTATTTGCCATTCAGCAGTTGTGATTTGCAATTTTGAGGGATTTATCTCCCGATCTTTGCCAAGAATGTTTCGTGTGGTTTCCCACATTTTTGGTATTACTTCCCTAAAGGAAAGTAATACCAAAAATCATGAGGTTTCCAAAAGAAATCATTTCCTTTGGCAGGGGGCTGGGGGGACAGAGTCCCTCACAGTATGTTCGTTTCTTGCCTTGATGTAAGAAATGAACATACCACGCAAATCAGTAACTAATTGTGAAATATTATTGTATATACTGCTGAAATTCGTCAAATATTTATGAAAAAAAACCTTTGAAAAAATAATGATTTTATGTTATAATTATATAAAAGGATAATTATCGGTTTATGTAAGGCAATACTGTGCAAAGCCGACAGCGGCTTTTGTGTAGTGTTGCCGCAATTATTCTTTGCAATATTAATTGGAGGTACCTATCTGAAATGAGTTTTAATGTCGGTGAACACGTCGTTTACGGCGCTAACGAAATATGCAGGATCGAAGAAAAGGTAAAGCGGTGCTTTGACGGAGTAAATGAAAGGGAATATTTTAAGCTTATCCCTGTTTATTCCAAAGGCTCTGTCTTTTACATTCCTGCTGACAATTATGATGGAAAAGTCAGAAAGCTGCTTACAAAGGAAGAGATCTATGAACTTATCGACGAGATGCCGGACGCTAAAACTCATTGGTGTGAAGACAAGAATCAGCGTAAGAACGAATTTTTTTCTGTTTTGCACAGCGACAATTACCGTCAGCTTATCGCAATGATGAGATCGCTTTATTTGCAGCGCAAGGAGCGCAATGAAAAAGGGAAGAAGCTTAACGCGGCTGATTCAAAGGTGATGCAGGAAGCTGAAAAGCTTATTTATCATGAATTTGCGTTTGTTCTCGGGATCGATGAAAAGGAAGTCAATTCGCTTATAGAATCGAGGATCTCAGCCGTTAATAATGAATAGCAATAAAAGGGATACTTTTTCAAGTATCCCTTTTATTTTGTATTAACATGTCTTTTTGGAATTATCCTCATTTACCGTATTTGCAACATTTGCGGACGGTGATTTGTACGAAATTATCTGTGGATTTACGGTTTTGGGAATGTATATTTTTGTCTTTTTTTCATAATGTGCTTTTCTAATCATGTTATCAGCGCTCCTTATAAAATATTACACTATTATTATGATTATCAGGAGCAATTTTATTTCAAGAAAAAAATGAAATTTTTTCGGGAAAAATATCAGAACTTGTACCGATAGGATATAGCATATGTATTTTCGGCAAATTTTCCTGATAAACCGCGTTGATTTTCCTTGCCATAAATCGCCTTGTTTTCAGAAAAATTATGCTCGAAAATCCACACACAAATTCTATCGGTACAAGTTCTCAAAAAAGCTTTGAAGGCTTTGAATAAAGATATCCTTGAGAAAAGCGTATTTTATGACGCTCAACGATTTTCTGTATTCTTTTATCCTCGACATATTCGGCAATTATTTCCTTTGAATGCCTTCTTGACCAATCGGAGATCATTTCCAAAAATTCAAGCGCATAGACGTCTGACGTAATGTTTCTTATGATTTCGCCGTCGATCTTTATAAAATCGGACGGTATCTTGAATATGTGAACAATATTTGAAAATCCGCTGCCGAAATCGTCTATAGCGATCTTTCCGCCCGACTCGCGCACCTTCTGGACAAATTCAAATATGACCTGATAATCTTTTATCTCTTCCGTTTCGGTCAGCTCGAATACAAAATTTTCGGGATTAGGAGCCTTTTTCAAAAATTCGAGAATTGAATGTACAGTCTTGTAATTATAAACGTCGCTTATATTCATGTTTATAGTTACATTTTCATCTCTTTCCCGGAAGATATTCAGCACCTTATTTATCATTATTTCAGAAATATCCAGATAATAACCATATTCCTTTGCAATATCCATAAACTGGTACGGAGAGTAAATATTGCCCTCGACGTCTTCGATCCTCATAAGAGATTCATACATATCTATCCTGCCTCTCGTATTGTCCCTTATTCCTTGAAAATAGGGGATAACAAGATCGTTTGAGACAGCGTTGTTAAGGATAGTCAGCATTTTCATCTTTTGAGCGTTAAATTTCTCCAGACCAAGATCGGGAGTATACGTCAAAAAGCAAGTGTGCTGACTTCTCATTGTTCCAAGCGTCAGTTCCGCTTTTTTAATAAGGTTTTCTTCGTTCATAACTACTGAAAATTCGTATACGGGGACATAATTTGAGAATTTGAACTCAAGAAGATGATTTTGCAGCTCCTGCATTTTGCCGACAAATTCTTTTTCTTCAATTCGCTTGTCGGCAGATACGATAAACGAAGTTTCCTTGTATATATAATAGTTATAATGATCGTTTGAAATATAGCTTATAATATTATCGTCGACCTGATTAAGATAATGTGAAAAATCATCTTCACTCATAAAAGCTTTGATAAGGCTTTCGTTTTTGATAGTTATCATGCATATCTTGTCTAATTTTCCGAGATTGAGGTCGTAAAGGAATTTAGTAAGATTACCAAGCCCCGTTTTGTTATCTACAAACATTTTTTTCTCTATTTCATGGTGCTTGGATATGGCGTTATCGGCGCCGACATGATTTAAAAGGTATTCTATAATGCTTTCGTTATTATTTATAAGCTCGTTGTGATGCTCGCTTAAAACAGCCGTATTTATTTTTGGATAGCATTCGTTTTCGGCAAGCGCGGCAATGGTAAATGAATATGAACTATAACGGTTTGTATTATCGATATTTACAAATTCACCCGCCACAAGCGCGCCGCATAAATTGGTTTTATTAAACGGCATAAGCTCCCATTTTGCACAGTTAGCGAAAATGCGCTGTCTTGAAACGCAGCTGTACCCGAAAAGCGCTTCGGCAGGGTGATCGTTAAGGTTTTCGCATACGTTTTCGCATACTTCGATAGTTTTCTGAACGCTTGTGTATGCGATCTTTACTTCGTTTCCGACCTTTGCTTCGCTCAATACATACATGAGCGGATCGGGTTCAAGCATGGATATGGAATTGTTTTCATCCTGCGGCGAGTAGAACAATGCCCACGGAACATTGTTTCTGTCAGCCTTGACAAGCGGAAAAAGAACAGGTATATTAAAGCTTTCCATATCGTTAAGGCGGATTCCCAAAAGCTCCTCGTACCATTTTACAGTATCGATGCCGTCAATAGTTCTTATAATATTACCGTCAACCTCTGTTATGGTGTGAGTTTCACCGACAGGCTCTGTAACGTAGATAACATCGCTGAATACCGAAAGCTTTTTTGATGTTAGAGCGGCGCATACGACAGAATTCTGATAAACGCCCTTTTCATTGAAAACAAAGCTTTCAACAATGTTTAGATTCATAACGGGGATAGACGGGGTATTTGCGACGCCTCCGATTATCTGTATATCGGGATAATCGGCGTTGAAGCGTTCGACGAAGCCCTCTATCTTCATGAATGTTCTTGCCATAAAGGCGAGCATAAACTTTGTATTCGGGTGTATCAGCTTTTCAGCGATCTTATCCGCGACAATACTGCCCTCCAGATCGTTTCCCGAATCGTCGTTTAGCATAGAAACCGCAGTTTCGACAGAAGAATCCTCAAATTCCGATATCGAAATCAGGCAGCAGTCCGCAACGATTTCGCCGTTGAAAATAACGCCGGATGTACTGCTTCCGATGATCTTTGCGTTCGGCAGATAGGACAATATTTTATTTATAAATGGTCTTATAGTTCTTACGTTGTGGATGCATGTATGTATCCTTATGAGGTATTCTTTTTTTGGCGACAGTTCATTCGCCGCAATAAGCTCCTCGAATCTTTGATCAGAAGAATAAATAAAACCAATATTCTTCATGTTATTCTCCATTCTGCCGTTTCGCTCTTTGAGGCGGCTTGGGTTTTCCTTTAAAAATATGATTATAAACGTTTATATTTATTTATATAAAAACTTGCTTCGCGGTAGATAAATTAGAACGAGCATTTACGTTTATTACAAAAGTCTGTTCACACTTGAAATTCCATGTATGTTCATTTCTTGCCATGATGCAAGAAACGAACCAAAGAAAATCAAGCTTCCGCTCCGGCACATCTTACGCTGTGAGTCGCAGAAGCGAAAAATAATGACTATCTTTATAGTCGGTGACTGTAAATGATAAGTTTTACCATTCAGCAACTAATAGTTTACGTCAACAGCTACACTTATTATATCACATTTTGTATAATCTGTCCATATTTATATTTGGGCATACGGAAAAAATGTATAAATAACTAAAAAAATTTTATATTTATATGCAATATGACTTAAAACAGGGATTGTGAGTTGAAAATGTTTGGCGGCAATCAGATCTATCTATTTTGTTTTATTAAGTTATATTAAAAAAATATTGTCCGGCTATTTAAAAATAAAAAAATGTTCCGATATATATAGTAAATATGGAAAATGGAGGTATTGTCAAATGAACGATATTTTGAACAAAAGTGTAAACTCAACTGATTCTGTATCTATTTCTGCCATGTCCGCTGCGGAAACTGCAAAAACTCAGGCGGCTGTAAACAAGGCTTCTGAAAATATCAAGGCTTCAGAGGAAAAAGAACCGAGAACAGATTCATACCAGAAATCTCCTGAGCTCAAATCTTCAGATACGGGAATCTACTCAAGAGAGGCTCTTCTCAACAAACTCAAAGCTGATGAGGAAGCTCGTGTAAAGGCATTCCAGGATACTATCAGAAGCATGATGGCTAAACAGGGTCAGACTGTTAATCTTACATTCAGAGGAATGGATCTTCACGTAACCGAGGAACAGCGTGCGGCTGCCGAGGCTGCTATCTCCGAGGGCGGCGAGTATTCTATTGATTCTGTTGCAACACGTATCATGGATATGGCAATGGCGTTGGGCGGAAACGATCCGACAAAGATATCCGTTCTTCGTGAAGCTGTTCAGAAGGGATTCGGCGGCGCAGCTTCTATTTTAGGCGTTAAGGACGACGATATGCCTCAGATCACCAAGGATACATATTCAGAGGTTATGAAGCGTTTCGATGAATGGGAAAATTCATTTAAGACTGATGACAGCGCTAAGGATGAATCTGCTGCTTAAGCTTCGTAATTATAAGCATGAAAAGCTCGCTTTTAAAGCGAGCTTTAGCTTTTTTAAAAAGTTTTTTCAAAATATAAAGTTTAAGGGGACGTCTTGCGGATCGAAAAGGCTTGACCTAAATAAAGTAAACCATAATTGCTGAATGGTAAAATTTATCACTTACAGTCCCCGACTATAGAAATAGTCATTATTTTTCGCTTCTGCGACTCACAGCGTAAGCTGTGCCGGAGCGGAAGCTTGATTTTCTTTGGTTCGTTTCTTGCATCAAGGCAAGAAATGAACATAAGTACTTTAAGGGGACGCTTTCACTTAAAAGCGTCCCCTCTTTGAAACGCTGGTAAATGAATCGCAAATAAAATCACGCGGTGTTTTTGTAAATTTATGCAAACCTTACCGCGATACGTCGTGTGCGGTCACGCACCAAGCCTTTGAAAAGGCTTGACCTAAACTTTATATTTAGAGTGTCCTAATTTTTTGCTGTAAATCTGCGTACAGATCCAAAAATTGAAAACAGTATAAACACCGTTACATTTACAACTACAACGCTTGCTCCGGGAGCTGTATCAAAAAGCAGAGAAATAAAAAATCCTGTTAAAAAGCATACTACCGAAACGATCGCTGACGAGATAACGACCGACTTAAAGCAGCGGAAAACTTTCATTGAAGTCACCGCCGGAAAAATTATGAGGCTTGATATCAGTAACGCGCCCATCATCATCATTCCCAGTACGACTGTTACCGCTGTGAGCAAAGCCAGGATCATTTTGTAAATATTTACTTTCATACCCAATGCTTTTGAAAAATTTTCGTCAAAGGTAACAGCAAACATTTTATTGTAAAATACGATGAATATAATAAGTACTATTATCGAAAGTACGACGCTCAATATCGCATCTTCGTGATCCATTGCAAGGATGCTGCCGAACATGTAATGGCTGACGTCGTTTGTAAGTCCCGCCTTTGATGAAACGAGTATGCCTATTGCAAGAGCCGCTGTTGAAAAGATCGCTATTGCGGAATCTCCTTTCAGTTTGCCGTTGTCATTCATTCTCAAAATGATAAAAGCCGCGGCTATGACTATGGGCAGTGCAAATTTCAGCGGCGCAAGATTCATTACTGCTGCAATGGAAAACGCGCCGTATCCGACATGGGAAAGACCGTCGCCTATCATGGAATATCGCTTTAAAACAAGGCTTACACCTAAAAGTGATGAACAGAGCGTTACTGCAATTCCTCCTATAAGCGCCGGAATAAGTATATAACTTAGAAATTCCGGTGTCATCATCGATACAAAATCATTTATCATTTCAGTTAAGCGCCTCCGCAAGATTGTTATAGTTTTGAGTCATAAGGTCTGCATAGGATACATTATTTTCGATATCTTCCTTTGAAATATTATGGCAGGAATGCATTAGCATGGTTTTTGCACCCGATGCGGCTGCTATTTTGTCTGCGATAGTTTGTGATGAAAATTCAATGTAAAATACAGTAGGTATATCATTTTTCTTTACAATATCAATAAGCTCGGATATAGTTGCGGAACTTGCCTCGGTTTCGGAGCTGCATCCCGTAAATGCGGCGTGATATTCAAGTCCGTAATCATTTGCGAAGTATACGAACGGAAATCTGTCACCAAATATCATAATTTTCCTTTTGGAGTTTTGTATCATTTCAGTAAACTGCGAATCAAGATCGGTGATCTTGTCCGAATACGATTCAGCGTTTTTTCTGTAAATATCTTCGTTTTGGGTATCTATATCACATATAGCGTTACTTATTTCTTCAAGAATTATGTTTGAATTTTTTAATGAAGTAAATATATGCTCGTCATATTTCATTTCGTTGTGTTCATTTTCATCATCATGCTCATGTTCCTCTATAGCAGGAGTTATGCAGTCCATAAGACGCAGCGTTTTAAGCTGATCATTATGTGATGATTCTAAAATCTCGTCTACCCAGACCTCGGATTCACCGCCTATATAGATGAATATATCCGCATTTTGTATTTTGAGAATATCCTTGGGAGTAGGCTCATAGGTATGGCTTTCTGCTCCGGGGGTAAGCAAAAGAGTTACGTCGGCATTGTCACCTGTGATTTGCTTTGCAAAATCATATTGCGGAAAGAGCGTTGTAACTATTTGCAGTTTTCTGCTTTTAATGTCGGAACTGCTTTGGCATGCTGAAAGCATACAAAATACGACAGCAGTAACGCAAATTAAAAGTATTTTTTTAATTTTCAAGTATATCACACTTTCTGTAAAACTGGTTTCATAAACGGCTATTGCGCAATCATAAGATCGAGCATTACTTCTTTCAATTTTAACACCTAATCAATATTTTGTCAAGTTTTGAGATTATGGCATGGAAATCAATTTTTTGAAAGCTTGTGGGGGACTCCGTCCCCCCAAGCCCCCTGCCAAAGGAAATGATTCCCTTTGGAAACCCCGTGATTTTTT
>JAMPFN010000001.1:36389-56377 GCA_023664445.1 Clostridium sp. | reverse complement strand
CGGATAAACGCTGAAGGCATCTAAGCGTGAAGCCGGCCTTAAGATAAGATATCCCGTCAAGAAAATTGAGTAAGACCCCTTAAAGACTATGAGGTTGATAGGTCTGAGGTGTAAGCATGGCGACATGTTAAGCCGGCAGATACTAATCGGTCGAGGGCTTTTCCTTTTGCAGTTTGAGTTCGTCCGAAATCTTTCTTGTTCATTTTTTCAGCCGGTGTTTATGGCGATGAGGTTCCACCTGTTCCCTTTCCGAACACAGAAGTTAAGCTCATCTGCGTAGAAGATACTTGGACGGCGGCGTCCCGGGAAAATATATCAATGCCGGCTTTTGAATACGATCTCTCTTTTGAGAGATCGTTATATATTCCTCAATAGCTCAGTCGGTAGAGCATGCGGCTGTTAACCGCAGGGTCGTTGGTTCGAGTCCAACTTGGGGAGCCATTTTACTTTGAGAATCATTTTGGTGGTTCTCTTTTTTATTTGAGGATTATTTAATAAAGATGCAAAATCTCTGTAAATACGGTTCTTAAACTGAGGTTTGCAGCTTTAAAAATTCTTCTGCAAGCCTTTCGGCGTCGCCGTATGTTTCAAGGCTGTAGCATTTTGCTCTGAACGCTGCCGCTCCATACAGACCTTTCATATACCATGAAGCATGCTTTCTTGCCTCTTTCATAGCGCGTTCTTCATTATTTCCTTGTGAAAGAATCAGTCTTATATGATAAAGCATCGTTTCCATACGCTCTTCAACAGACGGCGGAATAAATTCCTTTTTTTCAAAATAGGAATCTATTTCACGAAAAATAAACGGGTTTCCATAGCTTGCACGTCCTATCATGACAAGATCGCAGTCGGTCTGCTCATACATATCAAGGCATTCTTGAAGCGTTGTTACGTCGCCGTTTCCTATGACAGGTACTGACACGCTTTTTTTTACTTTTTTTATGATATCCCAGTCCGCTTTACCGGAATACATCTGATTTTTTGTTCTGCCATGAATTGCAATAAGATCTGCGCCCGCATCTTCCATAGCCATTGCAAACTCCACAGCATTGACAGTTTCTTCGTTCCAGCCCTTACGGAATTTAACGGTTACCGGAACGTCCGAAGCCCTTTTAGCTGCCCTTACAAGCAAAGCCGCAAGCGGAATATCCCTCATAAGAGAACAGCCGGAATTATTATTCACAACCTTAGGTACGGGACAGCCCATGTTAAGATCAAGTACATCCGGATCATATTTCATGCATATCGTAACAGCCTTTTCGATGAAGTCAGGCTCGCTGCCGAAAAGCTGAAGCGCCATTGGACGTTCATTTTGAGTTACGGTGCAAAGCTGTGCGGTTTTTGTATCCTGATAACATAGACCTTTTGCAGAAATCAGTTCGCTGACAGTATAGCAAGCGCCGTATTCCCGACATAGGGTACGATACGCTCTGTCTGCTACAGACGCCATTGGAGCTAAAGCGGCTGTCTTTTTTATTTTAACTTTTCCTATATTTATATAATTCATTTTTTTCTCCATGCTTTTTAGAATTTCTATGAATACGGGGTCTTGATCGATACTTCCTTAACTGTTTTAATTCATTATAAATCTAAATTAAATTTTTCATATCGTTCGATTATCCATTCATCTATAGTTTTCCAATCAACATTGAAATAGCTCACATCATGTTTAGGGATATACTCTGGATCAGGAGAAGCCACATTTGTATTACCAAGATAAATGAGCGACTTTGGTATGATTCTTTTAGATGTGTTCAGTAACTTTCCGCGATATTCGTCACGTTTAGCAATCTTTACCCACCTAAGATCATTAACATTTTCAATCGACGGCAAACTTTGATCTTTTGTTATTCTGAAATACACTATCGGTACAATATGCCCCGGATACCATCCTCCTTCGCCAATCTTTTGTATAAGCATATATTTCCCAAAATACCCCTTTTCTTTGGCAATTTCACTTTCAAAACGATAAGCAAATACATCGCCTATTTCCCATTGGCATTTGTAAAGCCTGTATTTACTGACCTTTTTTTCAGGCGGCTGAGGGGAAAGCAGTCTATCTTTGAGTTTCAGCAAAACATTCCGCCTTTTCTTCAGAAGCGACGCTCCTTCGGCTTCCCAACGCTCCAGATCCTCTCCGTTATCAATTATCCTTATTGCAGCATTTTTCAGATTATCGGAAAGCCTGCCGGTACGCCAAGCGGTATCAGCCAAAGCGAGAACGACTACGGGACCGTCGTCCTCGTCTGCCAATTCGCATTGGAAATATTCATAAACCGATGCCACCGCCTCGGCGGCAGTCATCTCTTCCCTAAGACAGTTCATGTAATACTCTTTTACCTCGCACGCCACATCGTCGCTGAATAAGCCTGTTCCCCATGCGCCCATAATTATTATCCTCCCTTTTGTTCCTCTTTCAAGTAGGATGACTATATAAAAGTTATTTGACTATAAAAAGGCTGCCGCATAATGCGGCAGTCCAATTATTATTATAATGTTTATTATTTATTAGCGATTGCAGCCTGTGCAGCGGCAAGTCTTGCGATCGGCACACGGAACGGTGAGCATGAAACATAGTCAAGACCGATCTTGTGGCAGAATTCAACAGATGACGGATCGCCGCCATGTTCGCCGCAGATACCGCAGTGAAGCGCTGAATTAACCGGTTTGCCGAGTTTGATAGCCGTATCCATAAGCTTACCTACACCGATCTGGTCAAGTTTAGCAAACGGATCGTTCTCATAGATCTTTGTATCGTAGTAAGCGTTGAGGAACTTGCCTGCGTCATCTCTTGAGAAACCGAATGTCATCTGTGTAAGGTCGTTTGTACCGAAGCAGAAGAAGTCAGCTTCCTTAGCGATCTCATCGGCTGTAAGAGCGGCTCTTGGGATCTCGATCATAGTACCAACTTCATACTTGAGGTCAGAACCGGCAGCCTTGATGATCTCATCGGCTGTTTCAACAACGATCTTCTTAACGAACTTGAATTCCTTAACGTCGCCAACCAACGGAATCATAATTTCAGGCTTAACGTTCCAGTCAGCGTGAGCTTTCTTAACGTTGATAGCAGCCTTGATAACAGCGCTTGTCTGCATTTTAGCGATTTCAGGATATGTTACTGTAAGACGGCAGCCTCTGTGTCCCATCATCGGGTTGAATTCGTGGAGTGAAGCGATGATAGCCTTGATCTGATCGACAGATTTACCCTGAGCGTCAGCAAGAGCCTTGATATCGTCTTCTTCTGTAGGAACGAATTCGTGAAGCGGAGGATCGAGGAATCTGATAGTAACAGGATTTCCTTCAAGAGCTTCATAGAGAGCCTCAAAGTCAGACTGCTGCATAGGTTCGATCTTAGCGAGAGCAGCCTCTCTCTGTTCAACTGTGTCTGCGCAGATCATTTCTCTGAACGCTGCGATTCTCTCAGGATCGAAGAACATGTGCTCTGTACGGCAAAGACCGATACCTTCTGCGCCGAGTTCTCTTGCCTTCTTAGCGTCGGCAGGAGTATCTGCGTTTGTTCTTACCTTGAGTGTTCTGTACTTGTCAGCCCAAGCCATGATTCTTCCGAATTCGCCTGCGATAGTAGCGTCTACTGTAGGAATGATTCCATCGTAGATATTACCTGTTGAGCCGTCGATAGAAATAGCGTCGCCTTCCTTGTATGTTTTGCCTGCGAGTGTGAACTGCTTGTTAGCTTCGTCCATATTGATGTCTCCGCAGCCCGATACGCAACAAGTACCCATTCCGCGGGCAACAACGGCAGCGTGCGATGTCATACCGCCTCTTACTGTCAGGATACCCTGAGCGGATTTCATACCTGTGATATCTTCAGGAGATGTTTCAAGACGAACGAGAACTACCTTTTCGCCTTTTTCTGCCCATGCAACAGCGTCGTCCGCTGTGAATACGATCTTACCGCATGCAGCTCCCGGTGAAGCGCCAAGACCCTTGCCTACAGGAGTTGCAGCCTTAAGAGCGGCAGCGTCGAACTGTGGGTGGAGAAGTGTGTCGAGGTTTCTCGGGTCGATCATAGCAACAGCTTCTTCCTCTGACTTCATACCTTCGTCAACGAGGTCGCATGCGATTTTAAGAGCTGCCTGAGCTGTTCTCTTACCGTTTCTTGTCTGGAGCATGTAGAGCTTTCTGTTTTCAACAGTAAATTCCATGTCCTGCATATCATGATAGTGATTTTCCAGAGTGCTGCAAACCTTTACAAACTGGTCGTAAGCTTCAGGGAATGTTTCAGCCATCTGAGCTATAGGCATAGGAGTACGAACGCCGGCAACAACGTCCTCGCCCTGAGCGTTTGTCAGGAATTCGCCCATGAGCTTCTTTTCGCCTGTAGCGGGGTCGCGTGTAAACGCAACGCCTGTACCGCAGTCGTCGCCCATGTTGCCGAATGCCATTGCCTGTACGTTAACGGCAGTACCCCATGAGAAAGGAATGTCGTTATCTCTTCTGTAAACGTTAGCTCTCGGGTTATCCCATGAACGGAATACAGCCTTTACAGCGCCCATGAGCTGTTCCTTAGGATCGGTCGGGAAGTCTGTACCGATCTTGCTCTTGTATTCAGCCTTGAACTGTGAAGCAAGCTCTTTAAGGTCGTCAGCGTCGAGATCAACGTCCTGAGTAACGCCCTTCTTAGCTTTCATTTCGTCGATAAGCTCTTCAAAGTATTTCTTGCCGACTTCCATAACAACGTCGGAATACATCTGAATAAATCTTCTGTAGCAGTCCCAAGCCCATCTTGCGTTGCCTGACTTAGCAGCCATTGTTTCAACTACAGTTTCGTTAAGACCGAGATTGAGGATAGTGTCCATCATGCCCGGCATTGAAGCTCTTGCGCCCGAACGAACAGAAACGAGAAGCGGATTTTCCTTGTCGCCGAATTTCTTTCCGGTAACACCTTCCATCTTTCCGATATATTCTGTGATCTCAGCCATGATCTCGTCTGAAATACCGTTGTCTTCATAGTACTGTGTACATGCTTCAGTTGTGATCGTGAATCCCTGCGGAACAGGAAGACCGATGTTTGTCATCTCAGCGAGGTTAGCGCCCTTACCGCCGAGAAGCTCTCTCATTGTAGCATCACCTTCAGAGAAAAGGTAGCAGTATTTTTTTGCCATTGGTTAATACCTCCATTAAAAAATCTTTCAGACCGGAAAAAAAGACAAAAGAAAAAATTTTAAGAGTTCTTTCGGTCCGGCTTAAATAGTATTATACCATATTTTCATAAATAATTCCATATATTTTTGAAAAAAATCTTAAAGCACTTTTTTGGCAATATTCACAAATTTTTTATTTTTTTAAATTTTTTTCAAAAAAAGCTTGAAAAAGTTTCAATTTACTGTCATAATATTATTAATATGGATAGTTAGCGTCAATTACAATAATGAACAAAATATATGTTTGCGGAAAGCGTTTTTGGCTGACAGAAAGGATAAAGATAATGAATAATGCGGTTATTCTGGCGGGAGGTCAGGGAAAAAGAATGAAAGCGGATATCCCGAAGCCAATGTTCAGGGTTTTGGGAGAGCCTATGCTGGAATGGGTAATAAAGGCGTGCGAAAATGCGGATATAAAAAATCTTTGTATTGTAAAAGGCTTTATGTCCGAAATGATCGACGAATACTTAAATGGAAGATATGAAACGGTTTTGCAGGCTGAAAGACTCGGTACGGGACATGCGGTAATGCAGGCTGTACCGTTTTTGAAAAATAACGTCGGCGGAAATACCTTGGTACTTTGCGGAGACGCGCCTTTTATCGATGCCGATACTATAAACAAATCTCTTGAAACGCATGAGAAAGAGAACAATTCCATTACGGTAGTTACCGCGTCGCTTGAAGATCCAAAGGGTTACGGCAGAATAGTACGGGGCGAAAACGGTATAAATTCTATTGTAGAGGAAAAGGACGCTTCACCGGAGCAGAGAGAGATACATGAGGTCAACGCCGGTGTATACTGGTTCAGGACACAGGAGCTTATAGAATATCTTGACGAGATCACGACAGATAACGCACAGGGCGAATATTATCTGACGGACTGCGTGTATATCGCAATGAGCAAGGGCAGACGCGTAAACGCCTATACTTCCGAAAACCCGAACGTCGCTCTCGGCGCAAACGACAGAAAAGGTCTTTTAGAGCTTAATACCGCCGCAAGAATGGCTGTCATTGAAAAGCATCTTGAAAACGGCGTTGAATTTAACTGTGTCGACGGCGTTGTTATCGGACGCGATGTTGAGATCGGCGCAGGCACAGAGATCATGGCAGGCACTCATCTCAGAGGAAAAACCGTCATCGGAAAGGACTGCCGCATAGGTCCTAACTGTATTATTGACGACTGTGAAATAAAAGACGGAGTAAGCCTTAATTATGTTCAGGCTTTTAAATCTACCATTGACGCAGGGGTCAAGATCGGACCATGGGTACACATAAGACCTGGCAGCCATATAAGGAGCGGAGTTAAGATAGGAGATTTTGTTGAGATCAAGAACTCGACTATCGGCGAGGGTACTGCTGTGGCGCATCTTACTTATGTCGGCGACAGCGATGTGGGCAAAAAGGTAAACTTCGGCTGCGGTACTGTTACGGTGAATTATGACGGTATTGTCAAGAGCCGCTGCGAGATAGGCGACAACTGTTTTATCGGCTGCAATACGAATCTTATAGCGCCCGTCAAGCTTGGAAAGGGCGTTTATACGGCTGCCGGAACGACTGTTACAAAGGACGTTCCCGACTATGCTCTCGCGATAGACAGGGGAACGGTTCAGATAAAAGAAGGATACAGCTTGAGAAAGCTTAAAAAAAGACTTGAAAAGGCGTAAAATATGAGTATATTCGATCTCTTTAAGCAGATATCAAAGGACGAGCAACAGGTATCGGGACCTGTTGAATATATTATTGCCGGACTGGGAAACCAGGGACTTCAATATGAGGGCACAAGGCATAATGCGGGGTTTATAGTTATGGATGCTTTTGCGCAGAAAAAGGGATTTGAAATAAAGCGTATGAAATTCAAGTCGCTTTGCGCCGACGTTTCTGTTTCGGGGAAGCATTGCGTGGTTCTTAAACCCTCAACGTACATGAATAACAGCGGTCAGGCCGTATCGGAAGCTATGAACTATTATAAGCTCGATATTGACCATGTTATAATAGTATATGACGATATATCTCTTGAGCCGGGCAGACTTCGCATAAGGCGAAAGGGCAGCGACGGCGGACATAACGGAATAAAGAGTATTATACATCTTACAGGCGAAGACACTTTTCCGAGAATAAAAATCGGTATCGGTAAAAAGCCGCACCCCAAATATGATCTTGCCGACTGGGTACTCGGAAAATTCAGCGGCGACGACAGGGCAAAGATAGATGAGGCGGCTGAAAAAGCCTGTGAAGCCTTAGAGCTTATTGTCAGCGGAGATATCGACGAGGCAATGAATAAATATAATTCGTAAAGAAGTTTATGGGGGACTCTGTCCCCCAAGCCCCCCTGCTTAAGGGAACATTCTCTACGAGCCGTCCCCTCTGTCACTTCGTGACATCTCCCCGCCCCGCGGGGAGTCACCCATAAGAATCCCGATTTAATTTTCTTTCCGTCCCTTGTGGGACGGAAAGAAAATTAAAAGGAAACTGAAAAACTTGAACTTTAAGCAAAGATCAGGAGATAAAGCGCCTAAAAATTCTTAAAATTGATTTTCTTTGGTTCGTTTCCTGCATCAAGGCAAGAAATGAACATACACATTTCATATCGAACGATTAGATTATAATAAGCTTTTTAGAGCATGTATTCATAGGGATTATGTACAGATTTTTTGGCATAATTTTGATGATGACAAGGAATTTTTTTGCAGGAATACTTGCGTATTGCAAGAAAAAATGACGCAGCTCAGCAACAAAATTTGCCGAAAATACGTGCGTAAAACCTATGAATAC
This sequence comes from Clostridium sp., assembly GCA_023664445.1. Lineage (GTDB taxonomy): Bacteria > Bacillota > Clostridia > Oscillospirales > Ruminococcaceae > Porcipelethomonas. The sequence goes on along the minus strand of JAMPFN010000001.1, from coordinate 48,440 downwards.
ATGCTCTTATACAGGCAGAAGCAACACCGCGTAGGGTGTTGCTTAGTTTGTCTAAAAGACGCGCGGTCATGCCTGTGAGAACAACTTCTGAAAGGAGGGCAGAATGGATTTCTTCAGACAAACATTTCGAGAGCTTGGCAGCTATAAGATAATAGAAAATTGTATCGATTCGCAAACTTCTCCGATATACGCTTCGGGACTTTCGCATATACACAAGGCACAGCTGCTTTATACGCTTTGCGAAAAAGGAACGGTCACAGTCATAACCGATACCGAAGCGGCGGCGAAAAAGCTGTGCGACGACATAAACGCAATGGCGCAGACAGAGCGTATTGCAATGCTTTTTCCGGCAAGAGAGATCATTCTGAACTCAGCCGAGGGAATGTCGAAAGACTATGAGCATCAGCGTATAGAAACGCTTTCTGCCGTTCTTTCGGGGGAATGCAGAATACTTGCCGCGTCTGCCGAGGCGGCGATGCAGCCGGTAATATCTCCCGATACGCTTTCGGAGTACACGCTGACAGTAAAAAGCGGCGGACAGCTTGATCTTGATTCCCTTAAAACAAAACTTGTCAGCATGGGATATGTCAGAAGCGACAAGGTTGAGGGAGCGTCGCAGTTTTCCGTCAGAGGCTCGATAGCGGATATATTCCCAGTGCAGTCGGAGCAGCCTGTCAGGATAGAGCTTTGGGGTGACGATATCGACAGTATTTCATATTTCGATCCTGAAACCCAGCGTCGCACGGACAGCATAGAAGAATTTAAAATAGCTCCTGCCGTTGAAACTATAACGGACAGTACGGCTCTTTCCGAGAAAATCGAAAAGCTTTCAAAATCGATACGCAGTAAAAAGGCGGAGATCATAAAGCGTAATCTGGCTTGCGATATCGAAAAGCTGAAAGAGGGCAATACGCTTGAATGCATAGATAAATATATACCTCTTATATATGACGAGATCCCGTCCTTGCTCGAATATTCCAAGGGAATGGTCGTCTTTTCGGAGTATGCCAACGCTGTCGAATATGCGAAGGGCGTTACGGCGCAGTATAACGAGGATTACAAAATACTGTTGGACGAGGGCGTTCTCTGCAAGGGGCTTGATAGGCATTATTTTGCATTTTCCGATATCGTTGAAAAGGCGCTTGTGAAAAACTGTCTTTTTGTAAGTAGCTTTGTTTCGGGGATAGACAGGATCGGATTTAAGAAAATGATAAGCTTTGAGGGAATGCAGAACGCGCCTTGGGGCGGTGAGATGCGTCATTTAAACGAGGATCTTCACAGCTACTGCGAAAGGGGATACAGAACGCTTCTTATTGCCGGAAGCCAAAAAACGCTTCCTATTATAAAGCAGGATCTTGAAGATAACGGAATAGGCTGCGACATCGCCATACCGGACAGCGAGTGTGTGCCGGGAAGAGTCCTTATCATGCCGGGAGGTCTTTCGGGAGGTTTTGAATATCCCGAAAATAAAACGGCTGTTATAACTCAGGCAAAGGCGGCAGCTTCCAAAAAGAAAAAGAAGAAGCATAAAAAAGGCGAGGAGATAAGATCGCTTTCCGATATTGCGGACGGTGATCTTGTTGTACATTCATTGCACGGCATAGGCAGATATGTCGGCATAAGAAAGCTTGAACTTGAAGGCGTTACAAAGGATTATATTACGATACAGTATGCCGGAAAGGATGTTTTGTATGTTCCCGTAACGCAGCTTGACATGGTATCTAAATATATCGGACCGAGAGATGATACGGGCGTCAAGCTGCATAAGCTTTCCTCTGCGGAATGGCAGAAAACGAGAAACAATGTAAAACGGGCTGTAAAGGATATGGCGCAGGAGCTTATACAGCTTTATGCCAAAAGGGAAAAAAGCAAAGGTACGGCTTTTCTTCCCGATGATGAAATGCAAAGAGATTTTGAGTCGCGGTTTCCTTATGACGAAACGGACGATCAGCTTCAGTCGATAAGCGAGATCAAGGAGGATATGGAAAGAATACGTCCTATGGACAGACTTCTCTGCGGAGATGTCGGATTCGGAAAAACGGAGGTTGCGTTCAGAGCGGCTATGAAGTGCGTTATAAGCGGAAAACAGTGTGCGATACTTGTTCCGACGACCGTCCTTGCAATGCAGCATTATCAGACCGCCTTGAGGAGATTTGAGCAATTCCCCGTAAATATAGAGCTTCTTTCGAGATTTCGCACTCCGAAACAGCAGCAGGATATAAAAATCAGACTGAAAAAAGGTCTTATCGATATTATAATAGGTACGCACAGGCTTGTTCAGAAGGATATAGAGTTCAAGTCGCTCGGACTTGCGATAGTTGACGAGGAACAGCGTTTCGGAGTGGCGCACAAGGAAAAGTTCAAGGAAACCTTTTCGGGAGTAGACGTTCTGACGCTTTCGGCAACACCGATTCCCCGTACTCTTAACATGGCGATGAGCGGCATAAGGGATATGTCGGTCATTGAAGAGCCGCCGCAGGACAGGCATCCGGTCCAGACATACGTTATCGAGTTTAATATGGGAATGGTGCTTCAGGCTATAAGCCGTGAGCTTAAAAGAGGCGGTCAGGTCTATTATATCCACAACAGGGTGGAAAGCATAGCCGGCTGCGCGTCGCGGCTTCAGGAGCTGCTTCCCGACGCAAGAATCGCCTATGCGCACGGACAGATGACGGAAGAAAAGATGTCCGATATCTGGAACAGCCTTGTCGAGCATGAGATAGATATATTGGTCTGCACTACTATTATAGAAACGGGCGTCGACGTGCCGAATGTAAATACTCTTATAATAGAAGATTCCGACAGATTCGGGCTTTCACAGCTTTATCAGCTAAGAGGACGCGTCGGACGCTCAAGCAGAAGAGCTTACGCGTATTTCACATTCAGGAGGGAAAAGATACTGACTGAAATTGCCGCAAAGCGTCTTAACGCAATGAAAGAATTCACACAGTTCGGAAGCGGTTTCAGAATAGCTCTCCGCGATCTTGAAATAAGAGGCGCGGGAAGTATTCTCGGCGGAAAGCAGCATGGGCATATGGAAGCCGTGGGATATGATATGTATTTGAGATTGCTTAACGAGGCGGTTGCCGAGGAAAAGGGAGAGCCTATGCAAAAGGCTGCGGATTGTGTTGTCGACATAAGGATAGACGCGCATATCCCCGAGGATTATATTGAAAGCAGCGCACAGAGGATAGATATTTACAAGAAAATGGCGGCTATCGAAAACGTCGGCGACAAAATGGAGATATTAGATGAGCTTATCGACCGCTACGGCGATCCGCCGAAGTCGGTCGTCGGACTGCTCGATGCGGCTTTATTGAGAAATACTGCGTCGCAGCTTGGTATCACGGAGATACAGCAGCGCAGAGAAAGTCTTGTTTTCTATATCGAAAGTCCATCTCCGGAGCAAATAGCGGCTCTCTCCAAAAGCTTTAAGGGGAGAATACTTTTTAACAGCCTTGCCAAGCCATATATAAGCGTGAAGCTTGCCGGAGATCAGCAGCCCGAGTCGCTTATGGGCGAGGTGCTTAACGTTATGAAGAATGCCGTTTAGAAAAATATTTTTCATGCAAACCAATTTTCGCGGTATGTTCGTTTCTTGCCTTGATGCAGGAAACGAACCAAAGAAGATCAAGCTGCCGCTCCGGCATAGCATAAGCTTTTCAAAAAACGAATTGCCCGTGCGGACAAGATCTCGCGATTATTACAATGAGTATATTTGCACAAATGCAGTAATTGCGCTGTTTTGCGTCAGCTTGTACATTGCAGACAATTTTATTTTTAAAAATTTGAGCAATATTAATATAGACATATTTGATTTGGAGTGTTATAATTAATATGTGTCAGAAAGCATATCACAAAAAAGAGGAAATAAATAAAACGAGGTGATATCTATGAAGTTAAAGAAGTATTTTGCTATTGCAGCAGCAGGGATCATTACGGCGGTTTCATCGGTTCTTCCCGTAAGCGCGGTAAATGTTGTAACAACGGCTCCTGTTCCTACGCAGGCTGTTATGCCGACAACTACAGTACCTACTCTTGACATGAACGCTGCACAGACGACGGCTGCGGGCGGCGGAGCTGTCCTTGGAAACTCAACGGCGGCAGATTCTGCCTCAACAGGCGACACAGGTATTATCGCGGCTGTTATAGGTCTTGCGGCAACCGCAGGCATAGGCGCGGCAGCGGTAGCAATAAAAATGAAAAAGAAATAATTTTATATTATATTTCATAAGCCTTCCGTAAATGGAAGGCTTTTTTTTGAATTTGATTTATGAGAAGTTTGAGGGACTCTGTCCCCCAAACCCCCTGCTTAAGGGAACAAGTTCCCTTAAGAATCCCGGTTTAATTTTCTTTCCGTCCCAAAAGGGACGGAAAGAAAATTGAAAGGAAACTAAAAAACTTGCACTTTAAGCAAAGGTTGGGAGATAAAGCACCTCAAAGTTCTGAAAAGTGAATTATAGCTGAATGATAAAATTTATCAATTACAGTCCCCGACTATAAATACAGTCGTTATTTTTCGCTTCCGCGACTCACAGCGTAAGCTGTGCCGAGCAATCAACGTTTTCGGCGCTGTTTTGCTAAAAAGAAAGTTAATTTACGGCTGATGATATCATATATAAAAATACTCTCCTTAAAATGGAGAGTATTTTTTGTATTCGCTTGCATTTTTCTCCGTTAAATGTTATTATAGAAACAGCTCGGTTCAAAATTTTATATTATTAAGGAGATTTATAATGAAATACGGATATTTTGACCTCGAAAACAAGGAATATGTTATTACAAGACCCGATACCCCCGCGCCTTGGGTAAACTATCTCGGCTCGCCGGAATACGGCGCGATAATTTCCAATAACGCCGCGGGCTACAGCTTCGTGAAGTCGGGCGCAAACGGAAGGATAAGCCGTTTCAGATTCAACTCCATGATGTCGCTTCCGGGAAGATATATCTATGTGCGCGACAACGATTCCGCTGATTACTGGTCCGCTTCGTGGCAGCCTGTCGGAAAACCGCTTGATAAATATAAGAGCGAATGCCGTCACGGTACGGCTTATACCGTTATCAGCTCGGAATATTCCGATATTAAAACGGAAACCTCGTATTATGTGCCGCAGGGCAAGACCTATGAGGTGTGGAGATGTAAGATAGCCAATCTCGGCAAGACTTCGAGAAAGCTTTCGGTATTCGGATTTGCGGAGTTTACAAACGAGGATAACTATGAACAGGATCAGGTGAATTTGCAGTATTCGCTGTTTATATCGAGAACAAGCTTTGAGAAAAACAAGATAATGCAGCGTATCTGCGATAACTCCGAAAAAGACAGAACGGAACGCTTTTTCGGTTTGGCAGGAGCTGACGTTACGGCTTCGTGCGGAAGTCTGGAAAGCTTTATCGGCTCTTACAGGACCTATTCAGATTCTGTTTCCGTTGAAAACGGAAAGCTTGACAACTCTATGAACTATAACTCCAACTCATGCGGAGCTTTGCAGTCTGATATAACTCTCGGTCCGGGTCAGACCGCCGAACTGGTTTACATTCTCGGCAGAAGAAACGCCGAAGAAGCGGACAATATCATAGAGCAGTACAATACCGCAGGAAAATGCGATTCTGAAATAGCAGAGCTGAAAAGCTTTTGGCATGAAAAGCTCGATAGATTCAGCGTTGAAACCCCGAGCGAGGAATTCAACAATATGATAAACGTATGGAACGCTTATCAATGCTTTATTACGTTTATATGGTCGAGGGCGGCATCGTTTGTCTACTGCGGACTAAGAAACGGCTACGGCTATCGTGATACCGTTCAGGATATACAGGGGATCATTCATCTCGATCCCGAAATGGCTGCCGAAAGGATACGCTTTATGCTTTCCGCACAGGTAGACAACGGCGGCGGACTTCCGCTTGTTAAATTTACTCACAATGCCGGTCATGAAAATACTCCCGACGACCCCGAATACGTCAAAGAAACAGGACACCCGTCCTATCGTGCGGACGACGCTCTATGGCTTTTCCCGACGATAGTGAAGTATATCGGCGAAAGCGGAAATATGGCTTTTCTTGACGAAGTGATCGTCTATGCAAACGGCGGAGAAGATACCGTTTACGATCATCTGAAAAATGCCGTGCGCTTTTCAATGGAAAGGCTCGGCGCACATTCTATGCCGGCAGGACTTCATGCCGATTGGAACGACTGTCTGCGTCTTGGCGCAAAGGGAGAGTCTACGTTCGTTGCATTCCAGCTTTACTACGCTATGAACGTTATAGCCGAGTTTGCGGTCTTAAAAAACGACATCGAATATAAGAATTACATTGACAGCGCAAAGAAGCATCTTGCGGACGCTCTTGAAAAGTGCTGGGACGAGGACAGGTTTATCAGAGGGATACGCGAGGACGGCGTTATTGTGGGCGCGAAGAAAGATCCCGAAGCAAATATGTGGCTGAATCCGCAAAGCTGGAGCGTTATTTCAAGATTCGCTACAGACGAACAGGCGGAAAAGGCTATGGAAAGCGTACACAAAATACTCAACACTCCTTACGGCGCAAAACTGCTTGATCCGCCGTATAAGAATCACTATTTTGACGGTGCGCTTATGCACATCTACAACGACGATACAAAGGAAAACGGCGGTATATTCTCTCAATCGCAGGGCTGGCTTATTCTTGCCGAGGCTCTTATGGGACACGGAAACAGAGCCTTTGAGTACTTCATGGAAAGCTCTCCTGCGGCTATGAACGACAAGGCGGAAATAAGGGGCATAGAGCCTTACGCTCACGGACAGTTTACCGAAAGCAAGGCTTCACCGTTTGAGGGACGCTCTCACGTTCATTGGCTTACAGGTACTGCTTCAACGGTAATGACAGGCTGTGTCGAGGGTATCTGCGGAATGCGTCCCGACGCCGAGGGACTGGTCGTTTCTCCGTCTATCCCGTCGGAATGGGACGGATTTAATATAAAAAAGACTTTCAGAGGCAAACGGCTTTCAATAGAGATACGCAATCCCGAGCATGTAGAAAGCGGCATAAAGGAAATTACGCTCAACGGCGAAAAGCTGGAGGGTAATTACATTCCCGCGGAAAAGCTTGCGCCTGAAAATACAATAATCGCAGTTATGGGGGACTCCGTCCCCCAAGCCCCCTGCCAAAGGAAATGACTCTTACAGAGCCGTCCCCTCTGTCAGCTTCGCTGACATCTCCCCACCCTGTGGGGAGTCACCTTTGGAATCCTCATGATTTTTGTTATTACTTCCCTTTAGGGAAGTAATAACAAAAATGTGGGAAACCATACAAAAACGTTCTTGGCAAAGGTCGGGAGATAAAGCCCTCACAATTGCTGAACGATAAATTCTATCATTTACAGCCCCCGACTATAAAGACAGTCATTATTTTTCGCTTCCGCGACTCACAGCGTAAGCTGTGCCGGAGCGGAAGCTTGATTTTCTTTGGTTCGTTTCCTGCGTCAAGGCAAGAAACGAACATACTGCGCAAATATTGCATGTTTTTGGAAAAGACATTGACAAATTTTCTTTAATAAGGTATAATTATGCTATAAAATATAAATTTTAGGAGGAATTTATTATGGTAAAGAAGAAGATTTTTGCCGCTGCTGCGGCGTTCTCGATCGGATTGGCAAGCATCGCAAACGTTTGTTCGCGGGGGGCGCACAGCCATTAATTGGTAATAATTTCGCCGTTAGCGCTGAAACCTACAGCGATGAAATGCAGTACGGAGATTATCTTTATTATAAACAGGTTGACAAAGATGGGAACGGGATATACGATCATATTGAAATTTCAGATTGTGATAAATCTGCTGAAACAATTATTATCCCCTCCGAAATTGACGGCATGCCTGTAACGTTAATTGGTGAGCATGCGTTTTACGATTGTGATAGCTTAACAAACATAACTATACCGGACAGCATAACTTCAATTGGCGATTATGCGTTTGGCTGTTGTTCAAGTTTAACAAGCATAAAGATACCTGACGGCATAACTTCAATCGGGAATAATACATTTGTGAATTGTTATGATTTAACAAGCATAAAGATTCCGGACAGCGTAACGTCAATTGGTAATTGGGCGTTTGAATATTGTAGAAATTTAACGAGCATAACTATCCCCGACGGCGTAACGTCAATTGGTATTCATGCGTTTCATGGTTCAGGTTTAACAAGTATAGAGATACCGGACAGCGTAACTTCAATTGGCGATAATGCGTTTTGGGAATGTTCAAGTTTAAAAAGCGTAAAGATGCCGGGCAGCATAAATTTAATCAGGTATGCTTTATTTTATGATTGTTCGAGTTTAACAAGCATAGAGATACCAAACAGAGTGGAGTCAATTGGCGATCAAGCGTTTTGGAATTGTTCAAGTTTAAAAAACATAACTATCCCCGACGGAGTAACGGAAATCAAGGGTTATTCGTTTCGGGATTGTTCAAGTTTAGAAAGCATAACAATAGAAAATCCTGAATGTGAAATTTGTGATAGTGAAATGACCATATGTAACGGCTATAGTGCAACAGGACAATTTTATTACAAAGGAGTTATCAACGGATATGAAAATTCAACCGCTCAAACTTATGCCGAAAAATATGGTTATAAATTTGAAAGTTTAGGCAAAAAGCCTGCTGTGACAACCACTACGATTACAACAACTGTAACTACTACAACGACAACTACCACGGCAAAACCGACAACAACAACCGACACTGCTACAACGACAACGACCACTACCACAACAAAACCGATAACAACAACCGACACTACTACAACGACCACTACCACAACAAAACCGATAACAACAACCGACACTACTACAACGACAACTACCACGGCAAAACCAATAACAACAACCGACACTACTACAACGACAACTACCACAACAAAACCAATAACAACAACCGACACTACTACAACGACAACTACTACGGCAAAACCAATAACAACAACCGACACTACTACAACGACAACTACCACAACAAAACCAATAACAACAACTGACACCACAACAGCAACAAAGCCTGTTACAACTACTGATTCGATAGATGAGAAAACAGGCGATTTAAACGGCGATAATAAAACTACCGTTTCCGATCTTGTGCTGTTGCAGAAAAATCTTTTACGCGCGGAAAATCTGACAAACGCACAGTTGAAATCGGCTGATTTGAACAACGATGGAGCAATTAACGTTATCGACGCCGTTTTGCTAAGAAGAAAATTGATTTATGGCTGATAAATACGGAATGCAGACCGATTTCAGAGCGGTCTGCATTTTTTTCTTGACTTTTTCTGTATAATAGAGTAAAATAAGATTAGATTTGTTCAATAATTTGTTTATAAGGTGAAACTATCTCCGTAATTCTTACCAAGAGAACATTCTATGTGGATGTCCGCATTTTTTCTATACTCCCAAAGGGGAGTATAGAAAAAATTATGGGGTTTCCAAAGGGAATCATTTCCTTTGGCAGGGGGTTATAGGGGGACGGCGTTCCCCTTGTATAAACGAGCTTACTGAATCAATCTATTAATTGCTGAAAGGAATGTAACTGATGATATCGAATAACGACAAATCTATGGACAAAATAGTTGATATGTGCAAATCGAGAGGCTTTGTATATGCAGGCTCGGAAATTTACGGCGGACTTGCCAACTCATGGGACTACGGTCCTTTGGGCGTCGAACTTAAAAATAATCTCAAAAAGGCATGGTGGAAAAAATTTGTACAGGAGAATCCGAATAATGTCGGTCTGGACAGCGCGATACTCATGAATCCGCAGACATGGGTTGCGTCAGGACATGTCGGCGGATTTTCCGACCCTTTAATGGACTGCAAGGAGTGTAAGTCAAGACACAGGGCGGATCAGCTTATAGAAAATCAGTCGGACGCAAATCCGGCAGGCTGGAGCTTCGAGCAGATGTCGGATTTTATCGCCAAAAACAGCATTACTTGTCCGAACTGCGGAAAATCGAATTTTACCGATATCAAGCAGTTTAATCTTATGTTCAAGACCTTTATGGGTATTACCGAGGATTCGCAGAATACTGTTTATCTGCGCCCCGAAACGGCTCAAGGTATTTTTGTGAACTTTCTGAACGTTCAGAGAACTACGAGGAAAAAGCTGCCTATAGGTATCTGTCAGGTGGGAAAATCGTTCAGAAACGAGATCACTCCGGGCAACTTTATTTTCCGTACAAGAGAATTTGAACAAATGGAAATGGAATTTTTCTGCAAGCCTGAAACTGCTCTTGAATGGTTCGCTTACTGGAAAAAGTACTGCATGGACTGGCTGAAATCTCTTGGCATCAGAGAGGAAAGCCTTAGATACCGCGACCACGATCCGGAGGAGCTTGCTTTCTATTCGGAGGCTACAACAGATATCGAGTTCCGTTTTCCGTTCAAGGAATGGGGAGAGCTTTGGGGTATTGCCGACAGAACCGATTACGACCTCGGCAGACATATGGAATGCAGCGGAAAATCGCTTGAATATTTTGATCCGGATACAAATACAAAGTATATCCCTTATGTAATCGAACCGTCCCTTGGCGCGGACAGAGTTGCGCTTGCGTTCCTCTGCGAGGCATACGATGAAGAAGAAATAGCGGAGGGCGACGTAAGAACGGTAATGCATTTTCATCCTGCAATCGCGCCTGTTAAAGCTGCGGTGCTTCCTCTTTCAAAGAAGCTCGGCGAACAGGCAAGAGAAGTTTATGCGCGGCTTGCTAAGCATTTTAATGTTGAATATGACGAAACGGGTTCTATCGGCAAGAGATATCGCCGTCAGGACGAAATAGGAACCCCGTTCTGTATAACCTACGATTTCGATACTCTTGAAAAGGACGGCTGTGTGACAGTCCGCGACAGAGATACAATGGAACAGGAAAGGATCAAGATCGAGGACTTAGTGGAATTTATCAGAAAAAAAATAGAATTTTAATTTTAAGAATAAAGGACGCTTTTGATATTAAAGCGTCCTTTTGAGTATTTTTACCTTGAACTGCTGTCATCGCCCATGAAAGCGTCGGCGGCATCTTCGACAGCCGAACCGGCGTCGCTGACAATATCTTCACCGTCGGAAACAAGATCGTCAACCACTCCGTCACTTTTGTCGCTGTCGGACGATGATGAGCTGCCGATCGAAGTATCCGCCTTGTCGGTAGCGCCGTTCATAACAGCTTCCTGCGACGCGTCAGTAGCAGAATTGATTCCCGAACTGTCGTCCTGTGCCATTGTGGTCGATTCCGTCGTGCTGCTGCCCGAGTTTTCGTCCTTTCCGCATGCTGTAAATAAGCAGCAGATCATGGCAATTGAAAAAATTGTAAAAAAAGTTTTTTTCATTTTTATTGATCCTTTCATATTTGATATTGCTTACGCAATATGTTTGTATTTTTCCCGTAAAGCTCCTGTTTATCCGTATAAATCAAGTCAATAGGCATTATAAACAAATTTTCGGCGAGAAATGACGCAGTTTCGCTCTTGAAAGAATTTCAACAATTTAACATGTCAAAAAACGGCTTGTCTATGGGAAATATTTGTTTTTTTATTTGGCTTGCAGAAACGTATTCAACATCACTTTCAACACAATGTTGAAAACATTAGATTGCAAATTAGTTTTTGAGAAGCTTGTGGGGGACTCTGTCCCCCAACCCCCCTGCTTAAGGGAACAAGTTCCCTTAAGAATCCCGGTTTAATTTTCTTTCCGTCCCACAAGGGACGGAAAGAAAATTAAATGGGAAACTAAAAAACTTGCACTTTAAACAAAGATAGGAGATAAAGCACCTAAAACTTCAAAATTGCAAATCATAATTGCTGAATGATAAAAAAATGTAATTTACAGTCCCCGGCTATTAATACAGTCCTTATTTTTCGCTTCCGCGACTCACAGCGAAAACTGTGCCGGAGCGGAAGCTTGATTTTCTTTGGTTCGTTTCTTGCATCAAGGCAAGAAATGAACATACTACGCAATTTAATTTTTTAGAAGCTTGTGGGGGACTCTGTAGGCACATTGTCAAGTCAAGTGCAACCAAAAACATCATCAGGAGAAAGAAGGTCA
>JAMPFN010000001.1:0-36289 GCA_023664445.1 Clostridium sp. | reverse complement strand
TGATGTTTTTGGTTGCACTTGACTTGACAATGTGCCAGTCACCCTTTGGAATCCCCATGATTTTTTAAAATACTTTCCCCAAGTGGAAGTATTTCAAAAAATGTGGGTAACCATACAGAACGTTCTTGGCAAGGGTTATGGAGATAGTTTCACCTTATAAACACAAATCTATTGAAAGGGAGTAAAGAAAATGAATATTTTTGAAGGAAAACTTGTACCTGAAAACGTAAGAATAGGTATCGTATGCGCAAGATTCAACGAGTTTATAACATCAAAGCTTTTAGGCGGAGCTATGGACGGTCTGAAAAGACATGATGTTCCGGAAAAAAATGTAGATGTTGCATGGGTTCCGGGCGCATTTGAGATACCGCTTATCGCAAAAAAAATGGCGGACAGCGGAAATTATGACGCGGTCATCTGCCTTGGAGCTGTGATAAGAGGCGCTACTTCGCACTATGATTATGTGTGTGCCGAGGTTTCAAAGGGCATCGCTTCGGTTTCGCTTTCTTCGGGAGTACCTGTCATGTTCGGCGTCGTTACGACAGACAATATCGAACAGGCGATCGAACGTGCAGGAACAAAGGCGGGAAACAAGGGATACGACTGTGCGCTCGGCGCGATAGAAATGATAAATTTAATCAGAGAGATCGATAAATGATGAATATTATTCTTGATTTTGACGGTACTATTCACGACTGCGGAAAAATTTACGTTCCTGCGTTCAGGATCGGCTATAAATATCTGACAGACAAAGGTTTTGCACAGCCGCATGAATACAGCGATTCCGAAATAACGAGCTATCTCGGTTTTACCGTAAAAGAAATGTGGCGGAGGTTTATGCCCGATCTTGCGGACGAACAAAAGGATATCTGCGGAAAGATAATTGCCGACGAGATGACGCGTCTTACCGAATGCGGAAAGGCAAAGCTTTACAACGGAGCAGAAGCGGCTCTTGCGGAGCTAAAAAATGCAGGTCACAGATTGATTTTTCTAAGTAACTGTATGCGCAGCTATATGGAAATGCACCGAAAGGCGCATGATCTTGACAGATTTTACAGTAATTTTTACTGTACGGAGGATTTCGGCTTCAAGTCCAAGCCTGACATATTCAAGGAGATACGCGGAAATTTTGACGGCGAATTTATAGTAGTCGGGGACAGATTTCTTGACCTTGAGATCGCCGATGTTTATTCGCTTAAATCTATCGGCTGCCTTTACGGCTACGGCGAAAAGGGCGAGCTTAACGGCGCAACGATTACGATAAAAGACGTTTCGGAGCTTCCCGAAGCGATCGGTCAAATATAAGCCTTTTCAAAAAGGGGACGCCTTGCAAGTGAAAGCGTCCCTTTAAAATATTATCAGCCGTAAATCAATTTTCTTCTTAGCAAAACGGCGTCGATAACGTTAATTGCTCCATCGTTGTTCAAATCAGCCGATTTCAATTGTGCGTTTGTCAGGTTTTCTGTGCGTAAAAGATATTTCTGCAACAGCACAAGATCAGAAACAGTAATTTTATTATCACCGTTTAAATCGCCTGTTTTCTCATCTGTCGAATCAGTAGTTGTAACAGGATTTGTTGCTGTTGTGGTGTCAGTTGTTGTTATTGGCTTTGTAGCGGTAGTAGTTGTCTTTGTAGTAGTAGTTACCGTTGTTGTAATCGCAGTGGTTGTCACAGCTGGCTGTTTATCTATTGATTCAAAAGTATAGTCATACTTTTCTGCATATGCATGCGCGCTTGAGTTTTCATAACCGTGAATAACGCCGTTGTAATAAAAGCGATATGTATCTTTATTATATCCGTTGCATATGGTACCATCACTATCATAAATTTTACATTCAGGATTTTCTATAGTTATGCTTGTTAAGCTTGAACATAAATCAAACGCATAATTTCCAATGCTTGTAACGCTTTCGGGAATAGTTACGCTTGTTAAACTCATACAAGCTTCAAACGCTCTAACACCGATTGACGTTACGCTGTTTGATATCTCTACGCTTGTTAAATTCTCACACAATGAAAAAGCAAGCGCCTTAATACTTCTAACGCTTTCGGGAATAATTATACTTGTCAAGTTTGAACAGCAACAGAACGTACACTCTCCAATGCTTATAACGCTGTTTCCTATAGTTACACTTTCAAGGCTTGTACAGTAATCAAACGCATAATTTCCAATGCTTGTGACGCTGTCGGGAATAATTACGCTTGTTAAGCTTAAACAGTAATCAAACGCATAATTTCCGATGCTTGTAACGCTGTTTCCGATAGTTACACTTTCAAGGCTTGTACATGAATCAAACGCATGACCATCAATGCTTATAACACTATCAGGAATAATTACGCCTGTTAAACTTGAACATTCCTTAAATGCAGAATATCCAATGCTTGTAACGCTGTTTCCTATAGTTACATTTTCAAGGTTTGAACAATACTCAAATGCAGAACTTCCAATGCTTATAACACTATCAGGAATAATTACGCCTGTTAAACTTGAACATTCCTTAAATGCAGAATATCCAATGCTTGTAACGCTGTTTCCTATAGTTACATTTTCAAGGTTTGAACAATACTCAAACGCAGAACCTTCAATGCTTATAACACTATCAGGAATAATTACGCTTGTTAAGCTTGAACATTTAAAAAACGCTTCTGTTCCAATTTCTGTAATACTGTTAGGGAGAGTTATACCTGTTAAGTCTGAACATTCCTTAAATGCTTTATCTCCAATACTTCTAACAGGCAGTCCGTCAATTTCAGAGGGGATTCTGATTTTAGTTACAGATTCATTGCATTTTGTAATTACAACATAATCGTATATATAGTTATTATTTACGTCAACCTTTTTATAGGAAAGATAATCGCCGTACTGTATTTCCTTGCTGTAAGTTTCCGCACTAACGGTGAAATTATTACCAATTAATGGTCGCGTACCCCCCCAGAACAAACGTTTGCTAAACCGATCGCAAGCGCCGCAACAGCGGCAAAAATCTTCTTCTTTACCATAAGAACTTCCTCCTAAAATTTATATTTTATAACATAATTATATCTTATTAATGAAAGTTTGTCAATGCCTTTTATAAAAAAATGAAAAAGTGCCGTTTACAGTCCCCGACTATAAATACAATAATTATTTTTCGCTTCTGCGACTCACAGCGCAAACTGTGCCGGAGCGGAAGCTTGATTTTCTTTGGTTCGTTTCTTGCATCAAGGCAAGAAACGAACATATAAGTATTTTAAAGGGGACGCTTTCACTTACAAAGCGTCCCCTCTTTGAAACGTTGTATTATCAGATCTGAGCCGAATAGTTGGGCGCTTCCTTAGTTATGTAGATATCATGAGGGTGGCTTTCCTTAAGACCCGCGCCTGTGATTCTTACAAATTTCGACTTTTCATGGAGAGTCGGAATATCGACGCAGCCGCAGTAACCCATGCCCGAACGTATACCGCCCACAAGCTGGAATATCGTGTCCGCTACCGCGCCCTTAAACGGTACTCGTCCCTCGACGCCCTCGGGAACAAGCTTTTTAGCTCCCTCCTGGAAGTATCTGTCCTTAGAACCGCACGCCATTGCGCCCAGGCTTCCCATGCCTCTGTAAACCTTGAAAGAACGTCCCTGGAAAATCTCGGTTTCGCCGGGAGCTTCTTCGCAGCCTGCAAGGAGAGAACCGAGCATTACAACGTTTGCGCCTGCTGCAAGAGCCTTTACGATATCGCCCGAATACTTTATACCGCCGTCGGCAATGACAGGGATATTGTGCTTCTGCGCAACCTTTGCAACGTCGTATACAGCCGTGATCTGCGGAACGCCTATACCCGCGACAACTCGCGTTGTACAGATAGAACCCGGACCGATCCCCACTTTAAGACAGTCCGCGCCTGCGGCGATAAGGTCTTCGGCGGCTTCAGCGGTTGCGATATTTCCCGCGATAACGGGAATGTCGGGATACGCTTCCTTTATCATTTTAAGACATTTCATGATGTTGCTTGAATGACCGTGCGCCGAATCGAGAACGAGTACGTCAGCCTGTGCCTCGATAAGCTTTTCGGCTCTTTCAAGCACATCTGCGGTAACTCCGATAGCCGCTCCGCAAAGCAGACGTCCGCCTGAATCCCTTGCCGAATTCGGGTACTGTATAGCCTTTTCGATATCCTTTATGGTAATAAGTCCCTTGAGATAACCTTCGTCATCGACCAAAGGAAGCTTTTCGATCTTATGTGTGCGGAGGATTTCCTGCGCTTGTTCAAGTGTCGTGCCGATGGGCGCGGTTATGAGGTTTTCCTTTGTCATAACGTCGCCGATCTTTGTGTTGTAATCGGAAATAAAACGCATATCTCTGTTTGTGATAATACCGACAAGCTTGCCTATTCCGTCAACTATCGGAACGCCCGATATTCTGTATTTTCCCATAAGCTCGTCCGCGTCGTAAACATATCTGTCGGGCGTGAGAGAGAATGGATTTACGATAACGCCGTTTTCGGAACGCTTTACCTTATCTACCTCGTCCGCCTGCTGTTCGATAGTCATGTTTTTGTGTATTATACCGATACCGCCCTCCCTTGCTATGGCGATCGCCATTTTGGCTTCTGTAACGGTATCCATTGCCGCGGTCATGATCGGTGTTTTAAGATGAATATTGCCTGCAAGCCTCGTATCGAGCTTTATCATGTTAGGCGTTACGTCGGACTGCGCCGGTATAAGCAGAACATCGTCAAAGGTCAGACCTTCCTTTTCAAATTTACTATCACTAAGCATAAAAATCCTCCTTATTATATAAAATAAATCAGCTGATTTTATTTTAGAGGATAAATCAAGCTGATCCTTTCAGAATCTATGAGAACGACTTCTAAACACAAATTCTGAATGCTATTTCTAATATGATACTATTTTTTTTGTCCGGTGTCAAGGTTTTTTTGCAAAAAAATATCTTTTTTTAAACAGGAAACATATATCTGACGATTTTTTGAAAAATCTATTGAATTTATTGCCTTTTTATGATAAAATTAGAAGTAACGGCAAATTTTATTTTTGCTTTTATTTTGATAAAAACTGTTAAAAACGGTTTTTAAGAAAGGATTATTTTCGATGAATTACGCTAAGCTTACTGAATTTAACGGAACTCCGGCAGTTGAGATCTCCGCCGGAGGATATACCGCAATGATCGCATATGAGATAGGCTCAAACGTTATAAGGCTGCATGACGACAAAAACGGTATCGAATTTTTTCGCTTCAAAAAGGACAACTCCGCAGAAACGATAAAGCAGTCCCCCGAGGTATGGGGACTTCCGACGCTCTACCTCCCGAACCGTTTTGCAGACGGAGTTTTAAAGACATCGGACGCGGTTTACAATCTTCCGGTAAACGAAAAAGCTCCTTACAACAACCACATCCACGGTTTTCTCCATAAAAGAGCGCATACGCTTGTGGAGCATCATGCCGACGACAACAGCGCTGTTGTAAAAACAAAATATGTCTATGATGAAAACGACGAGTTTTTCAAGTATATGCCCTTGAAATTTACGGCTGAATTTAAGTTTACTCTATCGGGATCGGGGCTTAAATACAGGCTTCGTATCACAAATCTTTCCGACAAAATGCTCCCGATATCGCTTGCGACGCATACGGCTATAAATTCTCCCTTTGTGGACGGCGGCGAAGAAGAAAATATCCGTCTGACAGTACCTGTTATCAAGAGATGCGAGCTTAACGAACGCTGCCTGCCGACGGAAAAGCTTCTTGATCTCACGGACGCGGACAGAGAATATCTTACGGGTGACAAAAAGCCTGTTTTACAGGTGGTCGACAATGAAATGTACACGACCGATTATATAAACCTGAACGGACAGCAGTTCCACGGCGTTGTTGCCGAGGATACCAAAAGCGGAAAGAAGCTTTGCTATGAGGTGTCCGACGAGTATAAGTTCTGGATAATCTGGAACGACAGGGGATTTAACGGTTATTTCTGTCCCGAACCTATGACAGCCATGATCGACGCTCCGAATTTAAGCCTTGATCCGGACATCACCGGATATCATGAGATCGAGCCGAACGCGAATTTTGAAGTCAGCCAAAGATTCTTTACCGCGCTTTGACGATCATGCTTGATCCCGAAATAAGAGAAGCGCTTTTTAACTATCTCGATTTCAACTTCGGAAAGCACAGGACTTTTGAGGAAGTTCCCATAAACAGTTCGAGAGCGGATATTTTTGCCGTTACCGAAAGCGGACTGGTCGGATTTGAAATAAAAAGCGACGGCGACAGCTATACGAGGCTTAAATCGCAGATTAAAAATTATGACATTTTTTACGACTTCAATTATATCGTTGTCGGAGAAAAGCATAAAAAGAGCGCGGAAAAGCACGTTCCTGAATATTGGGGGATAATATGCGTTTCCGAAAGCGCGGTCGAGGTCATAAGGCGTCATTTGCCCAATCCGAAGGTAAAACTTAAAAAGCAGCTGGAATTTCTATGGAAAAGAGAGCTTAAAAATATACAGAAGCGTTATAATATGCCTGCATACGCGCAAAAAAGCAAATCGTTTATCAGTACTAAGCTTTTGGAAAAGATACCGGAAGATTTTTTGAAAAAAGAGCTTTACGAAGAGCTTTTTGAAAGAGATTATACGCTATAAGAACCTGTCCACATAGGAAATGTATGCGGATTTTTAATCATAATTTTTCTGAAAACAAGGCGATTTTTTGCAGGCATACTCGCGTATGGCAAGAAAAATCAACGAAGTTTATCAGGAAAATTTGCCAAAAAGACGTGTGCATATGCCTATGTGGACAGGTTCTAAAAGTTTAGGTCAAGTCTTTGAAAAGGCTTGACCTAAACTTTTAGATTTTGACAATAAGCGACTCCGGCTTGAATTAATTAGCAGTCGTCCCCGACGTCTGTACAGGCGCGGCTGTTACCGAAACCTTCTGAAGTCCCACCGCCCATACCTTATCATAATTCGGAAAGCTTATAGTGGCGTCTGCTGTGAAATTGCTGCTCTGTATCGTGTATTTCAGCAAATCGACAGATACGATTATTTCCTTTTCCGTAATTTTCTCTATATCCTCCTCGGGACCGATTATGTCAAACGTAAGCCCGTAGGTATTGACCGTGCAGTCATAGTTTGACGGTGAATTTACAATTGAGATATCGTTGACTGTAACGGTCTTTTTAGCAAGTCCCTCCTGATTGAGCGTTGCGGTAACTGTTGAAACATTTGTAAGATCCTTATAGTTTCCGGGAATATCGAGCGTGAAGGATTTATTGAAATCAAGATCGATACCATAAAGAGGTATCGAGCCTATGCTCCATGTATCGATGTTCAGAAGATCGGTATTGGGAGATGCGATTTTTATCTTATCAACATTAAGTTCAAGATTCAGAGAATCGATGTCAAAATTCGTCGGCGCATAGCGGATATCATAGGTAAGGTCAAGCTCCTTTTGCATGTAAACGGGTATCTCTATCGCAAAGTCGTCAGGGGTGAATGTCATGTTATCTGCGCTTATCCTCGATTCGTTTTTGTCGTAAAGCACGACTTCCTTGCTGTAAAAAGTAGACGCTGTGTTTATCTCCCGCTTATTTTCAACAAACACCAACGCCCTGTCAATACTGTCAAGCTGTGTTGACGGACCCGTTATTTCCACAGTCGCAGGAGTCACTTTAAATTCCGACTTGTCCATATAAAGGTCTTCGGCTGCGGTTATATCGGGGGCGTTTACGGAAAGCTCAAACTCCCTTGTATCGATATGGTCAAACATAACGTCGACCTTTGACGGCTTTATTTCCGTAACTTCAAATGCAACGTTGGAATCGTTTCCGATCACTTCTATATTTAAAGATTTTTCACCTGCGGAATTTACATTTCCAATAATAGCTTTTGCAGTAAGATCTTTTTCCGAAAGGCTTCCGATCCTGGAACGGTCGCCCTTTATGGTAACAGTTACGTTTTTTGCGGATGCTTTTATAACGCTCAGTTCATTTTCCTCGGCAGACGTACCCGTTATATCTATTTCGAGCGGAATGTTGCTGAATGTTTTCGGCGTTGTGGGATAGATATTTATAGATATCAATATCCAGATGAATATCGCGATAATCACCGAGTAGATTATCGTTGCTGTATTGTTATTCAAGGATTTTTTGATTTTATTTCTTATTGTTAAAAAATTCATTTTTTTACCCCCTTGCCCTGTTTGTTTTTCTTGGGGCTTTTTTTCTTCGGCTCGGACGGCTTGGGGATAATGTCTTCACTCAAACGCTTATAAAGCGTTGAGCGGTTGTAATCCCTTATCAGTTCGCCGTTTTCCGCGACGGAGATCTGACCCGTTTCCTCGGAAACCACCACTACTAACGCGTCGGAGCTTTCGCTCATACCTATAGCCGCTCTGTGGCGTGAGCCGAGTTTTTTGTCGATAAGTCCCTGTCTTTCGGGCAGGGGGAGATGACAGCCGGCGGCGATTATTATACCTCTGCGCATTATGACGGCGCCGTCGTGAAGAGGCGCGTTCCTGAAAAATATATTCTCAAA
Source organism: Clostridium sp. (assembly GCA_023664445.1). Taxonomy (GTDB): domain Bacteria; phylum Bacillota; class Clostridia; order Oscillospirales; family Ruminococcaceae; genus Porcipelethomonas. Next base: position 27,768 of record JAMPFN010000001.1, on the reverse strand, counting down.
AAGCTCCTTGCTCGGAACGGCGTTGAGCGGCGTTGTCGAATTATCTTCTATCTGCTCGTTCAGCATTGTCTGACGCTCAATAACAATAAGCGCTCCCGTTTTTGTTACGGACAGATCGACGCAGGCGTCGCATATTGCATTTACGGCGTCTTCCCATTTTTTCGTGAGATCGTCGGAATCGTTGATGAAAAACAGATCTCTGCCTATTTTTGTGCGTCCCGCTTTTTCAAGAGCTCGTCTTATTTCCGGTTGGAAAGTGATAAGTATCGCTAAAATACCGATATCAAGCGCGCTTTTGATTATGTATGTCATGGCCTTAAACCCGATAAAACTGCTTATGGCATAAGCGATAAAGACAAATATTATGCCCTTGATCAGCTGACCGGCCTTGGTTTCTTTTATAAGCTTTATCAGAAGATATATAAGATACGCCAAAATCAATATGTCAATAATATCCAGAATGGTTATCGACTGCAATACATTCCAAAGCGTTTCAAAAAAATTTTTGATCGTATACATAATTCACATCCTGTCTATTGTATGTAAGAGGGGAGGAGTTCCCCTCAAAAGATTCAATACCAGAGCCTGTTCACATAAAATTAATATGCGGAGTTTTGAGTGGATTTTTGCCTGGTTCAAGGAAAAAATTCGCAGGAATACCGGCGTATTTCAAAAATTTTTAACGCAGAAGCCGGCAAAATTCATCGAAAATACGTGTATTATATTTTATGTGAACAGGCTCTAATATAATTTTATCATAAATGCGTATATAATTTCAATATTTTTCAGAAATTTTCACATAATTTTTTTATTTCTTCCGCAAGACCTGTTACCTGACGTTCATTATTGAACACAGACGGAGAAAATCTTATTGTTCCTTCAGCCGTTCCGAGCGTTTTATGAGCCAAAGGAGAGCAATGAAGACCCGCCCTCAGACAGTAGCCCTTTTTATCAAGAAGCGCGGCGGCTGTTTCGGGGGGCATACCGTTTATATTGAAGGAAACTATCGGAGCGTAGCGAAGTCCCTTTGTTCTGTATACCGTTACTCTTTCAGGATCAAGCATACGTATAAACTTCTGACAAAGACGCTCCTCATGGGCAAATATTCTGCCCGTCGTTTTTGCGCTGACAAAATCTATCCCGCTTTTCAGCGCGATAACGCCGACCGTATTCAGCGTTCCGCTTTCAAGACTGTCGGGAAGTATATCAGGCTGCAAAAGCTCTGCGGAGGAGCTTCCCGTACCTCCCTGAATTATCGGGGACAGCTTATATTTCCCATCGGTTATAAGAAGTCCCGTTCCCGTCGGACCGTACAGTCCCTTATGCCCCGGAACGCAAATTATATTTATCCCGTCGGACAGCTTTATATCCATAACTCCGCAGCCCTGTGCGCCGTCGACAATAAAGCATATATTACGGCTTTTGCATATATCCGCTATTTCCTTTATCGGCAGCATTCTGCCCGTTACATTTCCGGCAGCCGTACAGACCACCGCTTTTGTGTCGCGCCTTATGAGCCTTTTAAGCTCGGAGAGAAAACGTTCGTCATCGTCATAAACATCGGCAATGCTGCCGGAAGCGATACCCGCCTTGGAAAGAGCGTAAACGGGTCTTGCGACCGAATTATGCTCTATACTGCTTATTATTATATGACCGCCGTTTCTCATTATTCCTTGTATTGCCATATTTAAGGCGTGAGTGCAGTTAAGCGTAAAGATCACGTTTTCAGGATCAGCGCCGAAAAAATCGGCTGCTGCCTGTCTTGTGTCAAAGACCTTTTCCGACGCCATAAGGGTAAGACGGTGTCCGCCGCGTCCGGCATTTCCGCCGAAGTTGGAAACAGCGTCAAAAAGCGAACGCCTTACCGCTGCCGGTTTGGGAAAGGTAGAGGCGGCGTTATCAAAATTTACTGTCATATCAATACACCGCGTCCTTTAAAATTTTTCCGTATTCTATTCTATTGCGATTTAAAAATGCAATTACATTTACCGGATCACCGTTTACGATCAGAATATGCGTACAGCCGCCCTCGGATACATGAGGCGACTTTTTTATCTCGCTTCTGTAGCCGTTTTTAGCGAGTATACGCCCTGCTTTGATCGCGTGAGTGACAGAGGGCATGGTAACTGCTGTCTTCTTCATAATAAGCCTCCATTCACCCGTTTTTATTGATCAGTTCAGAACTTATGCTCATAGAGAAACTATAAGAATAAGTTCTTATTCGCAGAAAAAACTTCTGCTTTGTATATTATATGAGTGATATGACAGACTTGTTACAAATCGTTTTTATGCGCGGCTATATTTCCTGCATAAGCACTACGCAGTGCGCGGAAATTCCCGACCCGTTTCCCGTGAATCCGAGCTTTTCTTCGGTGGTCGCTTTTACGTTTATCTGTCCCGATCCGCATTGACACGCATCGGCGATATTTTCTTTCATCTGCGTAATGTAAGGCGAAAGCTTCGGAGCTTGGGCGATCACGGTCGCGTCAAGATTGCCTATTTTATATCCCCGCTCTTTGGCAAGTGCGCAGACGTGCTTTAAAAGTTCTATGCTGTCTGCGCCGCTGTATTCAGGATCGGTATCGGGAAAATGCTTTCCTATATCGCCCAAAGCGAGAGCGCCCAATATCGAATCCATTACGGCGTGAACCAAAACATCCGCATCGGAATGTCCGAGCAGACCCTTTTCGTAAGGAATATCAACTCCGCCTAAAATAAGCTTTCTGTTTTCCGTCATACGGTGTACGTCATATCCGTGACCTATCCTCATTTCATTTCCTCCATAAGCATACGAGCGATATTAATATCCTCGGGCGTGGTTATTTTTATGTTTGTGTAATCGCCCTCCGTCATGCATACCTTTACGCCTATCGCTTCGGCAAGCTGACAGTCATCGGTAAAATCGAGGCTGTGTTCGAGCGCGAAATCAACCGCTTCAAAATATATTCTGCGTTTGAATATCTGAGGTGTCTGAGTTATGTAAAGCGACGATCTCTGCGGCGTATCGATTATAAGCCCGTCGTTCACAATCTTTATGGTGTCTTTTACAGGAACGCCCAGAACCGCTCCGCCGAAGATTTCCGCGTCATGAGCGGTCTTGGCGATGTATTCAGGCTTTACAAGCGGTCTTGCGCCGTCGTGTACCGCGATAAGATCGGTTTCGGGAACGATTTTTTTTAATCCGCTGAAAACGCTTTCCTGTCTTGTTTTTCCGCCCTCCGCAAAAGCGTGAAGCTTTGTTATGCTAAGACTTCGAGCTGTTTTTTCAAGTTCTTTTCTATCGCATTCACGGCACACGACTACAATATCCGATACATCGGGGCATTTTTCAAACGCGAGCATCGAAGCTCCCGCGACATTTGTATTTCCGAGCGGAAGCAGAAGTTTATTAACGCCCATTCGCGAAGAGCTTCCGCCGCATACTATTATAGCTGAAATATTCATATTTCACTCCTTTATTTCCCGCATTCAACGAATTCACCCGGCATGATAACGCAAAAATCAATTTTAGAATTTTGAGGTGCTTTATCTCCTGATCTTTGCCAAGAATGTTTTGTATGGTTTCCCACATTTTTAGTAATACTTCCCCTCGGGGAAGTATTACTAAAAATCATGAGGATTCCAAAGGGAATCATTCCCTTTGGCAGGGGGATTGGGGGACAGAGTCCCCCACAAATTGTTCAAAAGATCACATAAGCTCAAGTGCTTTTTCGAGCGACTTCGTATCCTCAATATTTACGGCGTTTACTCCCTTGAGCGTTTTCTTTACAAGTCCTGTAAGCACTTTATTCGGACCAAGCTCGATATAATTTTCAATGCCGCTTTCCTGCATAGCCGCAAGCTCCGAGGTAAACAGCACGGGCGAAACCATGTGCTTTGCGAGCAGCGACGGCATATCCGAGAAATCCTTAAGCTCTCCGCCCAAAACATTTGAATAAAACGGAACGCTCGGAGCGTTGAATTTTACGTCTTTTATTTCCTCGTAAAATTCCTTAGCCGCACCCTCCATAAGCTTTGAATGAAAAGCCGCCGAAACTTTAAGCTGTACCGCTCTTGCTCCCAATTCCGAAAATATTGCCGCCGTCTTTTCAACAGCTTCCTTTTCTCCGGCAATAACGGTCTGGACCGAAGAATTGTAATTTACCGGAACAACGTAACCGTCAGCCTGATCACATATTCTTTCTATCTGCTCGGGCTGCATTTTCATTATAGCGTACATCGCGCCTTGCGTTTCGTTCCCTGCCTTGTCCATTGCGGCGGCTCTTGCCTTTATCACTCTGAACGCGTCCTCCGGCGAAAGCATACCCGTTGCAGCCATTGCCGCATATTCGCCAAGGGAATGACCTGCGGCAGCGTCAAAAACAAAACCGTTTTTCTTTGCGATTTCAAAGCAAAGAAGCGACATCGCCATAATAGCAGGCTGTGAATTACAGGTCTGTGCAAGTTCTTCTTCCGTGCCCTCAAACGTAAGCTTTGCAAGATCGAAGCCCAATATTTCAGAACCCTTTTCATAGATGTATGAAAGTTCAGGGTTTGCGTCGAGCAGCTCCCTGCCCATTCCCGGATACTGAGATCCCTGTCCCGAAAATAAAAATGCTGTTTTTCCCATATTTTTCTTCTCCTATCATTATTAGACCTCCTCGGAAACTAAGGTGTGCCGTTTGGCGAAGGGGTCTATTGTATAAAATATTCACAGTTTTTGGATAAAGGTTTTGTGCAAACTGCGGTATTTTATTTTTAGCACCACAAAATAGCAATTATAACATTGCAAAAAAGTTAAAAATAGATTACAATAAAAATAATTGATTTTATCGTCATGAATAAAATTGACCGTATAGACGATCTATATATTACTATACCATAAATTTTTCGATATGACAACCAAAAAGGAGGAATTTTTTTGCCGGGAATAAAAATTTTAGGGACCGGTTGCTATCAGCCCCAAAAAAAGGTCGTAAACGATGACTTCACAAAATTCATCGAAACGAGCGACGAATGGATAACAACGAGAACAGGCATGAAAGAACGCTATGTTTCAAACGGTGAACCAACATGGTTCATGGGTTCGCAGGCGGCAAAGGACGCCGTTTCAAACGCCGGTATTTCTCCGGAAGATATAGGCGTTATTATCGATACGAGCGTTTCGCCCGATTATTACACGCCCTCCATGTCGTGTATGATACAGCGCGAGATCGGCGCCGTAAACGCCATGACTATCGACGTCAACTGTGCCTGCGCAGGCTGCGTTTACGCTATAGATATGGCAAAGCGTTACCTTCAGACAGACGAAACCATAAAATACGCGCTTGTAGTCGCAAACGAAAATCTTACAAAGCTTACGGACTATTCCGACAGAAGCACCTGCGTGCTGTTCGGGGACGGCGCGGCGGCAATGATAATTGAAAAAGCCGAGAACGCCGTGTACTCAAGCTTCCTGGGGGCGGACGGAACAGGCGCAAAATATCTTTTCGCAAGATCTATTCCGCCGGCAAACGCATTCATGACGGGCGAGGGCAAAGTTGACGACGGATTTCCGGAATCAAATTCGCATTACCTTTATCAGGATGGCAGAGAGGTCTACAAGTTTGCTACAAAGGCTCTCCCGAACGCGCTGACAAAGGCGGCTGAAAAAATAAACTTTGACTTAAACGAGATAAACGTTATAATCCCTCATCAGGCAAACGTAAGAATAATAGAAACCGCCGCGAAAAATCTTGGTTTATCAATGGATAATTTTTTTGTGAACCTTGATAAACATGCGAATACTTCAAGCGCGTCGATCCCTATAGCGATCGACGAGGCTTTGAAGGCGGGAAAAATAAAAGCAGGCGATAAGGTGGGACTTGTCGGCTTCGGCGCAGGACTTACCTTCGGCGCAATCATATTTGAATTTTAGAAAGAGGAAAACAGATGACTACAAGAATAACAGAACTTTTAGGTATAAAATACCCCATTATACAAGGCGGAATGGCATGGATAGCTGAAAGTACGCTTGCTTCCGCAGTATCAAACGCCGGCGGTCTTGGACTTATCGCAGGCGGCTCTGCGCCTATCGACTATCTTCGCGGTCAGATAAGAAAAACCAAGGAGCAGACAGACAAGCCGTTCGGGGTAAATATCATGCTTATGTCGCCGAATGCGGACGATCTCGCACAGCTCGTCATCGACGAAAAAGTCCCCGTAGTAACGACGGGCGCAGGCAATCCGGGAAAATATATGGAAAACTGGAAAAAGGCAGGAATAAAGGTAATACCCGTTATTCCATCCGTCGCTCTTGCAAAAAGAATGGAAAGAGCGGGCGCAGACGCCGTTGTTGCAGAGGGTACGGAATCGGGCGGACACATCGGTGAAAATACCACAATGTGTCTTGTCCCACAGACAGTCGACGCTTTGGAAATACCCGTCATTGCCGCAGGAGGGATCGCCGACGGCAGAGGAATCGCGGCTTCGTTCATGCTTGGCGCAGAGGGCGTTCAGGTGGGAACACGCTTTTTAGCGTCCGAGGAATGTCGGATCCACCCGACATACAAACAGCTTGTAATCGACGCTAAGGACACGGATAATGTCGTAACGGGAAGAACCACGGGTCATCCTTGCAGAAACGTCAAAACCAAATTCGCAAAGAAGCTTGCGGGCGGCGAAATGAACGGTACGATAACTCCCGACGAATTTGAGGAGATAACTCTCGGCTCGCTAAGAAAGGCGGTTCAGGACGGTAATCTTGAAGAGGGCTCGTTCCTTTGCGGTCTTATCGCAGGTATGGTAAATGAAATAAAGCCCTGTAAGGATATTATAGAAGAAATGTTCGCACAGGCGGAAAAGCTTCTCGGCAAATAAATGATAACGCTTTATTCGCCTCCGTACATTTCTAAAAGAAAATTGTATTTGCATTTTGTGTTTACGCTGTTTTCACCTTTGTCTTTTATTTTCGGTATGACGCTGATTTACTTTGAACGGCATAATACAGATTTCAGAATAGTTTTCGCCATTTCCGCCGTATTTTCAGCATGGGTAATAACAACTGAAATAAGATACAGGAAAAAAGTGAAAAACAGCTCGTCAGCATGGGCGGTGCATAATGGTAAGCTTTATTTCATATATGCCGTTTCTCCGTTTCTGAACAAAAGCCTAAATATGAAATCAATGCAGAATGCCGACGAGATTGAAGAAATGATATCCTACGGTAAAAACCATCATATATTCAATGTTATGAAAATAGATAAAATAAAAGGCATAAAGCAAAGAATAACATATTCAAGAGTATATTTTATTGATACTAAAAAGCATTATGCGGATATAAGCGCAAAAAACAGCGGATATGATGAACTTATGGATATTTTGAAGCGGAAGGTGATAGAAAGTGCTGGGAAGTCTGATATTTGACAGCATTAAGCAGTTTGATCTTGACAAACATGAGGTCATTTCTCTCTATATAACCGGCATTGATATCGGCATACTCACAAAAGACGATCTGTACGACTATATTCTGACGCAGATCGAAAGCTGCGGCAAGCCCGACGCATTATACTGTGAGATCGCGTTGGAGCTTCATAAGGACTGGAAAATACTAAGGAGCATTCTTTTGGGCATTCTTCATAACGAGGGATATGTTTACGGGTATGAACAGCATGTGGACAGAGCATATTATACGCTTGTAGAAATAGTCGGACGGCGGTTTGAAAGCGGAGAGCTTTCACTTAAAGAAACAGTACATTTGTTTTATGTCATTGCAAACGCTTTCAATCAGTATTATGACGATTTGTATTCAGATCTGATATTTTTAGAAGATGATTATGAATGGGCTGAGGAGGGCTCTGGCACAATGACAGACATTGAGGCAAATGTAAAGTATATATTGGAAAAATACAGGAGGAACATTAAAAAATGGCAGCAGCATTAATTACCGGTTCTGCAAGAGGTATAGGCGCGGCAATCGCGTTAAGACTTGCGTCAGACGGATTCGATATCGCTCTTAACGACATAAACGAGAGCATGTTTGAAAATAATGATATAATCCAAAAAATAAAGGAAAAAGGCGTTGAATGCGAATACTTCTGCGCCGACGTTTCAAACCATGAACAATGCGAAAAACTGGTAAGCGACGTTAAAACCCGTTTCGGCGGACTTGACGTTTTAGTAAACAACGCAGGAATCACAAGGGACGGTCTTATGGCAAGAATGTCGGAGGAACAGTACGACGCCGTTATCGCGGTAAACCAAAAGAGCGTATTCAATATGATGAAGCATGCCGGAAAAATCATGATGAAGCAGAGAAGCGGAAAAATCATCAATGTCGCTTCCGTAGTCGGACTTTACGGCAATCCCGGACAGCTTAACTATTCGGCTTCAAAGGGAGCTATTATCGCCATGACAAAGACCGTCGCAAAGGAGCTTGGTTCAAGAGGAGTATGCGTAAACGCGGTAGCTCCGGGATTTATCCACACGCCCATGACCGACAAGCTGACCGACGAGCAGAAAAACGCTATGCTTGGTCTTATATCTATGAAACGCTACGGCGAACCCGAGGAGATAGCAAGCGTCGTATCGTTTTTAGCTTCAAAGGATTCAAGCTATGTTACAGGTCAGGTCATAGAAATATCAGGCGGACTAATGATGTAATAAATATAAAAAGGAAGTGTATTATGAGCAGAAGAGTTGTAATCACAGGTCTTGGAACCGTAAATCCGCTCGGAAATAACGCAGAGGATTTCTGGGAGGGAATAAAGGCAAACAAGCTCGGAATTTCAAAGGTCGAACAATTTGACACCGAAGATATCGGCGTTTATGTTGCCGGAGAAGTCAAAAACTTCGAGCCTACAGACTTCATCGATAAAAAAGAAGCAAAAAGAATGGAACGCTTCACACAGTTCGCCGTCGCCGCGGCGCAGGAAGCGTTAAACGACAGCGGTTATGACATTAAAGCAAACGATCCGTACAAAGCGGGCGTTATAATCGGCTGCGGAATCGGCGGAATCGGTCTTACGCTCAGCGAATATGAAAAATTTTTAAACAAAGGACCGAACAGGGTTTCACCGTTTTACGTACCTATGATGATAGGCAATATGGCGGCAGGTCAGGTTTCAATGAAAACAGGCTTTAAGGGAGATAATTTCTCGACTGTCACAGCCTGCGCTTCGGGTACTCACGCGATCGGCGAGTCTTTCAGAAAAATCAAGGACGGATATCTTGACGCAGCTCTCTGCGGCGGTACGGAATCGACTGTCCTTAGATTTACTCTTGCCGGATTCAACAATATGAAAGCTCTCACGAAGTCAGCCGATCCTGAAAGAGCTTCTATCCCGTTTGACAAGGAAAGAAACGGCTTTGTATTGGGAGAGGGCTGCGGAATGCTTATGCTCGAGGAATACGAACACGCCAAGGCAAGAGGCGCGGAAATATACGCGGAACTTGCAGGCTACGGCGCAACCTGTGACGCTTACCATATCACATCTCCCGATCCCGAGGGAGAGGGCGCTGCCGCTTCAATGAGAGCAGCTTATACGGAAGCGGGTCTTAAACCGGAAGAAGTCACATATATAAACGCGCACGGTACATCAACGGGGCTTAACGATAAATATGAAACAATTGCCATAAAGAAGGCTTTGGGAGATGCCGCAAAAACTGTTAAGATCAATTCTACGAAGTCTATGATAGGACATCTTCTGGGAGCTGCCGGAGGAGTTGAAGCGGTGGTTACGGCTTTGAGCGTCAAAAACGACTTCATTCACAAGACTATCGGATATAAAGTCCCCGATGAGGAATGCGATCTTGATTACTGCGTAAACGGCAATGTTGAAATGCCTGTAAATGCCGCTCTTTCTAATTCTCTCGGTTTCGGAGGACATAACGCGACAATATGCATAAAAAAATTTGCCGAACGATAACTTCTTAACGCTAATTAAAGGAGAACATAATATGAACGAGAATATGATTGCCTGCAATCTTACATTTGAGGAAATAAACAAGCTTGCCGACAAAGTCGAAACAGGTAAGCTTTCAAAGATCAAGATAAAAAACGGCGACTGCGAGATCGTCATCGAAAAGGAAAACAAAATAGCCGTTCCTGCCGCAATACCTCCTGTTATTCCTGCGCCTGCCGTACCTATGGCGGCTGCTTCAGGCGAATCCGCTCCGGCTGCCGATACTGCCTCACAGGTAAGCGGAAACATCGTCAAAGCGCCGATTGTGGGAACTTTTTATTCAAAACCCGCTCCGGATAAAAGTCCGTTTGTTCAGATAGGTACTTCTGTAAAAAAAGGCGACGTACTGATGATAATCGAGTCTATGAAGCTTATGAACGAGGTGCAAAGCGAATTCGACGGCGTTGTAAAGGATATACTTGTAAAAGACGGCGAGGCTGTTGAATACGATCAGCCTGTTATGGTAATCGAATAAGGAGGAAAAAATGTCGGAGGTTGTTTACAATAAAGAGCAGATCATGGAGATCATTCCTCACAGAGATCCGTTTCTTCTTATTGATGAAGTAAACGAGATAGAACCGGGAAAAAGAGTAGTTGCCACAAAATATATCAAAGAAGACGACTTTTGGTTTAAGGGACATTTTCCCGAACACCCTGTAACTCCGGGAGTTCTGATGATAGAAATGCTTGCGCAGGCAGGCTGCGTCGCGATGCTTGCGCTTCCCGAAAACAAGGGAAAACTCGGTCTTTTCGCAGGTATCGACAAAGCAAAATTCAAACAGCAGGTCGTACCCGGAGATACGCTCAGGCTCGAAGTAGAGATCATAAAGGTAAAAGGACCTATCGGCGTCGGCAAAGGCATTGCAACGGTCGACGGCAAAAAGGCTGTTATGGCTGAAATAACTTTTGCCATAAAATAACGCTGACAAAAAGTGAGTGAAAAAAATGTTTAAAAAAATATTGATCGCCAATCGAGGCGAAATCGCCGTAAGGATAATAAGAGCATGCCGTGAGCTTGGCATACACAGCGTCGCGGTCTATTCTTCTGCCGACAAAAACGCTCTTCACGCACAGATAGCGGACGAAGCGGTCTGCATCGGTCCCGCTTCAATAGCTGACAGCTATCTCAATATGAAAGCGATAATTTCAGCCTGTGAAATAACAGGCTGCGACGCCGTTCACCCCGGCTTCGGATTTCTTTCCGAAAACGCAGCTTTTGCAAGAATGTGCCGCAAATGCAATATAGAATTTATCGGTCCTTCTCCCGAATCCATTGAAATGCTCGGCGATAAGGCAAACGCGAAAGAAGCCATGAAAAACGCCGGAGTCCCTGTTATTCCCGGTTCTGACGGCGCGGTACGGACTATCGAGGATGCTGAAGCGGCTGCCGCCAAGATCGGCTATCCTCTGCTTGTCAAAGCATCGGCAGGCGGCGGCGGAAGAGGCATCAGAATGGTCGAATCTCCGGATCAGTTAGCGGCGCAGATAACAGCCGCGCAGTCGGAAGCAAAAAGCTTTTTCGGGGACGACGCGGTTTATATGGAACGATTTGTCAAAAATCCAAGACATGTCGAGATACAGATACTTGCCGATAAGGACGGAAACGTTATACATCTCGGCGAACGCGACTGTAGTATGCAGCGCCGCAATCAGAAAGTACTGGAGGAAAGCCCGAGCCCCGCGATGACAGACGAGCTAAGAGCCAAAATGGGCGAAGCGGCTGTCAAGGCGGCAAAAGTCTGCGGCTACTACAACGCAGGAACTATAGAATTCCTGCTTGAAAACGGTGACGACTTCTATTTCATGGAAATGAACACAAGAATACAGGTGGAACACCCCGTTACCGAATGGGTAACAGGCATAGATCTTGTAAAGGCGCAGATAAAGATCGCCGCAGGACTTCCGCTTGAATATTCGCAGGAGGATATAAAGCTCCGCGGTCATGCGATAGAATGCAGGATCAACGCCGAAAACCCAAAGCTTAACTTCCGTCCCTCCCCCGGAAAAATACTTGCTCTGCATACTCCGGGCGGTCCGGGAATAAGAATAGATTCAGCGGCATATCAGGGATATACCATTCCCCCGTATTATGATTCTATGATAGCGAAGCTTATTGTCCATGCCCCGACGCGTGAAGAAGCCATTATGAAAATGAAATGGGCGCTCTCGGAATTTATCGTTGAGGGTATAGACACGAACATAGATTTCCAGCTTGCGCTGATAAAGTGCAACGCGTTTGAAAACGGCGCATACAGCAACCGTTTTCTTGAATCGTTCAAATTTGAGTAGAAAGGCGGCAGATAAAAAATGTTAGAAGATCTTTTTAAGGTCGTGACGACCCGTTTCAACGGTACGGAAAAAACCGATCAAAAATCCGCCGCTGATGACAACAGCATACCGAACGACTTGCTTTTCAAATGTCCGAGATGCCGTAATGTCGAATTTGAGGACGAAATGAAAGCGGTAAATATGGTGTGTCCCAAATGCGGCTATCACGCAAGACTCAGCGCCGCCGAACGTCTTAAAATAACTGTTGACAGGGGAACGTTTGTCGAGATCGACAGCGAAATGACAAGCAAAAATCCTCTCGATTTTCCCGGATATGACGAAAAGCAGCGCGCTATGAAAGAACAGACCGGTATGAATGAAGCCGTTATCACAGGAGAAGCTGAAATAAGAGGCATACCCGTTGTTATCGGCATAATGGATTCGAGATTTATGATGGCTTCAATGGGAAGCGTTGTCGGCGAAAAGCTTACAAGAGCGTTTGAATACGCAACAAAAATGAAGCTGCCGATAATTCTGTTCACAGCTTCGGGCGGCGCAAGAATGCAGGAAGGCATCATCTCGCTTATGCAGATGGCTAAAACCTCGGGCGCAGCCGCAAAGCACGACGACGCGGGACAGCTTTATATAACGGTTCTCACAGATCCGACTACAGGCGGCGTTACAGCTTCGTTTGCCTCCTTGGGCGATATCATAATAGCCGAACCGAAAGCGCTTGTAGGATTTGCCGGCAGACGCGTTATTGAGGACACTATCAGACAAAGACTTCCCGACGACTTTCAGCTTGCCGAATTTCAGCTTGAAAACGGCTTTATCGATATGATAGTTGAAAGACGCAAAATGAGAAGCGTGCTTTCACATCTTCTAAGACTTCACGGTTATATGCCGGAAAAGGGGGATAACTGATATGAATACAAAAACTCCCTGGGAAAGACAAGAGCTGCTGCGTGATAAAAACCGTCCGACGGTAAACGACTATATACCGCTTATATTTGACGAGTTTTACGAAATGCACGGCGACAGACACTACGGCGATGATGCGGCTATTTTAGGCGGTATCGCAAGATTTGACGGCATTCCGGTAACCGTCATAGCCGAAGTAAAAGGCAGAAACTTAAATGAAAACAAAAGGACGAATTTCGCAATGCCTCATCCTGAAGGCTACAGAAAAGCTTTAAGGCTTGCAAAACAGGCAGAAAAGTTTCACAGACCCGTTTTCTGCTTCATCGATACCCCCGGCGCTTTTTGCGGCATAGAAGCGGAAGAAAGAGGTCAGGGTGAAGCTATCGCCAAAAATATAATGGAATTTATGCGTCTGAGAACGCCTATAACGTCCGTCGTACTTGGCGAAGGCGGAAGCGGCGGCGCCCTTGCTTTAGGGGTATGCGACAAGCTTGCAATGCTTGAAAACGCTCTTTATTCAGTCGTATCTCCGAGAAGCTGCGCCAATATCCTTTGGAAAGACGCCACCCGCGAACAAGAAGCCTGCGAAATTCTCAGGATCACAGCCGAAGATATGGTCGAAATCGGTGTTGCCGAAGCTATAATCGAAGAGCCGCATGGAAGCGCTCACTACGATTTAGATAAAATTGCAGAAAATATTAAAGATTTTTTGTCAGATACTATAATAGAAAATTTGCAAAAAGATATTGACATTTTGCTCGAAGCAAGGTACACTAAATTTAGAAAAATCGGCGAGTATACCGAATAGTCGATTTGCACAACAGTCATAAGGACGTACATCGTCTTTATATAAAAATTAGACAATGGAGGAAGAATTAAAATGATTTTTGACAAGGTAAAAGAACTTATCATCGATCAGCTTGACGCTGATGAGGACGCTGTTACAATGGAGGCTGTTATTATTGACGACCTGGACGCAGATTCGCTTGACGTTGTTGATCTGGTTATGTCTATCGAAGAAGAATTTGACATCGAGATCCCGGATGAAGCTGTTGAAAAAATCAAGACAGTCGGCGATATCGTAAACTACATCGAAAACAATCAATAATTCTGACATTAAAAAAACAGGTTCGGTAAATCCGAACCTGTTTTTCTTATGTCAGCAACCATGCCACAGAAATTAATTTTCAAAAGCTTATGGGGGACTCTGTCTCCCATACCCCCCTTGCTTAAGGGAACAAATCCCTTAAGAATTGTAGTATGTTCATTTCTTGCCTTGATGCAAGAAACGAACCAAAGAAAATCAAGCTTCCGCTCCGGCACAGCATAAGCTGTGAGTCGCGGAAGCGAAAAATAATGACTGTATTTATAGACGGGGACTGTAAATGATATATTTTCTCATTCAGCAATTATGTTTACAACGAGATCAATTTTCAGAGTTTTGAGGTACTTTATCTCCCGATCTTTGCCAAGAATGTTTTGTATGGTTACTCACATTTTTTGAAATACCGCCCAAAGGGCGGTATTTCAAAAAATCACGAGGATTCCAAAGGAAATCATTTCCTTTGGCAGGGGGGTTGGGGGACAGAGTCCCCCACAAGTTTCTCAAAAAGTGACTTCACAGTATTTGTATAGTCAGCCTACTTGAAAACGGAACAAAAGGAAACGAGGGAAAATGTTTTGCAGCAAGGCGGAGGACGCAGGAATATGTGCATATTTCAAGGACGACAACGATGCTGTATAACATTTTGACCGTTGAACTTTTTCGTTTTTCATGTAGGCTGACTATACTTTATATCAAAAAACGTGAAATATTTGCAACAGCGGCGCAAAGAAATATTCCAAAAGCAGTCGGCATCAATATTGCCGCTATCATCCATTTAAAGCTTCCCGTTTCCTTTTTTATTGTAAGGCATGTCGTGGAACACGGAAAATGAAACAGCATGAATATCATGGTACATAAAGCGGTCACCCATGTCCAGCCGTTATCGCAAAGCAGCATTCTCAGCGCTTCGGCGCTTTCCGCTTCAACAAGCGCTCCGGAAGCGGTATAGGACATCATTATTATAGGGATAACTATTTCGTTCGCAGGAAAGCCAAGTATGAATGCAAGAAGAATTTCACCGTCCAGACCCAGAAATCGGCCCGGCGCATCAAGAAAGGACGCCGCATAGGCAAGCGCCGCTTCACCTCCAATAGAAACATTCGCAAGCAGCCATATAACAAGCCCCGCAGGCGCGGCAACCGCACAGGCTCTTCCTAGCACAAAAATCGTCCTGTCAAATATCGAACGTACTATCACCTTGCCTATCTGTGGCTTTCTGTATGGCGGCAGCTCAAGCGTAAACGCAGACGGTTTGCCTTTCAGGATCGTCACGGAAAGCAGCCATGACGCAAACAGCGAAACGCCTACCGCCGCAAGTATAACTCCGAGCAATATAAGCGCGGATATGACCGAACCGCCTATACCGCTGACAGAAGCCGTAAAAAACATTGTAATGATCGATATAAGCGACGGGAATCTTCCGTTGCACGGAACAAAACTGTTTGTCAAGATAGCCGTCAGCCGCTCTCTCGGCGAATCTATTATACGGCATCCCGTAACCCCTGCCGCATTGCAGCCGAATCCCATGCACATTGTAAGAGCCTGTTTTCCGCACGCGTTTGCGCGTCTGAACTGTTTGTCAAGATTAAATGCGGCTCTCGGAAGATAACCGAGATCCTCGAGCAGAGTAAAAAGCGGAAAAAATATAGCCATAGGCGGCAGCATTACAGATACGACCCACGCCAGAACACGGTACACACCGTTTACGGCAAGGTCGGTAAGCGTCGGGTGGCAATTTATGTAATTTAAAAGAACTTCCAGTCTGCCGCCAAGATAAAACAATCCGTTTGACAGCAGCTTTGAAGGATAATTTGCCCCGACTATCGTTATCCAAAAAGTAAGTCCAAGAATACCGAGCATTATGGGAATACCGAAAATGCGGCTTGTAAGTATCCTGTCTATCTTTCTGTCACGCTCGTAATAATCATCATTTTCGGCGCTTACCGCCGCCTTTGCTATCTCCTCGGCTGAATTTATCAAACAGGAGATCACCTCATCGCTTAAACTTTGCGCCGTGTAATTCTTTCGCGCCAAAGACTCGCGGCAAAGATTGAGCGCGCCGAATATTTCCTCTTCGATATCTATACCCAAAAAGCGGTTTATAGAACAGGAAAGGCTTTCATTTCTGTCGATAAGCCTTATCGCCGTCCAGCGCAGCGGTAAGCGGCTGTTCAATACGCCCTCTAACGCTGACGATACCCTTGATATTTCCTCCTCAAGCTTTCGGCTGTAGGAAGGGATATAAACGCTTTCGGGAGGGTGATCTATAACGCTCTGCACGGTGTCCATAAGAACGTCAAGACCCTTTTCATCTCTTGCGGTAACGCCGACAACGGGTATTCCAAGCAGCTTTGACAGCTTATCGATATCGATTTTTATTCCCTTTTTTTCCGCTTCGTCAAGAAGATTTACACACATAACCGTTTTTGAAGTTATCTCCAATGTCTGCAAAAGCAGATTCAGATTTCTTTCAAGACACGTCGCGTCACACACTACGATAACAGCATCGGGAGAACCGAAGCACAGAAAATCCCTTGCCGTTTCCTCCTCTGCTGAATTTGCCATGAGAGAGTATGTACCCGGAAGATCGGCGAGAATGTATTTTTTTCCTTTATGCTCGCATTTTCCTGCGGCGTTCGTGACTGTTTTTCCTGCCCAGTTGCCAGTGTGCTGTTTCATACCGGTGAGCGCGTTGAAAACCGTCGATTTCCCTACATTGGGATTTCCGGCAAGAGCTATAAGGTATTCTCCGTCTTTTCTTTCCGGTATACCGCCTTTTGAAACATTTCTGCCTGTTGATCGTGAAGTCAGACCCATAATGCCCTCCTGTATTAATCATTTTATTAAATGATATGCAGAGCATTGTATGTCCGATAACAAAATATCCCGAAGTATATAGTCAAATTATTTTTGCAATCCCCTATGCTCACAATTCGGGATAAACTCATCTCATTCTTTCAAGTTCATCACGGATATTTTTCGCGATGCCAAGCGGACCGCCTTTGCATTTTATGCTTATAGTCGAATTGGCTTTGTATTTCGTATAACGCTCATTGTAAAGCTCCTCAAGCTGACTTCTTGTACGGCTTGCCGCTATAGGACGGTTCTTATCTCCCGATATACGATAATAGCAAGTGTTGAAAGGAACGTCGAGAAACACGACAACGCCGTTCTTTTTCGCTATATCTCCGTTTTTACTGCTAAGCATAGCGCCGCCTCCGCAGGAAACTATACCTTTAAAGCTTCCAAGCTCTTCTATAAGCTCGGTTTCCATTTGGCGAAAATACGGCTCTCCATGCTTTTCAAATATTTCGGGAATTGTCATACCCGCTTTTTTAACAATAAGCTCGTCCATATCGCAATAGCCGCAGCCTCTGAGCTTCGCAAGCTTTTTTCCGACCGTTGTTTTTCCGCAGCCCATAAAGCCGCACAAGTATACTGTCATGATTATTCTCCTTTTGCGGTATTGTCTAAGAACCGGTCCACATAGACTCTGCACACGTCTTTTCGGCAAATTTCCCTGATAAACTGCGTTGATTTTTCTTACCATACGACAGTATGTCTGCAAAAAATCGCCTTGTTTTCAGAAAAATTTTGCTAAGGCAATACCGCACAGAGATTGTGCCGAAGATGCGCAGTCAAATTTTTTGTCAAATTGTATAAAAACGACGCAGGCATACTGGCGTATGTCAAGGAGTTTTTATGTAAGATGACGGAAAATCTGCAAGCAGATTCGGTGCAAAGCCGTCAAGCGGTCTTTGTGTGGTGTTGCCTAAAAAATCCGTATATATTTCCTATGTGGACAAGTTCTAAAAATCCCTTTCAACTATTTCGATAGACTCGTTGATTATCCTGCTTATTTGTTCGTCCGTATAGCTGTCGCCGTCCCATATCTCATGAGCCGTCACCGCCTGCAAAACAAGCATTGACATACCGCCGACCGCAGGTATTCCCTTGCTTTCCGCAATTTTTATAAGCTTTGTTTTTGTCGGATTATATATTGCGTCGAATACAGCCTTACAATTCCCGATAACTTCCTCGCTCACGGGACATGCGTCGGTTTTGGGGTACATTCCGACAGGCGTCGCGTTGATAAGCAGATCATATTCTCCCGAAACGCTGTCTGTCATAACCGTTTTTATATCCGCTCCCGTCTTTTCCTTTACCTCTTTTGCAAGAGCCGCAGCCATTTCCTTTGCCTCGGAAATTATTGCCATAGTTATCTTTGCGCCGTGTCTTGCGGCTTCAACAGCCATCATTCTTCCAACGCCGCCGCAGCCTAAAAGCAATACGTTTCCGCCGAGATTTTTTTCGGGAACGGAACGCAGAAAACCGTCGCAGTCGGTATTAAAGCCCGTAAGCTTTCCGTCCTTTCGGCAGATACAGTTTACGGAATCATATCTCTGCGCGCTCTCGTCAAGACAGTCCAGAAAATCCATTACGGCAACCTTATGAGGAATGGTAACGTTAAGTCCCTCCGCCGTTTCGAGAAGCTCGGGCAGCTTTGAACGCATATCCTCCGGCGCGATATCTACAAGAGAATATTCTGCGGTTTTTCCGGCTTCCTCAAAAAGTCTTTTATGTATATACGGCGACATTGAATGTCCCAACGGATGACCGATCAAAGCGTATTTTTTCATGATAACCTCTCCTTATTACTGCTTCGCTCTGTTTTTAGCTCTTTGCGTGTTGCTAAGTATTCTTTTTCTTATACGCATGCTTTCGGGCGTTACCTCAAGCAACTCGTCGTCTGCCAAAAATTCAAGGCTGTCCTCTAAGCTTAAACGTCTTGGAGGAACGAGCCGCAGAGCGTCGTCCGAACCGCTTGCACGGGTATTTGTCAGATGCTTTTTCTTGCATACGTTTACGACAAGATCCTCTGTTTTCGGAGAAGCTCCGACTATCATTCCCTCGTACACGGGAGTGCCTGCGCCGATAAACAGCTGACCTCTTTCCTGTGCGTTATAAAGACCGTAGGTAACCGCCTCGCCCGTTTCAAAGGAAACAAGCGAGCCTGTGTTTCTTCTTGGGATCTCGCCCTTATACGGCTGATAGCTGTCAAACACGCTCGACATTATTCCCTCGCCCTTAGTATCGGTCAGAAATTCGCTCTTATAGCCGAAAAGACCTCTTGCCGGAATAAGAAATTCTATTTTCATGCGTGAACCCTGCGGATGCATTTCAACAAGCTCCGCTTTTCTCGCGCCCATTTTTTCCATTACAGAACCGACGCAGTCCTCCGGCACATCGATAACAAGCCTCTCGATAGGTTCAAGCTTCTTTCCGTTTTCATCTTCCTTGAAAAGAACTCTCGGCGTTGATACGCCAAGCTCGTACCCCTCGCGGCGCATGTTCTCGATAAGGATAGACAGATGCATTTCGCCTCTGCCGGCAACTCTGAACGAATCGGTGCTGTCAGTTTCCTCAACTCGCAGAGAAACGTCCTTTAAGGTTTCCTTGAAAAGCCTTTCCCTTAGCTGACGGGAAGTCACGAATTTTCCCTCTTTTCCCGCAAACGGAGAATCGTTTACCGAAAAGGTCATTTCAACTGTCGGCTCGCTTATTTTTATAAATTCAAGCGGCTCGGCTGTTTCGGTATCGCACAGAGTATCGCCGATAGTCAGCCCCTCTATACCGCTTACCCATACTATATCGCCGACCTGCGCGGTTTCAGCGTTTATTCTTTGAAGTCCTTCGATCTGCATAAGCGAAACAAGCTTTGCATTTACGGCTTTTTTGTCCGGCTCCTGATAATTGCATACGGAAACGTTCTGATTGACCTTGACTGAACCTCTCTCGATGCGTCCTATTCCTATTCTGCCGACGTACTCATTGTAATCGATCGAAGAAATAAGCATCTGGAACGGACCGTTTTCATCGCCCTTAGGCGGCTCTATATAATCGAGAATAGTATCGAAAAGCGGGATCAGATCCTTTCCCTCCTCATACTGGCTGAGCGAAGCTGTACCGGCTCTTCCCGAGCAGAACAGTATCGGACTTTCAAGCTGTTCCTCGCTTGCGTCAAGATCGAGCAAAAGCTCCAAGACCTCGTCGCCGATCTCGTCAAGACGCGCGTCGGGACGGTCTATTTTGTTCACGACAATGATTATTTTGTGATTCATTTCCAAAGCCTTTGACAGAACGAATCTTGTCTGCGGCATCGCGCCCTCAGCGGCGTCTACGAGAAGCAGAACGCCGTCGACCATGCTTAGAACACGCTCTACTTCTCCGCCGAAATCGGCGTGTCCGGGAGTATCTATAATGTTGATTTTGGTATCCTTGTAGTAAACGGAAGTGTTTTTCGCAAGGATAGTGATTCCCCTTTCACGCTCTATGTCGTTGCTGTCCATAACTCTTTCGGCGACCGTTTGGTTTTCCCTGAATGCTCCGCCCTGTTTGAGCATTTCGTCAACAAGAGTTGTTTTGCCGTGGTCAACGTGCGCTATAATGGCAATGTTTCTCAAATCTTCTCTTATCATTTTAAATTCCTCCATTCGAGATATTTTAGGCAATACCGCACAAAGATTGTGCCGGAGATGCGCAGTCAGATTTTTTGTAAGATGACGGAAAATCTGCAAGCAGATTCGGTGCAAAGCCATAAGGCGATCTTTGTGCGGTGTTGCCTTTATACTTTTCTGTATTTTTTCCCAAGACGTTTTTTCAGCATCTCGGAAAGCTCATACGGAGTTCCGCCCTCGATCGCGGATTTTTTGATTATATACGCTGTATTCCGGGATATGTATATAAAGAAATAATCTTTTATTTCCCTTACTGAAAACAGCTTGCCGTATTCAAGGGTAATGTTTTCCGAGCTTGCCCCTTTTTCAGCCGACACATTAAAGGTTTCCTCCCCGAAGCTGAACACGATCGGATTGTCACCATAAACCTTTTTTATTTTTTCCAAGTTATTCTTTGGCAAAAAAATCATCCTGCTGATAAAGAAATAAATAAACATTATTATTCCCAAAAAATATATAATGTCGTAAAAATCCACACCGCGCTTCAAGGAATATATAACTCCCGGCAGCGTGATCAGCACTATAAACGCCATAAACGCGACAAGCAGATAAACCGCCGCCGAATTCCTCGATTTTCGGACGAAAACCTTCATGTCCGAAAGTTCATATTTCATTTCAGCTTTTAACATAAAAATCCCTCCGTATATTAAATTATAAGATCAAGCTGTTGCAGCAAACAATCTGCATTCTCATAATCATCGGGAATATTGAAGGTTCGCCTTACAGTCTTGAACCATTCGCCTTTTTCAGCTTTAAGCTTACGAAGCCTGAAACGTATCTTCGTACCGCCGCCGTACTTTTTTACATCTATAACCTTTTCGACTGCAAATTCAGCCTCCGAAGAACTAACAACTCTGTCAATATACTCATCGGTTGCGGTACGATACATTATAAGCGCGCAGCGTATGTTGTTAAAAACGTTAAACAGCAGCGAGATCACAAAAAGTCCAAATGACAGCGCAAAAGGAAGCGGTATAATATTGCTTAAGGAAAGAATCAAAATAATCGTTCCGAGCGCGGACGGCACCGTATATGTCCTGAAGCAGCTTTTGATAATATTTGTTATATAAATTTTATCGTCAATTATCAAAAAAGCCATAAACTTGTCTTTAAGCTTCCGATTCAGAAAAATGGAAATATTGAAAAGCAAAACGGTAAAAACCGCAAATAAAACTAAAATGGTTTCGATATTTGCTATTTTAGCTGAAATAAGATCAAAGACGACAAAGCAGGCAATTATATACGCCGCAACTCCCAACACAAGCAAAGGTCTTGATACAATATATCTGATCCCCATTGACCTGATATTTTTAGATCTGCATATAATCATTTTATTTCCCCGCATATTTATAGTCGTTTTGAAGATAAGTATGTAAAATAACGGAAAGTTCTTCCGGAGTTCCGTCAATAACAGAATCTTTCCTTACTATGTAAGTAATATTCGGTAAGAAAATATAAAAATTGATCTTGTCCTCGATAACCTTTGAAATTTTTGAATATTCGTATGTCAGCATGCCTTTTCCATTTTCAAGTATCTGAAACTGCATCTTATAATCGGTATCGTCAGTACCGATATTTTCCATATTTGAAGCGGCAACCCTGAAATCCGAATTTGAAAACGAAAACAATATTGTTCCTGTCCTTAATACTTCGGGGTATTCGTTCAAGTCGTCTTTCGAGTGACCGCTTACCGCTTCGAATCCGATTACTGCCGCAGCGCATATAGGAATTTTCAGGAATATTCTCGAATAATCATGGGTAAGCGCAATTATCAGCATTATAATAACCGCTGCAAAACATATGACAAAAATAATACTTGAACGAAGTTTATTGCGCTGCACCTGAAAAAGATTATGCATATCGTTTTCGTCATAACCTCTCATAACCGCTCTTATCATGTTAAATCCCCCTAATTCACTCAACATAACGGAAATATTTTGTTTAAAGAGCATTTTTTTTACCGCATAAAAAATGTCCTGCAAAAATGCAGGACGCGTTATTATTTGGTGGGAGAAGATGGATTCGAACCATCGAAGCAAGATGCAACAGATTTACAGTCTGCCCCCTTTGGCCACTCGGGAATTCTCCCATAAAAGTTCCGCCGGTTTTTACCGGCAGATACTGGAGCTGGTGGACGGACTCGAACCCCCGACCTGCTGATTACAAATCAGCTGCTCTACCAACTGAGCTACACCAGCATCTTGATTAAGAATGCTTAATTATTATATCACGTTTTTTTTGATTTGTCAAGCCTTTTTTTGAGCTTTTTAAATTTTTATGAAAAAAATCGTCCTGCGGCTGCACAGAAAACACACATATATTTGCGGAAAACCGGACTTTCGGAATGAAAACCCGAATTATCTTTCACAGTACGCATTTGGTCGAGGCGACAGGACTTGAACCTGCGGCATCTTGGTCCCAAACCAAGCACTCTACCAAACTGAGTTACGCCTCGAAAAAATTCGCTGTTTTTCGCCAAACAGCTTTTTAATTATACATGCAATCGTTTTAAATGTCAAGCCATTTTTTATTATTTGTACATCTGCACCAAAAAAACCGCACAATTATATATAAAATAAATAATTAATGCAAAAAACGAACGTAAGTTTTGTACTTACTTTATATTTACAAATGTATTTTTTTATGATACAATTAAAGTGGAAAAAATATATAGTAAACGCCGAATAAATTTGCCGTTTACAACGACCGCAAAGACAACAAAATGTGTAAAAAAGGAGATGACAACTATGAGATCGATAAGAGCCGCCGGCATCGCCGCAGCTTTACTGCTCTGTACTGTTCTTTCACCTGCAAAGGCTTCGGCTGAAGATTATTTTTCAAAAATTTCTCTCAGCGCCGGATACGGAAGCGAAAACGATATAACGGAAGTGAAAGTCAACATAAGCAGCAGCGGCATATCAGCTTACTCTATCGAAGTGAATTTTGATCCTCGCTCACTGTATTTCGTAGACGCCGAACAGGGCGAGTCGCTCGACGGAGGAACATTTTACTGCAACGAAAACTATTCCGACAATGCCGTAAAACTTGTATGGTCGAACAGCCGTAATCAGAAATGCAGCGGCGCTGCCGCGGTACTGCATTTCAAGGCGGCATACGGTACTGCCGAAACCGACACAAAGCTTTCCATAAAACACGCCGAACTTGCCGACGATCTTGAGGAAGAGGTTTCCACCGTTCAGGATTGCGCGATGAAAATTGCACGCTCCATAACCAAGGGAGACGTTGACGAAAATACTGTAATAAACGTTGCCGATCTTATAATGCTGAACAAATATCTTCTAAGCGGCAGCGAGTATCCGCTCTCATATACAAGACAGGCTAACGCAGACGTTTCGGGAAACGGAATCGTAACAATGACAGACAGCGCATTGATATTAAATTATCTTTCAATGCAAATAGAGGGTTTTTAAATGAAAGGAAAAAAGATACTTATAAAGGCGGTTTCCTTTCTGCTTTCGTCAGCTCTGCTGCTTCCGCTTTTTACAGTTCAGGCAACCGGCGGAATGAAAGCAAGTCAGGAATGTATCGACCTTATAAAACAAACGGAAGGCTTCAGCCAGTATAAATACTGGGATTACAGCCAATGGACGATAGGATACGGAACAGGCGTCGGCGCAGACGAATATCCCGACGGCATCACAAAAGCCGAAGCGGAAAAGCTTCTTAAAAACGCGCTTGCTACATACGAAGGCTACGTCAATAAATTTGCCAATAAATACAGTATTTCATTAAAACAGAATCAGTTTGACGCAATGGTTTCGCTTTCGTACAATATGGGAAATATCTGGTCGGTATACGACGATTTCGATCTTAAAAACTATATTATCGACGGTTCCGAAAAACACAGTTTTCTTGAGATCGCAAAAGGATTCGGCGAATGGCGTGTCGCAGGCGGAAACGTTCTGCAGGGGCTCGTTACGCGCCGTGAGGACGAAACAAAGCTGTTCCTTTCGGACAGGACGGACAATAAAGCTGAAGTATGGCGCGTCAATACCGAAAGCGGTATAAACCTCCGCAAAAATATAGGGGCTTCAAGTGAAAAGACGGGATTTCTTCCGTTCAATACCATATATGAAGTGACGGAAAAGAAAATGTCCGACGGAAGCCTTTGGGGTAAAACCTATGTAAACGGAAGCTATCAATGGTGCGTTCTCGACTATTCAAAATACATGGTTGGCGGACCTATTGACTATGAAGCCACAGACGAGCCTACGGGAAAATCAGAGAAATGGCGTATAACCTCGAAAAACGGCGTCAATCTCAGAGAAGGTCCGGGACTCGGCTATAAATCGCTTGCCGTTCTCGATTATAATACCTCGTTCAATGTTACAATGACTGCCGAAGCGGACGAGCACATATGGGGCAAAACCAAGTATTCCGGAAAAGAAGGTTGGATAGCGCTCACTTATGCCGAACTTGTCGGCGAACAGGCGTTTGACGCCGCTGTGCTGACAGATATTTACATCAAGACCAAGCCGACAAAGCTAAAATACAAGGAAGGCGATATGCTTTCGCTCGAGGGAATCGAAGTCATGGCGAAATACAGCGACGATTCCGAAAAGCAGATAGTCGATTTCAAAATAGACGGATATGAATCGACGCCGGGAGAGCATACGATCACCGTTACATATATGGAAAAGACCGCAAGCTTTAAGGTCGAGGTATCGGAAGCGCAGCTTAAGGAGATCGAGATAGTTTCACCGCCGAAAAAAACAGTTTATAAACAGGGCGACCCTCTGCTCAGAGATGGTATCGTAGTCGAAGCCGTATATGAAAACGACAGCCGCGAGATCGTGACGGACTTTGCGCTGAACGGATATGATCCGGAGAAAGCAGGAAAGCAGACTATAGAAGTGGAATACAAAGGCATGAAAACCACATTCGACATAGAAGTTACCGAAAAGACAATGTCGCGCCTTATGATATCCCAACTGCCTTCAAAAACAGAATATTTTATAGGACAAGAGCTGAATCTTACGGGAATGCTCGTTTACGCTATGTTCGATAACGGCAGCAGAATCGAAGTGAAAGATTACACCCTAAGCGGATTCGATTCCCAAAAACCGGGTATTCAGACCGTAACCATTGAATATAACGGCTTTTCAAAGGATTTTGACGTTATTGTAATAGAACCCGATATCTATTCTCTTCCGGGCGATCTTGACGATAACGGAGTAAGAGATATATTTGATCTTGTCCTTATGCAGAGATTTATCAGAGAGGGAAAAGAAGAATTTCCGTCTGACAGAGTATATCTTGCCGATATAAACGGCGACGGAAATTACGACGCAAAAGACTTAGACGCTTTAAGCAGAATAGTTGCCGATCAGTAAGAATCTGTCTTAACAAACTGAAACGCATATTTTTTACAGGATCGTCTTTATTCCGGTCGGATCAATTTATGATCCGACCGGAATATATGTCTGTATAAAAGCATCACAATGAAAAATTACCGGAGAAAACATTATGAACAAATACAAAAACCTCGCTTTCAACACCGTTGTTTTCGCGATAGGTACATTCGGTTCCAAGATACTGACCATTCTTCTGACACGTCTTTACACGACGCACATGGGAGCGGATATACTCGGAAGCAAGGAGCTTATAGAAGCTTCGGCAACATTTATGATACCCGTATTTTCCTTTTCTATGGCTGACGCTATACTTCGGTTCGGTCTTGATAAGGAATATGATAAATGCAAGGTTTTTTCAACTTCTGTTGCCGTACAGGCGTTCGGACTTCTGATAATGCTTATGCTTTCTCCTTTGTTTTCGCTTCTTCCATTTATAAAAGGATTTACCCCGTGGCTCATGCTGTATGTTTCCACGTCGGTTTTCAGACTGACATGTTCAAACTTTATAAGATCAAGAGGATTCGTCAAGCTTTTCGCCTTTGACGGAATGCTCGCAACCTGTACGCTCTTCCTTTTCAACTTTATCTTTATAGGCAAGCTGAACCTCGGCATCAAGGGATTCATGATAGCAATGATACTATCCGATTTCTGTTCGGGGGTATTTCTGTGCATAATTGCGAATATCGGTAAATTTTTCAGGATCTCAGCTATTGACAAGAAAATGGTAAAGCTCATGGTAAGCTTTTCGCTCCCGCTTATCCCAACGGCAATAATGTGGACTATAACAGGATTTTCCGACAGACTGATCATAAAATATGCCGACGGTCCCGTGGGAGAATCGGGAGATGTTGCGGCAGGTCTGTATACTGCTGCGGCAAAGGTCCCCAATCTTATATCTATGGTTTCGACAATATTTTTTCAGGCATGGAACATGTCTGCTATAACGGAACACGGAAACAAGGGCGAGGGAAAATTCTACGAAACGGTATTTTCGGCGTATCAATCGATAATGTATATCGCTTCCGCCGGACTTATACTTCTTGTGCAGCCTATCTCGAAAATCATTATCAACGTTAATGTACACCCCGAATACTCAAGAGCATATCTTTATACGCCTGTGCTTGTACTGGCGGTTTTGCTTATGTGCTTTAATCTTTTTTTCAGCAGTATTTATACGGCGTCACAGCACACTAAAAATTCGTTCTATACGAGTCTTGTTTCAATGATACTCAATGTCGCGCTCAATATTATACTCATAAAGCATTTCGGCGTACACGGAGCAGTTGCCGCAAGCTTTGTAAGTTACGTCGCCTGCTACATCATAAGAGTTATAGACGCAAGACGATATATTTATTTCAAGGTAGACCACATAAAGACGATTGTAAACCTTGCGATCTTGTTGGGAATGTCGATCATCGCGATCAGACAGCCGAATCATTATGTGGTTATACAAGTAGTGATCACTTTGTTTATGATCGCCGCAAACTTCCCCGAGCTTATGTCAACAGTCAAAAAGATATTGAAAAGATAGTATTTCGCTTAAACTGCCGCTTGCAGTTTGTTGAAGTTGTATACATTTACCACAAAGCTTAAACGTTTTCTGTGCAATTCATAGAAAACGTTTAAGAGGTATTGACAATTGGGTTGAGGTGTGATATACT
>JAMPFN010000019.1 GCA_023664445.1 Clostridium sp. | reverse complement strand
GGAATTTCGCTCTCTGCGGAGAGCGACCAAAGGCTCTGCCTTTGGAATCCGCAAGTCTTTGAAAAGGCTTGACCTAAACTTTTATATTTTATAAGAACTTTTTCGACAGGCTGAAATGAGTATGACTTCCGCCATACTCATTATTTTTTATTTTTTCAACGTTTCGCACTTCTCGCACGTTTTATATACAGAAAGGACGGTGATGAACATGACGGAAAATTACAGCAAGGAGCATATCGGCGAAATTTACGAGCGCAATGTCGACGACGTTTTCAGACTTTGCTTTTCCTATCTGAAAAATATCCACAACTGCGAGGACGCAGTTTCAGCGGTATTTGTAAAGCTTATAAAAAAGCAGCCGCACTTCAACTCGGAAAAGGAGGAAAAGGCATGGCTTATCGTCACGGCATGCAACTGCTGCAAGGATATACTAAGATTTTCGCTAAGGCATCCGCATATAGACATAAGCGGTCTTCCGGAACAGGAATACTGGGATAAAACGGAAAATTCAGAGCTTTTGGAAACTGTTCTCGGTATGCCTGAAAAATACCGCGCGGTACTTTACCTGCATTTCTTTATCGGGTATTCGCTCAAAGAAATAGCGGAAATAACGAAAGTCAACGAATCGACGATACGCTCACGTTTATTTTACGGCAAGAAAAAACTTGCAAAGCTGATAGGAGGTAATGAATATGAAAAAAAGATATACAGAAATGATGGAACACATATACCCAACGCAGGAACAGAAAAATAGTATGCTTGAAAAGGTATTCGAGCCTGAACCCGAAAAGGCAAAGCGCGGATTCAAGATAAAATACTGCATACCCGCGGTCGCTTTAGCCGTAATATTTTCCACAACCGTTTTTGCCGAGGAAATAAAAAATACGTTTTACGGTCTGCTCGGAAAGAACGAGATAGTTTCAGAGGAGGTTCTCAATGACGTTTATACAGATACCGGAGAACATGTAAGCATAGCGGTAAAGGAAGTCCTGTCAGACATGATAAACTGCCGTATGATCGTTGAATACACACTTCATGATGAGATCGGCAGGGAATGGATCGATAATCTTGCCAACGCATGCAAATCGACGTTTCTTGAAGTTTCGCCGCATATGAAAGAAGAAAATACTATTTTATACGGTGTAAGCCGCAGTTACGGTTGTGAAGAACTGACCGAATACCGTACCGAAAATACCCGTGTATTTAATGTTTTTTATGAGTCGTCGGGAGAAGGCTCGGGAACAAATTCAGTTGATTTAATGTATCATCTTTATCACCAATGGGAAAATCATGCGGTAATAGACGTTTCAAAATCCGTACAGCTTACCGATATAAAACTTGACAGCAGTCTTGCTCCGAATTTCTATTACAAACCGATTGGCGTAAAGATCTCGCCTATGAGTATTCTGATTTATGGGCAAAACTGCGGCTTGTATGAAACGGGGAACAATAAATACGGCGGTTACTATATACGCTCATTAGTCGATGACGACTTTTATTTATCATCCCTGCATCTCATCATGAAAGACGGAAATAAATATGATCTGCTGCACGATGAGGAAGTGCAGTACGCACCCGGCTGGGGACTTGGTTCTGTTACAAATGCCGATTTGGATTACGACGTTTCAGTCTACTGTTCCGCTTTAAGGGATATTGATATAACTACTATCGACGGTATTGAACTTGACGGGGTTTACTACTCTTTTGACGGGCAGATTTAAGGCGTCATATTGATTTTAAGAAGTTGTTATCATAGGAAAAGTGTGCGGATTTTCGAGCATGATTTTTCTGAGAACAAGGCGATTTTTTGCAGACATACTGTCGTATGGCAAGGAAAATCAACGCTGTTATCAGAAAAATCTGACGAAAAGACGTATGCTTATGCCTATGAGAACAACTTCTAAGAGGACGGCGTTTCATACGCCGTCCTTTCTGCGTTCTCCCAATATCCCCATTGCAAGAATATAGACGATTCCGCCCACGGCGACCGAAAGCGGCAGCAGAAGCATACTGCCGACAGGCGCTCTGCCATAAGCCATAACGGCGGCATAGGCACACAGCCCTCCCGAAACCGCCGATGGATAAAGCGATGAAAATATTTTTAAGGTTATGCCCGTATATTTTCGGTATAATATAACAGATAATACAAATATTACAAAATAACAGGCAAGAGTCGATATTGCCGCCCCCGAAACGTTCACCGACGGTATCGGTATGAGCAGAAGATTTCCGCAAAGCTTCACAGCCACGCCGACAAACATAAGCTTTACGGGAAGATCGGCTCTTCCCACCGCCTGAAACATACTGAAAAGCGGAAATGAAAGCGAAAGAAATATAACGCCTATCCCCAAAAAGAAAAGACTTTCCGCCGATACCGCGCATTCTCGAATCCTGTCGGGAAACAAAAAAATCAGTATCTCCTCCGAGAAACACGCGATACCTATACCCGACGGGACAGCTAAAAAAGCGGTAGCTTTCAAAACGCTCCGCGAAAGCTTTTCGGATTCCGCTTTATCGCCTCTTGCCCACGCCTGCGCAAGATTCGGTAGTATGCCTTTTCCGAACATGTTCGTAACGGACGGCACAAGGTTGAAAACCGTTACCGCAAGCCCTGTAAACGAACCGTAAATAAACTCCGATATCTCGATATGCGAAACGCCGCTAAGCCCGAAATGCATATGGAAATAATCGGGATCGCTGACCGCCGCCTTATCAAGACATCTTATTATGGTCGCAAGGTCGATAAGCGACGTAAGATTCGTGACGACCGAACCGAGCGCAACAGGTATCATTACCGCAAAAAGCGACTTTATTATTTCCCTGCCGCTTTCCTCCTTTCCGTTTGAAAAAAGCCGTAAGTCCTTATCGGGTATCGCTCCCCGTATGTAAAGAAACGCCGTACCTGCCGCTGTGGAAAGACTTATTCCCAGAACGCCTGCCGCCGCTGCCGCTGCGGTCATATCGGTTTCGGGCGGAAGAATGCGCATTACCTTATCCTCATTTTCGATCACCCATGAGCAGAGAAAAAGTCCTGCCGCAAGCTTTACGACGGCTTCCGTCACCTGTGAAAGCGCAGTCGGGTACATGTTGCGCATTCCCTCATAGCAGCCTCTGTAAACTGCTGTGATACAGCCGAAAAATACGGACGGAGCTATCATCATTACAGAAAGCCACGCTTTCGGGCATGCGGCTATCTTTCCTGCAAACGGCTTTGCAAGCAGTATTATCAGAAGCGTCCCAAAAGCCCCTGCGGCAGAAAACAGCAAAAGTGCGGTTTTTTTGATTTTTACAGCATTTTTGTAGTTGCCGAACGCACAGCTTTCCGCGGTAAGCTTTGAAACAGCCGTTGTAAGCCCCGTCGCGGTAACGGCGTATACCGGCAGGAAAAGCCCGTAGGCGCAGCTGAAATAGCTCATTCCCACACCGCCGAGCATATTTGTGATAGGTATCTTAAAAAGCGCCCCGACAGCCTTTGCAATAACCGCAGAGGCTATCAGAATGACCGATCCCTTCAAAAAACTTTGGTTTTTCAAAACAACTCACTTCCGTTTTTGTTTTTTTGCTTAATTTTAGGAATTTACATTTGTTAAAATTGCATAATGATTATGGCAAATATATAAAAGTATATTGCTACATCCGAAAATATATGTTATAATTATAGCAAACGGCAAATTTATTTGGCGTTTGCTATTTGCCGATACGCACGCAGCGAATGTGCGAGGCATTTTAAACTCTTATTTATATAAACGTCAAATTATTTTTGACGTTTAATATATATGCAGTTTATATTATAAACAGAAGCGGCGCTCGAAGCTTGTTTTCTGTGATGTTGAAAGGTGCTATGTAAAATGAATTATAAATTTTCGGATAAGGTGTCAGGGCTTCAGGCATCGGCAATAAGGGAAATACTCAAATATACGTCGGAACCGGGAGTTATCTCATTCGCAGCCGGAAATCCCGCGCCGGAGGCTTTCCCTACCGAGGAAGTCGCAAAAATATCCGCCGACATCTTAAAAAGCGATCCGATACTCGCTTTGCAGTACAGTATATCGGAGGGCTATACGCCTCTCAGAAACCTTTTAAAGGACAGAATGTCCGCTCATAACTGCTTTAATGACGGCGACGATCTCATAATCACATCGGGAGCGCAGCAGGCCATTGAACTTGCGTGTAAGGTTCTGTGCAACGAGGGAGATACGCTTATCGCCGAATCGCCGAGCTTTATCGGTTCTCTGAACGCTTTCCGTTCATACAACGTAAACCTTGTCGGCGTTGAACAGGAAGCGGGCGGCATGAAGCTCGACGTACTTGAGGACGTGATGAAAAACGCTCCGGGGCAAAAGATAATCTACGTTATCCCGAATTTTCAGAATCCCTCGGGAACTACAATGTCCTATGAAAAAAGAAAAGGCGTTTACGAACTTGCATGCAGATACAACGGTATCATAATAGAGGACAATCCTTACGGCGATCTTAGATTTGCCGGAGAGGATATTCCGTCGATAAAGAGTCTTGATAAAGAAGGAAGAGTTATCTATGTGGGAAGCTTCTCAAAGATACTCGCTCCAGGACTTCGCGTGGGCTACGCATGCGCCCCTAAGAGCATATTCCAAAAAATGGTGGTTTGCAAGCAAGTGTCCGATGTTCACACGGGAATATTGTCACAGCTTATATGCTACAGATTCATGAGCGAATGCGACTTGAACGAACATTTCGCAAAGCTTCGGGGCATCTACAAGAAAAAATGCGGTCTTATGATCGAAAGCATGGAAAAGCATTTTTCTTCAAGGATAACGTTTACCCGTCCCGAGGGCGGTCTGTTTATATGGGCTGCACTCCCCGAGGGAAGCGATATGACAGACTTCTGCACAAAAGCGGTAAAGGAACACAAAATAGCCGTAGTTCCCGGAACTGCGTTTATGATAAACGAAACCGACAAGACGAATTCTTTCCGGCTTAATTTCTCTACTCCGACAGACGAGGATATCGTAAAAGGAATCGAAATACTCGGCAAAATGACAAAAGCTATGCTCGATTAAAGCAATACCGAACAAAACATTAAAAATCACGCGTACCGTCCGCTGAAAAAGACGGATCTGCGATCTGTTTGTCTGCCGATCAAGGCAGCAGCGCAGAGAAAGGATACTGAAATGGCAAAAATACGTTCTAAACTCGACAGATACACTATCTCGCAAAAATATATAGTTTCGCGTGGACAAGCGCTTAAATTTCCTGCCGATCCATTTAAAAAGCAGCTCGGTTCAAACGAAGTCTATGGCGCAGTCATCGATATTACCATGTCGCCGACAGTTTTAGCAACACTTGTATGCTATATAAACGGCTCGGCAAATATTTACTTCAATCTCGGCGGTGAATATATCAATTCCGCCGCCCGTTACAGGGGCGTTGCACAGGCTTCCTATGATTTTATAAGAGTAGCTTCCGAATGTCTTGACTGCTGCAAGAAAACAACACAGTTTGATACTCCTCTTCTTGGAAAGCATTATGTGTATCTCCTTACAAAGAAAGGTACATTTATGACCGAGATCACTCCCGACGCGATCGCAAAGGAAGAAGAATCCAAAAGAAAGCTCTATAACATGTATCAGCGCGTTATGGCACAGCTTAGAATCGCGCAGATAAAAGACAGGGATTCGGGCGTCAGCAGCGGAAATATAAACGGCTGATAAAGGATTTTTAACAGAAATAAGTTTGAAAAACAGTTTAATTTAAGCAATCTTACAAACTTTGAAAAAACTATTGCTTTTTTCGCAGTTTTAATGTACTATATAAAATGTCGGAAATTTCGGGGACAGCAAAAATTGCGCTGCATACTTGTATACGGTTTAGCGAAGAACGGAGGTCGTTATGGTAAACTTTCAGAAAAAAGAAAATTACAATATTGACGATCTGCGTGAGATAATGGCTATTCTCCGATGTCCCGAAGGCTGTCCATGGGACAGAGAACAGGATCACAAGTCTATAAGAAACGATTTCATAGAAGAAGTCTATGAAGCTGTTGAAGCTATTGATCTTGACGACAATGCACTTCTTAGGGAAGAACTCGGAGATGTTTTGCTTCAGGTCGTTTTCCACTGCCGTATCGAGGAAGAAAAAAACAGTTTTGATTTTGACGATATCTGCGATGAGCTTTGCAAAAAGCTTATTGTAAGACATCCTCATGTTTTCGGCGATATCAGCGTATCGGATTCAGAAGAGGTGCTGAAAAACTGGGACAGCATAAAAAAGCAGACAAAGGGACAGGAAACTTATACCGACACTCTTAAAGCTGTTGCCGCATCGCTTCCGTCGCTTATGCGCGCACAGAAGGTAGGAAAGCGGGCAATGAGGGCAGGAATGGATTTTGACTGTCTTGACGATGCATTTGAATGTGTAAAGGCAGAAACTGCCGAGTTGGAAACCGCTATAAAATCAAAAAATAAAGATGATATATTTGAAGAATTCGGTGATCTTCTTTTTTCCTGCGTAAATGTTGCAAGACACTTGGGAATAGACGCGGAAGAAGCTATGACCCGTGCAACGGAAAAATTTATTGAAAGATTTGAAAAAACCGAAGAAGCTGTAAGGCATGACGGAGCCGATATGAAGGCTCTTGGCATAAACGAGCTTGATGTTTACTGGAATAAAGTAAAGATGTCAGGCAAAAAATAATTGATCGAAAGAGTTTTTGGAGGTAAAAAAATGACAAAGGCAGAATTAATCAACCAGATCGCAGAAAAAAGCGAATTGACAAAGAAAGACGCTGAAAAGGCTTTTTCAGCAGTTGTTTCTACAATCACGGACGCTCTTGTAAACGGCGACAAGGTTCAGATCGTAGGTTTCGGTACATTTGAAGTTCGTGACCGCAAGGAAAAACAGTCAAAGAACCCTCAGACAGGCGAAACTATTACAGTACCCGCAAAGAAAGCTCCGGCATTCAAGGCTGGTAAGGCTCTTAAGGACGCGGTTAACGCTTAATTTTACGTTAAACATCAAAACGGCGGAGATCTTCTCTGCCGTTTTTTATGCTGAACAATAAGAACCTGTAAACATATGATTTGCGAAAGGAAAAAGAATATGCGATTAGACAAATACCTTAAAATAACACGTCTTATAAAGCGCAGAACCGTTGCTAACGAGGCTTGTGACGCAGGCAAGATAGTTGTCAACGGCAAGGTCGCAAGAGCATCATACGACGTCAAGGTCGGCGATGTGATCGAGATCAATATGGGCGCAAAGCCGCTTAAAGTAAAAGTGACAAATGTAACTGAATACGCGACAAAAGAAAATGCAGCGGATAATTACGTTGTAATATAAGAACCTGCATTTAAACATTTTTAGGGGACGCTTTGCAAGTAAAAGCGTCCCCTCTTTTAAAATAATCCAAATTTGAAAAAACTCAGCGTGATTTTATATTCGCAAGCCATTTACTGTACAAGTAAAGCAAATGCGCGGCTTGTCCTGTCAGGTCACCGACCTCATTCATCAAAACCAATTGGGTATTTTTAAATGAACAGGCATACCATTTTTCATAAGAATATGCTGCTCTCCCTGTATCAGCGGCAGAAAATAATCAATAGCCTGCGGAGTAACATTATTTCCCTGATTGTTTATCCATTCTTTAGGAAAACACTTTTCCCTATTGGCAACCTCGGAAACGTCTACCGTTATGATATCCGAAAAATAAGGCTTGCTGCTTATGCGCTTAAACGCCATCATCTTGCCCGTTTCGCCGTTAAGAGCCGCCTTGACAGCCTCCTCGCCTATCTTGACCGATTCGTCTATGTCGGTTTTTGATGCGATATGCGAAGCGCATCTCTGCATAACATTCAATTCAATGGAGCGTACCTTACAGCCTATCTGCTCTCTTACAATATTTTCAAGATACTTTCCGACTCCGGAAAGATACTTATGTCCGAAGCTGTCGTTTGTCCCCGACTGAAAATCCTCCGCGGCATATTCTCCGCCGCTCAGCTTTACGCCTTCGGATACCGCAACAACGACCTCTTTATGCTCGCCGAGCATTCTGCGCACATCTTCGACAAAACGCTCAACGCTGAACGGAGTTTCGGGAAGATAAATAAGATGAGGCACATTCTCGTCGTTCGCCTTTAAAACGCATGAGGACGCCGTAAGCCAACCGGCGTCACGTCCCATAACTTCTATTATAGTGACCGACTTAACGCTGTATACGGAGCTGTCCCTCGCTATTTCCTGTACAGTTGCCGCAAGATATTTCGCTGCCGAGCCAAAGCCGGGAGTGTGATCCGTCAGAACAAGATCGTTATCTATCGTTTTCGGAACGCCTATCACCTTTATATCTATACCGTTCTTCCTGAAATATGAGGAAAGCTTTGAAACGGTATCCATAGAATCGTTTCCGCCGATATAGAAAAACATTTCTATATTATTATTTATGAATGTCTTAGTTATTTTCCTGTAGACTTCATCATCGTTTTCAGGCATTTTATATCTGCATGATCCTAAAACAGTTGAGGGGGTAAGCTTTAAAAGCTCCAGATCTTCATTTGTTTTTATAATAGTACTCATATCAACGAGTCTGTCATTTATTATGCCTTCAATTCCGTTGATAGCTCCATAAACCTTATCGATTTCAGAGGACTTTGACGCAAGAGTAAATATACCCGCAAGTGACGCGTTTATTGCGCATGTAGGACCTCCCGACTGTGCCGCTGCAATATTCATACTTTCTCCTCTCCCCGCATTTCCGCAGATTTCAGTTTATCTCACAGCTGCGGCGAAAAATGCCGAAACTGTCAATACTATTATAATACAAAATGAAAAAAAAAACAAGCCTTATTCTGCCCCTCTTGCAAAATAAAGCTTGTAAATAAATTTTAAAGCAATAATAATAGCCAAATATACTGTCAGAGCCTCTCCGGCATGTCCGGCGTTCATGCCCTCTGAACAGATCAAACATTAATGTGCGAATTTTAAACGGTCTTAAACTGACGAAAAAGAAAAATATGAATACGAAAAATCATAGTCCGATGATATTAACATATTCCGCTGTAAAAGAACTGAAACTTTAACAAATTAAAATATAACGATCAACTGTTTTGCCGATATTTTAAGCCATACGCTCATTGCCAAGCACTGTATCTGTTGCAATCAAGAACACTCAATTTCAACGTTATTTATTATAATATGATTTCAGAAAAAAAGCAACCGATAATATTGTAAGTTTTTTGTACTTTATTGATGCAAGATGTTAATTTTGTATGTGCATTTTTCACAAAACCAAACAAAATTTGTTGAAAACACTTGAATTTTGGCATATATTGGTGTATAATATTTATAGTGAACGTCAAATAAATTTGTCGTTTACTATATTACACAAACATATTTCCATAGGGTGTGTTGACACTAAGAACCTGTCTTCACAAGATATGTGTGCGGATTTTTGAACATAATTTTGATGAAGACAAGGCGAAAATTTGCAGACATACTTGCGTATTTCAAGAATTTTTAACGCAGTATTCATCAAAATTTGCCAAAAAGACGTGTACATACGCTTGTGAATACAGGTTCTGAAAAGAAAGCGATCTTACAATGAATAATAATAATCCAAAAAAATTAATAACTATACGCTGCTCTCCTTCCGATGATGCAAAAATGAATCTTATGTATTTACAAGAGGTCGGCTATCTGCCTGCTGATTTTGCAGGATATACCAAACAAGATGCGTTTGATTCCTACCTGATATCATTTGTTTTAAAGGGACGCGGATCTATTACCGCAAAAGGTACTGAATACAGCCTTTGTGAAGGACAATGCCTTTTTACAGAGTGCAGTTCGGAAAGGATCTTCAAATGCGATACTGATGAACCGTGGGAGATGCTGTGGCTTCATTTCAACGGAAATTCAGCGCCGTATTACTATGAGCTTTTCGCTCACGGCGAGCCCTGCGTATTCATGCCGCAGTCGATAAACGACTTTGCATCTATAGTTTATCAGATAATTGCAAACAACGGCAGCGAAAACCCCAATTCCGAAATAATAAACGCAAAGCTTATCACCGATATCATCACAAAAATGATATCAAATCCCAGCGTTTATGGTCCTGTTGACACCTATCGCTCGCAGATGAAATCGGTCAAAGACTATATCGACATACATTTTACCGAGGACATAAATCTCGACGGCATTTCAGAGGCGTTTTATATAAACAAGTATTATCTTACCCGTGAATTCAAAAAAGAGTACCACGAAACTATTTTTCAGCATATAATCAACCGCCGCATAGAATACGCGAAAGAGCTTTTGCTGCTGACCGATAAAACCATTGAGGAAATAACGTTTTTGAGCGGTTTCAACGATCAAAGTTATTTTTCAAGACAGTTCAAGAAAATCGTCGGAATAACATCGCTCAACTATCGAAGAATGAAAAAATTATAGATGAGTCAAAAGCTAATAGGCATAAAAAGGGACGCTTTGCAATCGAAAGCGTCCCTTTAATGCGTTTTATCAGCTCTTCACAGCTCGTTTAAGCCATGCGTTGGCAAGATCAAGAGCCTCGTAAAGACTTTCTTTGTCGCTGCTGTTCGTGATCGCCTTATTCGGCGGAAGGCTCAGATCGGTTGACATCATGTATACCTTTATTTTACTTGCAATTTCCAGATCCTGTACCTTCTTTTTCTTTAAAATCTGAAGCATAACCACAAAATCATCAGACATATTTCCATAGTAAATCACATTTTCATGCCTTACAAGCGGATAACCCTTATACGTAAAAAAACTACTGCTCATAATATTCCTCCTCTGTTTATATTGCCTTTTTTCTTGCCGCAAAACGACAACCGAAAAATATGGCAAATAGATTTCGGCAAGCTTTACTTGCCTCATCTATAATAGCAATCATCTAAGTAACTGCCTCCTGATGCCGTGCATTGACTATTGTATCACATTCGATTTGCAAAAACTGTCGAATCTACCAGTTCATAACAAATTCTTCGCTGCCGTCGAATTTTGAAAGATTATCTTTCAAAAGGTCGACATACGCCATTCTGCACTTGAAGCACGGCGTTCCGTCAACGCTGATATACGCCTTTTTACCGTCAGCTTTGTAAAATTCGACCGTCTTCTTTGTTTTCTTATCCTGCGTTTCAAGTTCTATAGATACTATAGGTTCTCCCTCCGGATCTTCACCAAGCGCAAATTCCTCAGCCGATGTTTTAAGCAGGAATGTATAGAAGGTTCTGAAACGCTCTGTATCACAGCTCTTGCCGTTTTTAGTGACAACATAGTCGCTTTCGTCAGACCCCTTTCCCTCAAAGCTTACATTCTCTCCGCCGTTAACATTGATGTCAAGTCTGCCGATATCCCATACATACGTACCGAAAACCATTTTCGACGTAATATCGCCCGGCTGAAGCTCCGCCCAACAAACGCTGTCGGGGGAAACCGTATAAATAACGTCCTTTCCGTCTATCATAGCCAAATAGGAGCTTCCGGCTTCGGAATCAAGCCTGCTGCCCAGTTTAAGGACATATTCCGCAGGCTCGTCCGTTTTCATTGTAACGGTACAAAACGGTTCGTCAAGCCCCGACGCCGCGATCTCATCCTTTGTCGGGTGATCTATCATGACGGATTCCGCCGCAAGTCCGAAAAATCCGCTTACAGCTGTCTGTGACTTTTCAGAATCAAGAAAAGCAACTATAGGCTCCGACATGTAATGCGTCGCCAGAGTACCGCTTTTTGAATTCTCGTCATCGGAACTCTCATCATAATTGAGAACGATATCATATTCAAGATCGGTTCTGTTGATCCTGATCTCTTCTATTTTCGGCATATCTTCCTCGGACGGCTGCTCAAGAATTGTCTTGGAAATATAGTCTTCGGCGCCGTTCAAAAACACGCTGACATTTGAATCCGCCGCAAGGTATACCGTATTGCCGTTCTTTTCCATGCAGTAGGTCTGTCCCTGTATAGGCGACTTGTCGCCTACAAGAAGCGTCTTTTCACCCGTACCCGTCTTTACCGTGACCTCAGCCGACGGACTTATAAGACCGTATTTCCCAAGATCCGACGGGTTTTCCTCGGCTGTTGCCTCCGAATTTAAAGCGGAAGCGCTGTTGAGCAGAGAAGATGTAAGAACATTGTTGATATCCAGATCCTCCATACCCTCTATCGTAAAGGTGACAGTTCCGTCCTCCGCAGGCTTGCCGACAGGTATGCCTTTATATTCGCCTGCCGCATTTTTTACTGAAACCGACTGTATATCGCTTTTTTCAAACTCAAAAATCGTGGTCGGAACAGAATTTTCATCTATCTGCGACGACTGTGCAGACGACCCCGTATCACTATCCTTATCGCCTGTAAGCATAAGAGCCGCATATCCGCCGCCGACGACCGCAAGAGCCGCGGCACAGGCGATAAGAGCTTTAACATTATTTTTCATCGATTTTTTCTCCTAAGAAATACAACGATTCCGGCTGCGACAACGATCAGCGGTATAACATAAATCACAACTCTGCTGATCGCCTTTATCTGCGACGACTTGATATCTATAGTCTGTGCGGAAAGGTCTTTCTGCGCGATAATGACGGTGTTTTCCTTGCCGCACATCTTGTTGACCGCGTTTACAACGTATTCCGCGTTATTGTATGTGCTTGAATTTACAAGATAGTAGTCAAGTATAGACGCGCCGCCTATAACCATAAGATTATTTTCATGGACGTTGTTGTTTGAGTCTGTATTTGACTTTGTTGCAACAGCCATAAGATTATACAGCGATTTTTCCGCTTTATCGGGATCGAATTCCGTAGCCGGCTCTGTTTCGGCTTCTGTCGGCTCTTCGCCGTTTTCAGCCGCCTCCGCCATAGCCTGCGCTTCCTCAGCCGACTGCACCTCCATAGGATACAGGAATGCCGAATCGGTCGTCGTGAGAATAGACTTTGTCGTTCTGTCAACATTTGAATCAAACAACAGATTTACAGGTCTTGAAAGCGGTACTACAACAGGAAGCTTCGTATTTGAAAGTCCGTCCATATATGTTTCGTCGGCAAGCTGACCGATAGGCGCGGTCAGTTCTCCCCTTGTCGTGTATACATACTGGCTGTAGTCAGTATCGTCGTAAACAATACCGCTGCCAACTTCGATACCCCATACTTCAAGAAAATCGTCAAGATTCGGAGTTGCATACTGGATATAATCGGCAATATAAAGCATATCTCTGTCAAGATTTCCGTCATTGTAAAGGAAATCCTCCATTTTCTTTATACTGTCCTGCGTCAAATCGTTTATAGGCGCGGGAAGCACTATCAAGTCGTAATCGTCGGGCGAAAGCGCATCG
Source organism: Clostridium sp. (assembly GCA_023664445.1). Lineage (GTDB taxonomy): Bacteria > Bacillota > Clostridia > Oscillospirales > Ruminococcaceae > Porcipelethomonas. Next base: position 22,649 of record JAMPFN010000019.1, on the reverse strand, counting down.
GACATGAGATCTATTTCAGATACCTCGTAGCCGTTTTTATCCATAAGCGTTGAAAGCAGTGTTATAACATTTCCGTTATTTGTATGGCATATGGAAGCTCCGTTGTAAAGGCTTATTATCGCCGCCTTTTTCGGATTGGCGTCCGTAACGTTCATAACAGCGGAAAGCAGCTCCTGTTCTCCCTTATAGCCTGTTATACTGCTGTTGCCGTAGTAATCCGACTGGATAGTGAATAATCCGTTTACGATATCGAGAACTTTGACCTTGTCGTTTGCCTCGATAACTATCTGCCCTTCCTTTATCTCACCGTTGTATATCTGCGAATATCTTGTAATGATATCGGGATTTGAAGCGACATCGTAAAAATCAACAGTTATATGATCGTTATACTGCTTGAATTTGTTAAGCGTTTCAAGCACCATTTTTCCCGTCTGGGACTCAAGACTCGATTCCTTTGCCGTCACGGCGATCTCAACATCCGTCTTTATAGTCTTGATATAATCTATCGATTCCTGCGATATATCGTAATACTGCTCCTTTGTAAGATCTATTTTAAGCCCCTTACGGTCTGTAAGAACGCCCGCAATAAGATTCAAGACAACTATAACGGCAATAAACACAACTGTTATTATCGTTGCGAGCGTACCGTATTTAAGCTTCTTTTTATTAAAGGCTCTCTTTTCCTTTTCGGGTTTTACCGTTTCTTTTTCCATAATTCCTAAGCCTCCTTAACTCCAGCGTCTTTTCTCAAATACCCTGATAGTCAGGAAATTAAAGATAACAGCTGTGCTGATATAGAAAATAACGCTTGAAAGATTGAAAATACCGCAGGTAAACTCCGTGTACTTATTATAGAAGGAAAGCGAATTAAGAATATTTGCGATAAAGTCAATTTTGATATAGCCTGCGATAATGTCAAGCAACTGAAGAACCATAAGCGTCAATATACCGAAAACTGCCGCAACGACCTGATTCTCGGTAAGAGATGAGATAAACATTGTAACCGCGATAAAAGCGCTGCCAAGCAGCAGAAGAGCAAAATAATTTGCAATGACAATGTTCCATGCTACCTCTCCGAAATAGCTGAGTATCAGAGCATAGACGAACACTATGCTTATTCCCATTATGTACATAAGGAGCGTTGCGAAATATTTTCCCAACACTATGCCGCCAAGACTTACCGGAGCTGTCAGCAGTCCCTGTTCGGTTTTCTGCTTTTTCTCCTCACTGAACGATTTCATTGTAAGTATCGGTATAAGATAAACGATTATCATAAACAGCGTTGAAAACAATCCTGCCATATCGGTAGTTGCCGAATAAAGCGACGAAGCGTAGAAAAAATATCCTGAAAACGCATAAAACACCGCCAGATATACATAAGCTATGCTCGATGTGAAAAACGCGCCAAGCTCGCGTCTGAATATTGCACCCATCAGTCATTACCTCCGTTTTCTGTATATTTTCCATCGGCTTTGGATCTCTTGAGCTTCTGAATATGCTCGGAAACGCCCTCGCCCATTGTTATTTTCAGGAATATGTCCTCAAGGGTTATCTCGGCGGAATTCATGAGAAGAACCGTCCAGTTCATCTTATTGATAACGGCGCTTACCTCACGTCTGAGGTCGATATTTTCCTCCGCTTCCATTTCATATTCGTATACGCCCTTTTCACGTTCCATATCGGCTTTGACATATTTAAGTCCCTTTATTTTTCTAAGCTCAAAGAGTATCTCATCTCTGTTTCCCTCTATCTGAACTATAAGTCTGTGGTCTGTGGATATTTTCCTCGAAAGATTTGAAGCGGTATCATCGGCGGCTATCTCGCCCTTATTTATGATAATAACTCTGTCGCAGACAGCCTGTATTTCCGAAAGGATATGAGATGAAAGTATTACGGTATGATTGCTTCCGAGTTTTTTGATAAGACTTCTTATTTCCACCATTTGTTTGGGGTCAAGACCGACCGTCGGCTCGTCGAGGATAAGAACGGGCGGATTGCCGATAAGCGCCTGCGCAAGTCCGACACGCTGCTTATAACCCTTTGAAAGATGCTTTATGATCCTGTCCTTTACGTCCGTAATTCTGCAAAGCTCGCATATATCCGAAAGATGCGATTTCCTCGGCAGTTTGCATTTTTTCAGATCGTAGACAAAATTCAAATATGCCTTTACCGTCATGTCAAGATACAAAGGCGGAAGCTCCGGAAGATAACCTATATTAGTCTTAGCCTTTATCGGATCGTCCAAAATATCGATGCCATTTATAAGTACTGTGCCGGAAGTTGATGAAATATAACCGGTAAGCATATTCATTGTAGTCGACTTTCCCGCGCCGTTAGGTCCCAGAAAGCCAAGTATCTCTCCGTCATTGACAACAAAGCTGATATCGTCAACAGCCTTTTTGTCACCATAATGCTTAGTGAGATTTTTAACCTCTATCATAATTAAAGTATTCCTCCTGTAGATTTTCAAGGCAATACCGCACAAAGATCGTACCGGGAATTCACGGTTAAAAACCGTCAGGCGGTCTTTTTGCGGTATTACCTCTACACTAACCAATATATCAGATAAATGTGACAGTTCTATGAAAAAACTATGAAAGCTTTTCTATACCTTTCCTGATCCTCTTAATACTTTCCTCTTTTCCCAATATATCGCAAAGCTCGACACCGCCGCCCGGAGTAAACTGTTTTCCGGAAACTGCGGTTCTTACCGGCCAGAGCAGCCAGCCGTTTTTAACGCCAAGCCCGCCTATCAGATCAAAGAGAGCCTTATGAATAGTTTCGGCGTTCCAGTCCTCTATATTTTCAAGCACGGGAAGAACCGCCTTTAACGCTTCAAGCGAGGTTTCTTCGTTTGTTTTCATTTTCTTGTGACAGTACATTGACGTATCATAATCGGGAAGCTCGTCAATAAAATCAACCATTTCGGGAACATCGTTGAAGATCTCCGTTCTCGGCTGCAATACCGACGCTAAAAGCGGAAAATCTATATCTTCTCTTTTTACAGTCTGCCTGATATACGGAGTTACATGCTCTAAAAATACCTCGGGCGTCATTTTTCTGATATGCGCCGCATTTACTGCCTTGAGTTTGATCGGATCGAATATTGCCGGAGATTTTGAAATTCCGCTTACGTCAAAATTTTCAGCAAGCTCTTCCAAAGTAAATATTTCTTCCTCGCCCTTTGGCGCCCAACCCAACAGCGCTATGAAGTTTACGATCGCTTCCGGCAGATATCCCTTTGCGGCGATATCCTCAAATGAAGCGTCGCCGTTTCTCTTGGAAAGCTTAGTCGTCTGATCTTTCATTACCGGCGGACAATGGATATAGACCGGAACGTCCCAGCCGAACGCCTGATAAAGCAGATTGTATTTAGGCGCGGAAGAAAGATATTCGTTTCCTCTTACAACGTGAGTGATCCCCATAGTGTGATCGTCCACAACATTCGCAAAATTGTATGTCGGCATTCCGTCCGTCTTGATAAGTATTTGATCGTCAAGAGTCGCGTTATCGACCGTTATATCGCCGTATATCTCGTCATGGAAAGTCGTTGTGCCCTCAAGCGGCATTTTCTGCCTGATAACATAAGGTATGCCCGACGCAAGCTTTTCTTCTATCTCTTCCTTGGAAAGATCGCGGCAGTGTCTGTCATACATAGGAGGAATATGCGACGCTTCCTGTATTTTTCTTACCTCGTCAAGCCTTGCCTTATCGCAGAAGCAGTAATAAGCGTGACCGCTTTCAACAAGCTTTAAGGCGTAGTCCTTGAACATGCCCATTCTTTCCGACTGAACATACGGACCGTAATCTCCGCCGACGTCAGGACCCTCGTCCCATTTAAGTCCGGCTTTTCTAAGCGTATCATAAATAACGTCGACAGCTCCCTCGACATATCTTTCCTGATCTGTGTCTTCGATTCTTAGAATAAAGTCACCGCCGTTTTTCCTTGCAATAAGATATGTGTAAAGAGCCGTTCTCAGGTTGCCGATATGCATATATCCCGTTGGGCTTGGCGCAAACCTCGTCCTTACTCTTTTTGACATACAATCAGTCCTTTCTTACTTTTTCAATATCTGAATTTATTTGTTTTCTAAGCTCCTCAAGGGATTTGAATTTCCGTTCTTCTCTCATAAAATCAAGCAGCTGTACGCAAACTGTTTTATCATACAGATCCCCTGAAAAATCAAGTATATGAGTTTCCGCAACAGGCTCTGTGCTATCGCTGACAGTAGGTTTTACTCCAATATTCGTTATAGATCTGTAATAAGTCCCGTCAATACGGGTACGGCTTGAATAAACGCCCTTTTTTAGTACAAGCTGACCTTTTGCGAAATTCTGATTTATTGTTGGAAAATTCAGCGTTCTGCCGATCTTATTTCCCTCTGAAACAACGTTTTCTATACAATAATTAAAATTAAAATCTTCACAGAGTTCGCGTATTTTCCCCTGACGAAGATATTCTCTTATCAATTCGGAAGAAAACGTATCGTCCGCTTTTTTTTCAAGAGTTATAATTTCAACGTCAAAACCGTATTCTTCACCGAACGCTTTCAGATCGGCGGCGCCGCATGAAGCGTTTTTTCCGAAACGGAAGTTTTCACCGCATACTACTGCGCCTGCATTCATTTTCCCGATAAGAATTTCTCTTACAAATTCCTCGCCGGTAAGATACCTAAGACTTTCAAAGTTAAACGATTCAATATAATTGAATCCGATCATTCTGACAGTTTCAAGCTTCTGACGATTCGGATAAATATATTCAAAAGGTTTTCCGTGCTTGGAGCTTATTGACTCTGTAATGAAAGTAAATACTGCCGGAGTATATTTTTCATGAGAGAGAGCCTTACGGAGTATGAGCGTGTGCCCATAATGAATACCGTCAAAGATCCCCAATGCGACCGCAGTTTTTTTTCGTTTCGTATTTTCTGTGCGTTCCACGTCCCGATCAAGATTTTTTAACACTCTAAGCTCGTTTTTTTCTTTATCAGCCGATGCAAGTCCGATAAATTCATGATCTTTTGAGTAAACGCGGCACTTTTCCCAGCCATAAAAACCGTCAAGTTTATCAAGACGAAGCTTTACGCCGTTTTTATACATACCGGTTTTCTTTTCATTAAGATGTATTTCAGGCAGATCCGAAAACAATCTTTCAACAGGTATAACTATGTTCTCGATCTCGCCGCTGTCACGCAGTTCTTCAAGTTGTTCAAGCGTAATACACTCTTCAAGCCAGAATCCGTTCGAGTATATCCTGACAAGCGAAGTCATTACTGCGCCGCAGCCTAAATATCGTCCTATGTCATGAATAAGCGTTCTGACATAAGTGCCTCCCGAGCAAGCGACAGTCATTATTCCTTCCGATTTTTTTTCATCATAGAAGTTTATATCGAGGCTGTTTATAACCGCTTCCCTTGCTTCACGCTCGACCTCGATTCCCTGTCTTGCGTACTCATAGAGTCTTTTTCCGTTTACCGATACCGCCGAATACATAGGTGGTATCTGATTTATTTTGCCGATAAATTTTTCGGCTGCCGCTTCAAGCCGCTTTACGGTAATATCAGTCTTTGTTGCAGAAATTATTTTTCCGGTAATATCCTGTGTATCCGAAGTAATACCCAGTTTAAAACCGGCAGTATATTTTTTTCCCGTATGAGGGATAAAACTTATCGCTTTAGCCGCACTTCCCGCGAATACGGGCAGTACTCCCGTAGCCATAGGGTCGAGCGTCCCCGAATGCCCTAGTTTTTTCATTTTGAGTATACCGCGCATTTTTGCGATAACGTCGAACGATGTAAACCCCTGCGGCTTATTTATCGGAATTATGCCGCTTAGCTGCATTTTTCTATCCCCTCTGCAACGGCGTTTACTATCCGTTTTTTCACCTCGTCGAGCGTTCCGTGCAGCAGACATCCGGCGGCTTTGATATGACCTCCGCCGCCCATAGACGCGCAGATATCCGAAACGTTCACCTTATTTGCCGAACGCATGGAAATTTTATAGCTGTTTTCGTCACGCTGCTTTATGGTAACGCCGACCTCGACCCCTTCTGTCTGAAGAGGTATTCCTGCAATACCCTCAAGTTCGGATTCGTCTACGCCCCATTTATTTAGTATATCCTGCGTAACGCAGATCATCGTACAGCGGTCTTCAAGATAATATTCCATGATATCTGTCACAGCCATTTCTATCTTGATCCTGCCCTTGCTTTTGACCTCGAACATTTCACGGTTTATCTGCGCATATCCGACATCATGAGTTCTTTTCAGCTCCGCTACTATTTCATGACACCTTGCCGTTGCGTTTTCATATTTGAAGCAGCCGGTATCCGTTGCGATCCCCGTATATATGCACTTCGTGATCTGTTCCGTAACGGGTATGCCAAGAAGCTTTATAAGCTCGAAAACGACCTCGCACGCGGCTGACGCATCGGGGCAGACAAGCGTCTTTTCAGCATAGCCCGTATTGGAGATGTGGTGGTCTATGCAAAGATCGACTTTATCGCCGTATATATCCTCATATTCCCCGAGAAGCGTCGTATCCGCAACATCGGAAGCTATGATAAATTCGGGCTCAAACTCTTCGTCTGCGTACCCTTCCATTATAAAATCATACCGCTTTGGTATATCGTCAGAGCAGATTATTTTCGCCTTTTTTCCCATATATCTGAGAATGTGGTAAATCGCCATGCCGGAACCCGTACAATCTCCGTCGGGACTCTGATGAATAAGAATATATGCATTGCCGCATTCCCGAAAAAGCTGAGCCGCTTCATTGAAATCTATTTTCATTCTCTCACACTCCAATACCTCTGCTCAAAGCTCTCTGATCTTTTGATTTATCTCCGCGCTGTGCGCGATAGAATCATCCGCGATAAATTTCAGATCGGGACACTTTCTCATTTTAAGTCTGTGAAAAAGCTCTCTTTTTATAAATCCGGCGGCGCTTGTAAGTCCCTCAGCCGATTTTTTTGCCTTTTCCATTCCTTCAAAGCAGGAAATATATACCTTACAATGAGATAGATCGTTTGAAAGATCAACCCTCACAACAGTAAGCATCCGATCCACTCTCGGATCTTTAACATCTCTTAAAATATCCGTAAGCTCGCGCTTTATATCCTCAGACATTCTTCCGACCTTAAAGCTTGACATAATACCGCCTCCCTACAGTTCAGGCAACGCCTTACAAATACCGCATAACGGCTTTGTGCGGTATTGCCTTAAACAGTATCTGTAACCTGTTCTTATTCTTCAGTATATTCCTCTATAATAAAGCCTTCGAGTATATCGCCTTCCTTGATATCCGCAAAACGTTCAAGACTTATTCCGCACTCATAGCCCTGCGCGACTTCCTTTACATCGTCCTTGAAACGCTTGAGCGAATCTATCTTGTCTTCCGCGATAACGATACCGTCACGAACAACTCTTATCTCGCACGCTCTTGTGATCTTGCCGTCTACAACATACGATCCGGCAACGGCGCCGACATTGGAGATCTTGTAAACCTGTCTTACCTCTGCCTTTCCGAGAACGACCTCTCTGAACTTAGGCGCAAGCATTCCCTTCATAGCGGTACCGATCTCCTCGATAGCGTCATAAATAATTCTGTAAAGTCTTATATCAACGCCGTCACGCTTTGCGTTTTCCTCCGCAACGGGGTCGGGACGGACATTGAATCCGACAACAATAGCGTTTGAAGCGGACGCAAGCATGATATCGCTTTCCGATACCGCTCCTACGCCTCCGTGAATAACCTTGACTCTTACCTCGTCGTTTGAAAGCTTTTCAAGCGACTGCTTTACAGCCTCGACAGATCCCTGAACGTCCGCCTTTACTATTATAGGCAGTTCTTTCACTTCGCCCTGTGCGATCTGACTGAACAGATTGTCGAGAGTTACCTTCTGGTAAGAATTGAACTGCTCCTGCTTTGCTTCATGCTTTCTCTGCTCGACAAGTTCTCTTGCAAGCTTCTCATCCTTGACAGCGTTGAATGTATCGCCCGCGCTCGGAACTTCCGCAAGACCCGTTATCTCAACAGGCACGGACGGACCTGCGGCGTCGATCTTTTCGCCCTTGTCGTTTGTCATAACTCTTACTTTTCCGACTGCTGTTCCGGCGATAATAACGTCGCCCGTATTAAGCGTACCGTTCTGTACAAGAAGCGTTGCCACAGGACCTCTTCCCTTATCGAGTCTTGCCTCGATAACAGCGCCCTTCGCGAGCCTGTCGGGATTAGCCTTAAGCTCTTTCATTTCGGCGATAAGCAGAACGTCCTCAAGAAGCTCCTCAATGCCCTCGCCGGTCTTTGCCGAAACGGGAACGCACATAACGTCGCCGCCCCATTCTTCAACGACAAGCCCATGCTCGGTAAGCTCCTGCTTTACTCTGTCAACGTTAGCGCCCTCTTTATCCATTTTGTTTACGGCAACGATTATGGAAACGTCAGCCGCCTTAGCGTGATTTATAGATTCTATAGTCTGCGGCATAATACCGTCGTCCGCCGCAACTACAAGTATAGCGATATCGGTAACGTCCGCGCCTCTCGCTCTCATGGAAGTAAACGCCTCGTGTCCCGGAGTATCAAGGAATGTGATGAGCTTATCCTGCACTTTCACCTGATAAGCGCCGATATGCTGCGTAATACCTCCCGCTTCGGAAGCCGTAACGTTCGCGTTTCTTATCCTGTCAAGCAGAGAGGTCTTTCCGTGGTCAACGTGACCCATTACAACGACAACGGGACTTCTTCCCTCCGTATTGTTCTCATCGTCATCGCTGTTGTCGATAAGACGCTCTTCAATAGTAACGATAACTTCCTTTTCGACCTTAGCTCCAAGCTCGTCTGCGACAAGCGCCGCGGTATCAAAATCGATAAGCTCGTTGATAGTCGCCATAACGCCGAGTCCCATAAGCTTTTTGATGACCTGCGTTGCGGTAACCTTAAGCCTTGTGGCAAGCTCGCCTACGGTTATCTCGTCGGGGATCATTACTTTAAGCTGCTGATTTCTCGCCTTTTCAAGCTGCAAACGGCGCAGTCTGTCCGCTTCGGTTTCCTTTTTGCTGGAGTATTTATTCTTGTTCCTCTGAGCCGATTTCTGATTGATCTTCTGCTTTTTGGAATAATTGTCCTTGTGCTGCTTTCCGGCAGTAGGCGCGATATTCTCGTATCGTTCGTTGTATTTATCAAGATTTACGTAAGAACCTCTCGTATCGATAGTTCTCCTGTTGCTGCTGACCTCTTCGACCGTTTCGGACATATTTGTGCCAAGCTTCTGCTTTTGCCCTCTGTCGCGGGATTTAGCGGGCTGCTTGTTTTTCTTGCTCTGTTCCTTTTTAGTATGCTTATCAGGCTCATGCTTGCTTTCCTGTGCTTTAGACTCTTCGGCAGGCTTCGGCTTAGGCTGCTGTTTTTTCGCGGCTTCGGACTGCGGAAGCTTTTCGGCTTTAACAGGCTTTTGCTTTTCGATTTTTTCGGATTTTTCAGGTTTTTCGGATTTTTCTGCCTTTTCAGCTTTTGCCGGAGATTTTTTCACAGCATCCTTTTTAACCGTTTTTTTATCTTCAGCAGCTTTTTCCTTTTTGGCAGGCTTTTCCTCTGTCTTTTGCACAACAGCATTTTTCGATGCAAAATAATCGTCGAAGCTATCGACCTCGTTTGCCTGGGAATAATGCTCCAAAATGTAATTCAGTTCTTCGCTTGTCAGACCGGTTGTATTTTTCCGTTTTACACCGTCGTATTTTTCAAGCAGATCTATAATATCCTGATTTTCTGTTTTAAGATCTCTTGCAGCCTCTGCAAGCTTTACTTTTTTCGTCATAGGCGAAACCTCCTATAGTTTATTATACTAAACAGCCAAAATAATTTAACGTTTAAGCATAAAAAGAATTTATAACTGTCATTTATCGTTTCTGTTTCCGCTCGGTCTTCTTTTTCTTCTTGTGGAAGCCGCCGGTTTTCCGGCATCGGACATAGCGGGGTTTACACAGGTTATAGGCGCTTTTGCTCCGCCCTTGCCAAGATCGCGTACTTTCTGTGCCAAACCGTAATCGCATATAGCCGCGACAACGATCTGTTTTCCGGCGACACTGAACATGTCATAGGAATCGATCTCAAGCTCGACTATATCAACGTTGCAGTTAGCGCATACAAATTTTATTTCCTTCAGGGTATTCGGGGATATATCCTCGGTCACTATTACGCAGGATACATTCCCCTCCTGCACCATTTCCTTTACAGCGTCAAATCCGCCGACAAACCTGCCGGATTTCCGGCATATCGTAAGAACATTAACTATCTTCTGCTGTGAATTCATTTTTCAACTCCTCATAAACCGAATTGTCTATTTTACAGGACAGCGATCTTTCAAATCGTCTTGCTTTTACCGCCTTTTCAAAGCATTCGGCATTTTTGCAGATGTAAGCGCCTCTTCCGGACTTTTTTCCGGTAAAGTCAAGCGATATCTCTCCCTCGGAAGATTTTACGACTCTTATCATTTCACGCTTCGGCTTCATTTCATTGCAGCCAAGACACATCCGCATAGGTATCTTTTTCTCTTTCATTCAAAACAACTCCGGATATTTTATTCTTCGGCAGTTTCCGCGTCTTCCGTATCATCGGATCCGCCGGCGTTATTTTCCGTTTTTTCCAAGCCCTTTATCGGAATTTCAAATTCGGGCTTTATGTCTATCTTATATCCCGTAAGCTTTGCCGCAAGCTTCGCGTTCTGACCTCTGTTTCCGATAGCCAGCGAAAGCTGATCGTTCGGAACGATGACCCTGCACTCTTTCAGCTCGCCCTCGGCGACTTCAACGCTCACGACCTTAGCGGGCGCAAGAGCCTTTGCTATAAATTCCCCGGGATCCTCGCTGTAATTTATAATATCTATCTTTTCGCCGTGAAGCTCGTCGACTATAGTCTGTATTCTCGATCTCTTCGGACCGATACACGCGCCGACCGCGTCAACATTTTCATCTCTTGACCATACAGCCACTTTTGTTCTTGAGCCGGCTTCCCTTGAGATAGACTTGATCTCAACTATACCGTCGTATATTTCCGGTATTTCAAGTTCAAAAAGACGCTTTACAAGATCCTTATGCGCTCTCGATATTTTTATGATCGGCTTTTTGGACTTGTTTACAATCCCCGTTATATAAACCTTTATCTGATCGCCCTCTTTGAAGCTTTCTCCCGGTATCTGCTCGTTTCTGAAAAGATAAAGCTCCGTCTTGTCGTAAACGACCGTAATAGTTCCGCTTCCCGGCTCTACCTGCGACACCTTTGCGGTAATGCAGTCGTTTTCCTTGTCCTTGAACTTGGTAAGTATATTTTCACGGTTTATCTCTCTTAGATCGCCCTTAATTGACTGCTTCGCGGACTGTGCGGCGGCTCTTCCGAACTTCGCAGCGTCAAGCTGATACTCGACCGTTCCGCCAAGATACGCGTTCGGGTCTATCGTTCTCGCCTCGTCTATATTGATCTCGTTATAGTCTATAGGCTCGTCGTCAACGACGGTTTTTATAATATACATTTCAAGCTTCCTGCTTGCAGGGTCGATATCGACCCTTATATTGTCCTCGCAATAAGGATAGGCTTTCCTGATTGCTTTTAAAAGAGCAGATCTGACCTTTTCCACCAAAACTTCTGTTTCAACGCTGTTTTCATCGCCCAGCATTGACAGAGCCTCAAAAAAACTCTTGTTCATTTCTGAAATTCCTCCGTTTGATTTAATGACTTATCCGATAACGCTTTACCGATCATCAGACGTCTAATGAAATTCTTCAAAATCTATATAATTTTTAATATATGCTATGTCGGCAAGCGGAAGCTGTACGCAAGCGTCGTCTTCCTCCTGTGTTTCCGCCGGAAATACTATTGTGACGCTTTCCTTATCATGACCGCCCAAAAGTCCCACTATCTCTTTTTCGCCGCCGAAATCCCTGATAGCCCTGACCCTTACAGGCATACCCTTACCCGCTTCAAAATGCGCTTCTCTTAAAAGCTCGTATTCAAGTCCTGCCGAGCCTATCTCCAGCATATAGCTTTGGGATATAGGGTCGGCGTCGTCAAGAAGCTTGTTGACCGGACGCGTAAAATTTTCGCAGTCCTCTATGCTTATGCCGCCGTCCTTTTCGATAAAGATCCGCAGATACCAACCTGCGCCCTCCTTTTCAAATCTGACGTCCCATATTTTCAGTCCCTGACTATCCGCTTCTTCCTTTATAAGATCGAATACGGTCTGCTCTGTAGGTCCGAATTTTTTTATCTTCAATATTCTCACCTGCCCAATAAGAAAGACCGGAAATCTCCGGTCTTAAGCATACATTATACATACTATTGTATATTATACCACATTATACTCCAAAAATCAAGTACTTTTTCAAAAAAATTCTTTAAGGCAACACCGCACAAAGCGCGTCTGACGACTTTGCACGACATCCGCTTGCATATTTTTATCATATTGCACAATCTTCGTGCGGCATTGCTTTGATTTCTTGTTGAATTTTAAATGTGCTATGTGTAAAGCATATGCCCTACATAATTAATCCTTTAATGAATCATTTAATGTTTTTAATAATTCATCAATTTCAGCTACAATTTTAATATCGGCATTCGTTTCTGTTGCAACATTTTTAATATCTGTTATGTCTTTAATAATTAACCTTAAATAAGCCTTAAATTGATTATCGCTCATTCCCATTTTATTCACCACTTTTCTTTACTGCATTACACTATAAAAGTTGTCAATTTTATTACATTTTGTACATCATTTCGCAAGTATTTTTTCCCACTTTTCATCGTGAGTTCCGCTCGTTATGAGATATTTTGCAACATTGATAGCGTCATACAGATCCACCTTGCCGTCAAGATTGGTATCCGCCATAGCGAAACCTATAGTATCCTCATATCCCTTATCCGTAATTTTCGCCATATATTCAGCGATCCTTATAGCGTCATAAAGCGACACTCCGCCCGAAGAATCCGCATCTCCCCTAAAGCCTATACCGATAGGCACGACAGCTGCATTTACGCCGTCAGCAACTATATTTACTTTGTAAGGAGTGTCTTCGTTATTTATAAGCTTATCCTCTCCGACGCTGTCGTCTATAAGCGAAAACGCATTTATCCCGAAGGTAAGAACCGCAGCCGCCGCAGCCGCCGTACAAAAAATCGTTTTCAATACAACCTTTAATTTCATAAGCAGTCACCGCCTTTATTCTTTTGAATGATACTCAAAATCGAATTTAGGAGATCTCAATCCCAGATAAGCTCTGAAATCATTTCCCTTTACCGTAACCTGATCGTCTATAACGACCTTTGAAGCGTATCCGCCGTCGCCCTCAATTACCGATATCCAGTTTTCCGGATCATCGGAAAGCGTTATATCAAGATTCTTTTCAAGCTCGGATCTCACCTCGTCCTCGCTTATAACGTCAATCAATCCATAGTTCGGATCATATTCGCTGTCATAATCGCAGGAAACGCTTCTAAGATAAGGAATATCCTGATAGAAAATATCGTAACATGACGAAGAGCTTCCGCCGCTTGAAGCGCTGAACATTGCCAAGGCGTAACTTCCGTCATAATAAAGCGCCTCGCCCAAAACGGAATTTACCGCGTCCTTTACATTCTGCGGAGGATCGGGCTTCGGACAAAGATCGGGTGCGTTTCCGCCCTTGTACATGATATATGTATATACTGCGACCGCCTGTGCTTTTATTGCCTCAAAGGACATCGAACCGCCTATCTCGTTATAAGTTACCATTGAAACTATGTCGGATACAGATCCGCTTACGCCGCCTGCCGTTACCTTGTCTCCATCCTTTATCTTCTTTTTCTTCAGGACAGTTCCGGGATAATAATGATCGAGTATCTGATCATAGCTCCAACCCGAATATGACGCGTAATGATTAGCCCCGTTCTGACTCATTCCGACGCCGTGACCGTATCCGTATGTAGTAAACACAAAGCTTCCGGGTTCAACGACAATATTTTCCGAGCCTCTGTTTGTCTGCCCAAAGCCGTCCTCGGATTCCGTATCGTCATATATCAATTCTATAGCCTGATAAGCGGAATGCGGTTCTATATAGCTTATGCCGGTATCGTTTATTACGATCCCATCATCGGAATCATCCTGCTTCGGCTTATTATCCGAAACCTTTATGGTTTCATAACCGATTATGGAAAAATTCTCATTATAATCGGACAGACCGGCTTTCCACCATTTATTGTCCTTTATTTTTGAAAGCATCTCGTCTTCCGATTTCAAAGCGTCCGCCTCAGCCTTTGAGGCGATCTTTTTATTGTTATTCTCCGCCGATACAATCTGCGTACCTAACGCTCCCGTACAGATCAAAAGCGCGGCTGAAAAAGCCGATACCGTTCTGTGCAGTTTATGCAAATTCATATTATCACTCCGATTTTACGTCAATTTTCAATTATGTCAATTGCCGATATTATTCTTCGTTTTGTTCCTGTTCCTCTTCTTCCTCGTCTTTATCTTTATCTTCCGTATCGCCTGTGCTTTGTGCTTTATCTATTTTATCCACAGTTTCATGATCGCGCAGTCTTCTCGCCACAACTATCAGACGCGATTCATCTTCATCGAGATGACATGTTGAAAGCGTAAGAAGCTTGTCCCCCGGCTGTACGTCGATATCCGGAGATATCATCGATCTGTACTTTACGGTTTCCACATATTCGTTAAACTCGTTTTCATCGCTTAAATCCTGCATGTTCCAGTACTGGAAATCCGGACCGTAAGCGGTATCTCCCGCATATCCGCTGACAGGAGCGTACGCGAAAATAATATACTTATAATCATCATAATTTGAACTGAATTCTATTATCGGATTTTCTTTATAGAAAGACTCGTCCTTTCTGTATTTATGAAGATCGGTAAACATTGTGCCGTTGAGCAGATTATGTCCGTAAAGGACTATATTTTCCGACTGTTTTTTATCGTCCGCCTCGAAATTATCTCTGTAGTCCATGAAAATACAGCCGTCAAAGAAATAATTCCCATAAATATCGCGGCTTAAATAATAATCGTTTCCGTATTCTTCCAGATTATCTCCGTCATACTGTATAACGGGATAATCTACGACGGTGTTGCTGATCTTTATGTAGCCTACGACATCCTCGTTTTCACGCAGCAGCACCTTTGCTCTTCCCGTAAGTCCCTTATCCGGCGTATAGCTTGCCGGATCGGGCATAGGAGGCTCTGTCGGAGCTTCCGTCATAGGCTCGAGGACATCGGAAGCGGTGCTGCTCGAGTTATTATTTTCATTCTTGCCGCTGCATGCCGTTATCGATACGAGCGAAACCGCAGCCATAACAGCCGTACAGCCTATCGTAATCAAAGTTTTCTTTGTTATCATATAAGTCAATCCGCCTTTCTATCAGTTGCTTGTCAGAGGATAGCCTTCAAATTCTTCCTCCGGATCGTATGTTCTGTCGTTCCACTCATAATAAATCGACGGCCAAAGAATATTTGTATTTTTTCTTACGTTGTCCGTTCCTTCCTTCGGATCTTCGCCGTCACGCAAAAGCCTTGCCATAACGATAAGCCTTCCCGTATCAAAAATACTGTTGCATGTCGAAAGCGTCAGAAGCTGATCTCCGTATACGACATCGACATCGTTATGCGTCAGCGCGCGTTTTTTCGCATTGTTTACATATTCATAAAAATCTTCTTCACCGGCAAAATTCAGATAGTTCCAGCAATCGAATTTTGTATCGGTATCGTCCTCGGCGTCGATTATGAAATACGCGAATATTTTATATTGATAAGTTTCGTAATTTGAACTCAATTCGATGATAGGGTGTTCGCTGTAATAGCCGTCGATATCCTCATATCTCTGAAGACTTCCGAACATCGACTCGTCTTTCATATCATGACCGTAAATTATAAGATTCTGTGAATTGTCCAAGACCTTGACTCCGTTTTCAACATAGTCGAAATAGTTTCTCCAGTCAAGGAAAATAGTTCCCGCCTTGGCTTTTTCGCCGTCTATATTTTTATCGAGGTAATAATCGTTTCCGTCCTCTCTTCTTCGCTGCACAACGGGATATCTGAGTTCCGTTTCCGGTATTCTTATATACCCGACAACGTCCTTGTTTCGTTCAAGAAGCATTTTCGCTCCCTCTTTAAGCTCCCATTTCTTGTAAGCCTGTCCGCCCGACTCTCCTGCCGAAGACGAAGTTACCGCATTGTTAGCTCCGTCATAGATCTTTTCGATCTCATTTCCGAGCTGTCTGTTCTTATAGTTTTCCCAATAGTAATCAACTATAAGAAAAAGACACACGCTGAACACTACCACCGCCGCGATAAATACGATCTTTCTTATGATCTCGGCAAAGCTGTCGCCCTTCCAAGGGATAAGCCCCGTTATAACGTCCTTATAGGTTTTTTTTTCTCTTGAAAGATCTCTTTTCTGCGGCAGGTTGTCCGGCATCACCGCAAGCATCTGCGCTAAAAACTCAAATACTCTGTATGCCGTATGAAGTCTTATATTATCTCTGCTCGTATCGAGAAGCTTCCACAAGCGCAAAAGCTTGACTATCCGCTTTTTACCGCAGCTTATGCCGACAAACACAGTGCCCACGGGTTTTTCAAACGTTCCGCCTCCGGGACCCGCGATACCCGTAATGGAAATGCATATATCCGCTCCCGACTGCTTCTGAAGTCCGGCAGCCATTGCAAGCGCCACCTGCCGGCTCACAGCTCCATACTTTTTAAGCATAGACTTCGGCACGCCCAGATATTCGTGCTTTATTTTATTTGAATATGTGCAGACGCCTATCTCAAAGATCTTTGAAGCCCCCGGAACAGATGTTATAAGCTCGGATAAAAGTCCTCCCGTACAGCTTTCGGCTGTAGCTATGGTAACGCCCTTGCTCAGCAGCATTTTTACAACATCTGCAACCAAATATTCAAGATCTTCACGGGTCACTTCGATTTGCTCTGCGCCGTAATTTTCATCTGAATTCATATTATTTTCACCAATCTTTTTGTTCTCGAAGCCTGCTAAGAGCCTCTTACATATCAAGATTAAATATCTTTAGTTCCGTTTCTTCGACAGCCTTTTCTATCAGCGGTAAAAAATCAAAACTGCTTTGCGCCGCTTCGATATCCGAAAGAAGCGGTCTTACCTTCGGGTGACGTGGAGTAAATACGGTACAGCAGTCCTCATAAGGCTGAACGGATATATCGAATGTATCTATTTTTCTCGCGATCTCGACGATCTCTGTTTTATCCATGCCTATAAGAGGTCTGAACACAGGCATTTCGCATACTGCGTCCGTACACGCGATAGCGTTCATGGTCTGACTTGCCACCTGCCCCACGCTTTCGCCCGTTATAAGCGCCAGACACTTTTCTTTTTTACATATTCTCTGAGCGATCTCCATCATGATCCTTCTCATTATAACGGTAAAAAATTCCTCGGGGCAGTTATCCCTTATCGCTTCCTGTATCTCGGTAAACGGAACGCAGAAAAACGCCATGCTTCCGCAGTAATCAACAAGCTTTCCGCAAAGCTCTTCCACTTTAAGCCTTGCTCTGTCCGACGTATAAGGCGGACTTACATAATGTATCGACGAAATGTGAACTCCCCTTTTTGCCAGCATATACCCTGCAACGGGACTGTCGATACCGCCCGAAAGCAAAAGCATTGCATGTCCGCTCGTGCCGACGGGGAGTCCGCCTGCCCCCTTTATATTTTCACCGTGAACATAAGCGTTTGTATCGCGTATCTCAACCGTTACGGTAACGTCGGGATCGTTCACATCAACTTTAAGATGCTCAAACTCGGAAAGCAGCGTTTCGCCAAGCTCCGCACATATCTCGGGTGACTTCATCGGGAATCTCTTATCGGATCTTTTGGCAGTCACTTTAAAAGTAGACGCATTTTTCAGCGTATCCGCAAGATATTCGATGCCGACCCTTTTTATATCCTCAAAATCCTTTTCACACGCAGCCGCACGGCAAAGAGCCGCAATACCGAAAACCTTTTTCAGTCTATCGACCGCTTCTCCTATATCATAATTTTCATCTTCGGGCGTGATACGTATGGTAGACTGCGCCCTTACAATTTCCGTCTTTCCGAGCGTTTTTATGCGCCTTTTTATATTTTTAACGAGAACGTCCTCAAAGGTACGCTTATTAAGTCCCTTAAGAGCCATTTCCCCATACTTGATCAGGATTATTTCCCGCATATTTTCACGACCTTATTTAAAACTTGTCCGATAATCTATATACTGAAACGTCAAATTGTTTTTTGACGTTTCCTATACAATATCATAACATATTCAAGTCATACTGTCAAGAAATCATGTAATAAAATTTTTACCGTTTTGACATATTTTTTCTGTTAAATGCCGGACGCATAAGTTTTTCTCTGCCTTCCCGTATAGCGTCCGCAAGTATTTCAAGCTCGGAAATGGTATTTTCCGAACAAAGACTTATCCTCAAAGCCGAATCAGCAAGCTCGGGTTTCAGACCGAATTCCGAAAGCACGCCGCTTTGCGCTCCCTTTGAACACGCCGAACCGCTCGATATATATATTTTTTTCGCTTCAAGGTAATGAAGCATTATCTCCGAGCGTACTCCCGGTATTGACACATTAATAATGTAAGGAGAACAGCTTTTGCCCGAATTTACGACTGTTCCGTCCGATTTTTCAAGCATTTCGCAAAGCTGCGCTTTCAGCATTTCGGCATTGGAGTATCTTTCAGCCGTACTGCCGCAGAGCGTTTTCACAGCCGCTCCGAACGCCGCGATCATAGGAACGTTTTCAGTTCCCGAACGCATATTCTTTTCCTGTGAGCCGCCGAAAAGCAGTTTTCCCAAGCGAACGCCTTTTTTTATATAAAGTCCGCCAACGCCCTTGCAGCCGTGTATCTTATGCGCGCTGACGGAAATCGTATCGGCGCAGAGTTCGTTCGCTTTAAAGGGAATTTTCATAAATCCCTGTACGGCGTCGCAGTGAGCGACGCACTTCGGAAAGCGTCTTTTTATTTCGGAAAACGTTTCTTTTACGGGAAGAATATAGCCCGTTTCATTATTCACAAGCATCATGCTGACAAGGCACGTCCTTTCATCGACCGCCGATATAATACTTTCGGGCGCGATATCTCCGTTTTCATTCGGAGAAACGCGCACGACCTCATAGCCGCGCTTTTCAAGCTCGTCTGCCGCCGCCAGTACGGACGCGTGCTCGACTGCGGTAGTCACTATTTTCGGACGGCATTTTCCGTATGCCGAAGCCGCCCCGAAAAGCGCAGTATTGTTGCTTTCCGTCGCCCCCGATGTAAAATAAAAGCGTTCGGGAGCGCAGCCGATCTCCTTTGCGATTATTTTTCTTGCTTCATTGACCGCAAGCTCGGCATCGAGTCCCTTTGAATGAAGAGAAGAGGGATTCCCGTAATTTTCCGTCATGCAGCCGCAAGCCGCCTTTACCGCTTCGCCGCACGGCTTTGTCGTTGCCGCGTTGTCAAGATATATTTCCATTTTCAAACTTCCTTACTCATTATTACCGCGTTTTCTCTCGGATCGATATAATAATTCTTACGCAGACCGCTCTGTTCAAAGCCGTGCTTTTTATAGAGCGACAAAGCCGCCGTATTGCTTTCTCTCACCTCGAGAAATATCTTTTTTATCCCAAGCCCTGAAAGCTCGTTCTCAAAGCGGTTCATAAGCTTATCGGCAATACCGTTTCCGCGGTACTCCGACAGCACCGCTATATTAAAAAGCTCCGCTTCATCGATCACATAAGAGCCGCTTACAAAACCGACCGCGCCGTTACCGCAAACTGCGGCAAGCATTATCGAATTTTCCCTTTCAAGCCAATTGCCGAAAGTTTCTTTTGTCCAGCCCTCCGCAGCAAAACATTCTCCGATCTCGGCTATCCGCTCCATATGAGAAGCGTCGGCTCTCACAATATCAGCCCTTTGCCTCATACCAGCTTTCACCTCTGTTCACATCGGCTGTCAGCGGCACTTTAAGAACGCATGCGTTCGTCATTTCCTCGGAAAGTATTTTTGCCGCCCTGTCCGCATCGCCGCGCCGGCACTCAACTATAAGCTCGTCGTGTACCTGCAAAATAAGCATTGCGTCGGGGACTTCCTCTTTCAGACGCTTATAGACATTCACCATCGCGATTTTTATTATGTCTGCGGCGCTGCCCTGTATAGGCGTGTTCATAGCTATTCTTTTTCCCGCCGCCTGCATCTTCTTGTTTGATGCGGAAAGCTCGGGGACATATCTTCTTCTTCCGAACATTGTTGTAACATAACCGTTATTTTTCGCGTTTTCAACGGTTTCGTTCATAAACCTTTCCACATTCGGGAAATTATGCAGATAGTCTTTTATATACTTTTTCGCTTCAAAAACCGAAACGTTGATATCCTTGGAAAGCGAAAACGCTCCGATGCCGTATATAATGCCGAAATTTACCGCCTTTGCCGCGCTTCTCATCTCGCTCGTTACCATTTCGGGCGGAAGTCCGAATACCTGCGCCGCAGTTGCCCTGTGAATATCCGCGCCGTCCTTAAAGCCGTTTATCATCGCTTCATCTCCGCAGACATGCGCAACTATCCTTAGTTCTATCTGACTGTAGTCGGCGTCGAGCAGGATCCTGTCGTTTTGCGCGACGAAAAACTTTCTCATCTCACGTCCGAGCTCCGTCCTTACGGGGATATTCTGTAGATTGGGTTCGGTAGAGGAAATTCTTCCGGTTCTTGTTTCGGTCTGACGGAATGATGTGTGTATTCTTCCGTCCTCTCCAACCGTTTTAAGAAGTCCCTCGACATAGGTCGAATTAAGCTTTGCAAGCTTGCGGTAACGCAGAACGAGATCTATAATAGGATACTCGCCGCTAAGCTCTTCAAGTATTTCCGCGCTTGTTGAAAATCCTTTCTTGGTTTTCTTTTTGAGAGGCACTCCCATTTCCACCAGTATCTCTCCCAGCTGCTTCGGAGATGCAATATTGAATTCTTTTCCGCACATAAAATATATCTGCGATTCCAGTCCTTCTATCTCGTCCACAAGCCCTTTGCCAAACTCCTCAACGCCGTCTCTGTTTATCCCCACGCCGAAACGCTCCATGGATGCCAGCACTTCGGTCAGCGGTTGTTCCGTTTCAAACATCAGCCCGGACATTCCCTGCGTTTCTATTTCCTTTTCCAGTACCGCGCAAAGCTCGGGAAGACTTACTATATCGGCTGCCTGTTCCGCGTTTTTATAATAAGGAGAACCGTAACGCATACAAAGCCTTTCGATACTGTATTCCGGTGTCGACGGGTCAAGCAGATAAGCCGCGATCTCCGCGTCAAACGCCATATTTTCGAGAGGCTTCCCTTCGGAAAAGCACAGTCTGTAGGCAGGCTTTGCCGCAAACATATACTTTTTTGCACCGCACGACAAAAGCTCCGCAGCATACGCATTGTTTTCCGTTGTATATACCGCGCTCTCATTCCCGTTTTTCTCGCATATCCGCAAAATACCGCCGAAGTAAACGCAGTAAAGACTTTCTCGGCTTTTAAGCTCCGAAAGCCTGCTTTCGTCAAGTTTAATATGCTCAACGGATATCTCCTCCGCTCTTACCGTATTCTCGGAAACTTTCTTCTCGGACGGCTCAAGCTCCATTTTTTTGAGAAGCTTCAGCATTTCAAGCTCGGTCAGCAATTCGCTCAGCTTTCGGTCGTCACGCTCCGACGGGATATATTTTTCAATATCCGTGTCTATCGGAGCTTCAAGACATATCGTCGCGAGCCACTTGCTCTGTTCCGCAGAAGCTTTTCCGTTTATAAGCTTGTTATAGACGCTTTTTGTAAGCTCGGCTTTGTCGATATTTTCATAGAGATTCTCTATCGTTTTCCATTCCGAAATAAGCTTGCCGGCAGTTTTCTGACCGACCCCCGCGACCCCCGGAATATTATCCGAGCTGTCGCCCATAAGCGCCTTTAGATCTATGAGGTGTATAGGTTCAAAGCCGTAATCCTCCATAAATTTTTCGGGAGTATAGATCACGGTTTCTTTCGTTGTCGCAAGGCGAACCGTGACCTTATCGTTTACGAGCTGCAAGCTGTCACGATCTCCAGTCAGGACAAAGCACTTGTTTCCACTGTCCGCGCAGGCTTTTGAAAGCGTACCTAAAATATCGTCCGCCTCATATCCCTCGCATTCGATTATTTTTACGCCCATGTACGTCAGAATCTCTTTCACGAGCGGAAGCTGCTGCGCAAGCTCCTCGGGCATACCTTTTCTGTTAGCCTTGTAAAAATCCGCGGCCTTGTGTCTGAAAGTAGGCGATTTAAGGTCGAAGGCGACGGCAACGCAATCGGGCTTTACCTCTTCAACATTTTTAAAGTATATGTTCATAAAACCGAATACCGCGTTCGTATGAACCCCGTTTTTGTTGGTAAGCTGCCTGATACCGTAATACGCTCGGTTTATAATGCTGTTCCCGTCAATAGCAAGTAATTTCATATCTTTCTCCGTTCTGCTTTTTTAGTTTTTTTATGATATTACTTCTATTATAACAGATTTTTTATAAAAACGCCAGTAAAACGTGCGATAAAATGAAAAAAATCACACATATGGGGGACGCTGTCCCCCAAACCCCCTGCCAAAGGGAGATAAAGTGCCTCAAAAT
>JAMPFN010000018.1 GCA_023664445.1 Clostridium sp. | reverse complement strand
TTACCTTTGAGTCATTAGACGACGGTAAGGGAGATCTGAATTTTGACGGTCTTATCAATAATCTTGACATTAAGCTTTTGCAGGAATATCTTGTCGGTAAAACAACTCTGGACAATAAGGCGGCTGAACGTGCCGATCTGTGTAAAGACGGCATTATTAACGTGTTCGACTGCGTTATGCTTAAAAGAAAGATCATGGAAAATATGGAGTATGGATTGGGAGTACCTCCCGAAGATGAACTTGATGAAGAAGAATTCAACAAATTTTTTGAAAAAGCTGTTGCTGCAAATGACATTCTGAATTATTAAAATACGCCTTTATATAGAAAATATAAAAAACAGGGAACGTTGCAATACGTTCCCTGTTTTTTACTTGATACGCAATTTTTTGGTATATTTCCAAAACAAGCTCAAAAAAATATCAAACCACAAGATAAAGCATTTCCATATTCCCGAATTCTGTTTCGACTTTAAATGTACTGCTGTCGGAAAAATCATATTTGTTTTCATTGTATGTTTCAATAAACAGCTTACCGTCAAGGTAAGACCAAGCATGGTTCTTTGATACGATTTCAGCAGTATATGCGGATATGGTTTCTGCTATTTCTTCCAGACAGGAAAGCTCGAATTCACCTATATTATCAAACGAATCCAGTTCAAGAGTGCTTGCCTTGCAGAAAATAGCTTTTGCGAACCTTTCAGACATTGCATAGACAAAAATATGCTGTTTTTCTTTAACTCTGATATGAGTGCGTATGAATACTTTTTCGTTGACAAATCCCTTGTAAAGGCATTGTTCAACGGAGAGTAATTTTATATTATATAGATCGGTAAATACTTTTTTAACAAATGTTTCAGCAGTATTAAATTTTGTATCGTCAAGTATCGGTTCATTTGTGGCTATTTTTTTATCACATATGTAAACATGAGTTATCAGCCATATGAGAAGCGTTCCCAAAAATGACTCCAACGTTTTTTGAGAAAAATCGTTTGTAAGCTTTCTGTAGTACAAATCGATGACATCTTTAAATTGCTCGTGAAGCTTTTTATGACGTTCATAATCACAGTATTTTACTTTTCGCTGATACGCTTCCTCGGTATTAAAGTGTGTTATAGTATAGTCTACGAGAAAATTAATTGTTTCCATACATTCTTTCTTTTGCTTTTCCAAGTCGCCTTTATTTACAAAATAAAAAAGTCTGTCAATTTTGTGAAAAAGCTGATAATGCTGTGAATCAATAGTCGGTTCGTCAATTTTATATCTATTTTCCCATAAACGCTTTTCTGTATTAATATTCATAAACTTCCTCCTGAAATTCACTTGAATTACTGTATAATTGTCCGATATGCGGGGAGTAAATCCTTGATTCAAAAATAAAGGCTAATAAGCAATTATGCTTATTATACCATAAATTTTTATTTATGGTATAATCGTCCGATATGCAGGAAGCAAATTTATAATTTGCGAATCTGCAAGGACTTCAGATAAAAGATAATAAACGTTTACGTTTATTATACCATATACAGATATGTCAACAAAAATTATTTTTCACCCATTTTTCTTTTAACAAGACGAATATCCGTACCAACAAATTCAAGACAATTATACGCTGCAAAAAGCCTTGAAACGACCCTGTCATCGTATTTTTTTTGGATATCTTCATGATTCAAATTTGTACTGATTATGGTCGGAATATTTCTGCACATTCTTGTATTTATAATATTATATATCACCGAATTGTAAAATGAAGTTTCAAATTCAGAGCCGAGATCGTCAAGTATAAGCAAGTCCGCTGATAAAAGCATTTCAAGGGTATCCGCATATTCCGCCGAACGCCCGAAATGTTCCTTTTCGATCTGCCTTAGATAATTTACGGTCGAATCGTACAGAACGCTGAAACCATTCCTTAAAACTTCATTTGCTATTGAAAGAGAAAGATGCGTTTTTCCAAGTCCCGTTTTCCCGAATATAAGAATATTATCCGATGATCTTGAAAAATTTTCGGCATAATTTTTGCAGTATTGAAAGATCTTGCTCATTATCTCACGATATTTTGCCGTTTCCTCAGCGGTTTTCCCCTGATAGTAGTCAATTCTGAATTTATCAAAGCTGCAAAGCATTATCTGAGAGCTTTCATTCATTTTCTCTGCCGAAAGACGGGCTGTCAGTTCCTTAAAACAAACGCACCGCTTTCCGCCGCATGATCCCGTATCCGAGCACTTATCACAGGTATATTTTATATTCAGATAGTTTTCGGGGTAACCGTTTTGCTTCAAAAGATTTTTTACCATTCGCTGCGCTTCCAGATTTCTTTCTTTAAGCTTTGACAGCTTATCGGAAGTATTCCCGCCGCTTCTCATAACAGTTAAGATCTCCATGCCTGTTCTCGCAAGCTGTGCATTTATCTCGCCTATCTCGGGGATCTTTGAATTTATCTCCTCAAAACGCATGTCGTTAACAGCTTTAGCTCTGTTTCGGCGCTGATTGATAATATCGACAGCCTTATTTAAAATTTCTTTGTTTCCGCTCATTGCTTATCTCCAAAATTATTCACCAATGATTTATATTCGTTCAGATCGTATGAATGTTCATTCTCATTATTTTTCTTAGATCTTTTTTCTTCTTTCCAAGATTTTTCTTCGCTGTCTATCTTTGATTTGGTAAGCAATCCCTTTTCATACCAGCTTTCGAGTATCTTGTTGATATAAGGAAAATTCACCTTATCGATCGCTTCTATGGTTTTTTCGCACGCATAGCCTATAAGCTCCATACTGTATCCCTTAGTTCTCCAGCCGTCAATAAATTCCTGCTGTTTTGACGTCGGACGCCTTGACATGCCGAATTCCTTCATTACCTTGCCGTTAAACGAATTTTTTTCTTCCCGAAGCTTGATCTCTTCCTGTACGCGTTCAAGTGTGTTTATACCGTTTTCCGCCCAATTGGCAGATATTTTTTCTATGTATTTTATATTTCCCTTATCTATAGAAAGACAATACGCCGCAATAGTCACGATCACATCAGCCGGCATTCCCAAATAATCATGCATCCAAATAAACGATCTCTGCTCCGTATGGTTAAGCGGATGCCCGAAGCATTTTTCCGCCATTGCAAACATGACTCTGACGTCCTCCGATCTGCTTATCCTGTCGGCTATCTCGGTCGGCGTTATTGAATATGCCGTGCCTGACGGCATACCGCTTTTCTTTACATATTTTTCATTTATATCAGTATCCTGTTTCTCATGAGTATCGGCAGATCGTGAAGCTCCGTCATTATTTCCGGACTTTGAGATTATATTTGCGTTATCCCAAAAAACAAACGATTCTTCCACCTGATCCGAAGTCAGATTTAAAGCGGACGCGATCTCATTTGCGGAAAAATTCTTTCCGCTGTTTCGCAAAACAAACAGCAGCACCTTTACAGAGGCTTCATTCGCAAGCTTTATATAATTATCGACAACTGAATTCGGAACGGCAAAAACCGCTCCCCAGCAGCCGCCGTTAAAACAATATTCCATTTTCACAGCTCCTAAATTCCGGCAGCTTTCCGAAGCTCCTCCTCCGCGCTTTTCAGCAGGGTGTCGCTCGGATCTTCACCGCCCATTATTCTTGCGATCTCTTTTATTCTTCCTTCAAAATCAAGAGGCGTAACGCTCGTTACGGTCCTGTCGCCGACGACATTTTTCTCTATAAGCAGATGATTATCCGACATTACCGCAAGCTGCGAAAGGTGAGTAACGCAAAGTATCTGTCTTATTTTGCTTATCTGTTTTATTTTTATCCCGATTTTCTGTGCTGCCCGTCCGCTTACCCCCGTATCTATCTCGTCAAATATCAGCGTGGGAATAGAATCCTTTTCAGCAATAACGCTTTTGAGCGCAAGCATTATTCTTGAAAGCTCTCCGCCTGACGCGATCTTGGCTATCGGTCTGGGTGTTTCCCCTTTATTTGCCGAAATGAGAAATTCGATGCTGTCCATACCGTTTACGGTAAGCTTTCCTCTTTCCTGCCTGATTTCTATGACAACGTTTGGCATATCGAGAAAGCTTAGTTCCTCTGTGACCTGCTTTGTAAATCTCTCCGCAACGGCTTTGCGCTGTGATGAAAGGTTCTTTGCCTTCTCCGTCGCCTCATGAAGAAGCCTGTCCTTTTCAACAGAAAGCTTGTTCATATCCTCTTCGGAAAATTCTATCGTTTCCAGTTCTGCTTTCGATTCGTCATAAAGCTTCACAAGCTCCTCATAATCACAGTTATATTTCTTCATAAAATGATTTATCTTGTTGTATGCCGACGTAACATATTGAAAACGGCGTTCATCTATATCGAGGCTGTCCCCTATCCTGTTTATCTCGTCAGATATATCGGTCAATTCTATTTTAAGCGAAACAAGCCTGTCGTACAGCTCGGACGCTTCATTGGAATAATCCGCGATGCCGCCTATCTCCTCTTCGCAGATACCCAGCATATCGATGACGTTTTCGGTATCGTCGCCGTTCAGCGCCGCGTTTATGTTTCTGACAGCGCCCGCGATCCTGTCAACATTTTGTATCATATTATATTCGTTTTCAAGCTCGCCGTAATCTGTCGAATGAAGATCTATCTGTTCGAGTTCGCTTATGCGATCTTTTAAAAGGATCGCTCTGTCGCGCTTTTCTATGCGGTTTTTTTTCATATCGCCAAGCTTTTTTGCCATAGACTGCAAGCTTCTGAAGCTTGATCTGTAATCCTCGAGCGTCTGCGTCAATTCGCCGAATCCGTCAAGCACCTCGATATGCTTTTCGGGCGAAAGAAGTATCTGATTGTCATGCTGACCATGGATCGTAATAAGCATATCTCCTATTTCACGAAGTATGGAAACGGTCGTTGTCCTTGAATTTATCCTCGCGACGCTTCCGCCGTCGGCAGCTATCTCTCTTGTTACGGTTATCTCATCGTTTTCATGAGAGATACCAAGCTCGTCAAGCTTATTGCAGACATTCTCCGAAAGCCCCGTAAACAGAGCGGTTATGACCGCCTTTTTGCTGCCTGTCCTCACGATATCTTTTGTGACTCTCTGCCCCAGAACCGCGTTTATCCCATTTATAAGTATGGATTTTCCCGCGCCTGTTTCACCTGTAAAAGCATTGAACGAATCTGAAAACGGTATAACAGCTTTTTCAATGACCGCAAGATTTTCTATATATACCTCCCTGAGCATTTTCGATTACCCCCAGACCAATTCCTTAAATGTTTTCACAAGCTTTTTGGCTTCCGCTTCCGTCCTCATAAGTACGAATATAGTATCGTCGCCTGCTATAGTTCCGACGATACCGCCGTAATTCATGCTGTCAAGAGCCGCGCATGCCGCCTGTGCCATTCCGTTATGACATTTTATAACAACGGTATTTACGGCGTAGTCGATGCTCGTCACAGTATCCGCAAAAATATTCTGCTTAAATTGATTCTCAACAGGAGCTTCATACCTATAAATGCCGTTTTTATTCATTTTCTTAACAAGCTTCAGCTCTTTTATATCTCTTGAAACCGTCGCCTGCGTCACCTTGAAGCCATATTCCGACAAAAGTCCCTGCAGCATTTCCTGCGTTTCAACATCATGCAATTTTATTATATCAAGAATTTTATACTGCCGTTTATTTTTCATTCCGACATCAATATCTCCTTTGGTTATTTTATCGAACGCATAATTTTCCTGTTCAGAGAATTGTAAAATGAATTATCATTCATGCTGATAAGTCTTATTTTATCCTCTGAACGCCTTATTTCCACAACGTTTCCGTTTTTCACTGCTATAGGCTCGTTCCCGTCAACGCTTACAAAAATACTTTGTCTGTTTTTATCGCTTGTCTGAAAGCGTATTTTCTTGCGCGGCGGAAATATCATAGGACGCGCAAAAAGCGAATGCGGACAAATAAGCGTCATTTCTATACATTCCATTTCGGGGTCTATTATCGGACCTCCCGCCGAA
Source organism: Clostridium sp. (assembly GCA_023664445.1). Classification (GTDB taxonomy): domain Bacteria; phylum Bacillota; class Clostridia; order Oscillospirales; family Ruminococcaceae; genus Porcipelethomonas. Next base: position 30,439 of record JAMPFN010000018.1, on the reverse strand, counting down.
AGCGAATACGCCGTAGAACCCGTAGGGGTGCTGAATACCGCTCCGTCCGCCCGATATTCCCCTATCTCTCCCCTTTCATCATATACGGAAAAATCGCATATTCCCGAATACATCCCGGATATTGTGATATCGTTGAGCGCCGTGCAGATTTTTTTTTCGGCAAAAAGCTCGCATTCAAGCATCATACGCTCCGTAACGATGTACTCCCCTGTTTTGAGCCTTTTCAGATAATCGAGCTGATTCGACTCAAACGCCGACATAAACCCCAGTCTGCCCGTATTTATGCCCAGAAGCTTTGTATGCGATTCCACCAAGTGTCCGGCGCATTTTAATATAGTGCCGTCGCCCCCGATAGCTATTGCAAAATCGGATTCCTTTATAAAATCGTTAAACACTCCGAACTTTACCATATATTTATCGGAAAAATCATTTTTATACCCCTGATCGATCCATACCTCTATACCGAGCTTATGTAGGTTATCGCATATCTCTCTTGCGCATTCAAGAGCATTCTGTTTCTGAAAATTCGGAAATATAGCCGCCTTCATCATTTTCCTCCGACATTTTAATGCAACGCTTCAAACGCGTCGTCTACGATTTTTTTCACATCTGCATTCACACTTTCACCGTGCTTTCCAAGACAAACAAGATACTCGATATTCCCTTTAGAGCCTGTTATCGGCGAATGACATATACCTATCGTTTTAAATCCTGTACGCTCTGAAAATGAAAGTATATCCGCAACAACGCTTATATGGACATTTTTTGATCTGACTATCCCGTTTTTACCGATATTTTCGCGTCCGGCTTCAAACTGCGGCTTTATAAGCACGGCAGCTGTGCCGTTTTCATCGAGCAATTCAAAAACGCGTTTCAAAATAAGCTTCAATGAAATGAACGATACGTCAACGGAAATAAATTCGGGAAGTTTACTAAGATCGCACGCTTTGACATTTCTGATATCGGTCTTTTCCATATTGACGACCCTTGCGTCGCCGCAAAGCTTCTTTGCAAGCTGACCGCTGCCGACATCAACGGCATAGATCGTTTCAGCGCCGTTTTGAAGCATACAGTCCGTGAAGCCGCCGGTTGACGCGCCGATATCCATGCATGTTTTACCGCTTAGATCGATACCGCAAAGCTCAACTATCTTTTCAAGCTTAAGCCCTCCCCTTCCGACATATTTAAGCGTTTCTCCGAATATTTCAACGCTGTCGTTATCGTCAACCGTATACGACGGCTTTGTACGCAATTTTCCGTTTACCAAAGCATGTCCTTCCAAAACAAGCTCCTTCGCCTTTTGTCTGCTTGGAGCAAAACCTTTTTCATACAGGAAAACGTCAAGTCTTACGCTCAATTTCTTTCCTCCGCAATGCTTCTGATATACTCGGTCATCGAATTACATTCAAAATTCAGCCGCTCATGAACGCTCTTTACCGAAGCCTGTTTTACAAGCCCTGTGATACCCTTTGCGTAAAAGCTTCCCTTAAAACCGTTTTCAAGAAGCTTTCTGCTCAAATGCTCGGCGATGCCTCCGCTGATACCGCTTTCCTCAAAGAATATCACCTTTTCGTATCCCGAAGCCGTTTCAACAATATCGCGGCTTATAGGGAAAATACGGGTAAGCTTCAGAAGATCGCAGGACGTTCCGCTTTCGTTGATAAGCTCATGAGCTTTATACAATTCGTCGTATATCCTGCCGTATGTGATAAGCAGAACAGACGAATCCTTCTTTACCGTCAATGTATGCGATGTGTTGAGATCGGTCTTATCAAAGCATGAGCAATCGTTCCCTCTCGGATATCTCACGCACGCAAGCCCCTCGTCCTTATAAATCGCGTCGTTAAGGCACAGCTTCAGCTCCTCGTAGCATGACGGAGAATAGACAACAGCCCCCGGAATACTTGTCACTATCGGCACGTCAAATACGCCCTGATGAGTTTCGCCGTCCTCGCCGACAATCCCGGCGCGGTCTATACCGATAACGACATGATTTTTTCCGATCACGACGTCATGTATCATCTGATCGACAGCCCTCTGCAAAAACGAGGAATAAACCGCAAATACCGGAAGCTTTCCTGCCGACGCAAGCCCCGCGCAGAACGTTACCGCATGCTGCTCCGCGATCCCCGCATCAAAAAAGCGTTCTTTAAGCTCAGAGCAGAAATACTGGAGTCCCGTCCCGTATTTCATGGCAGCCGTTACAGCGCAGATACGTTCGTCTTTCTTTGCAAGACTAAGAAGCTCTTTTCCGAATACCGTTGAATAACAGTCGGCGGTCGAAACCTCGGGATTGCCTGTAATTATATCAAATTTAGAGATGCCGTGAAACTCTCCCGGATTCTTCTCGGCAGGCTCATACCCCTTGCCCTTAACCGTATTTACATGTATAACAACGGGCTTATGATATGATTTCGCCGTCATAATAACTTCGTCAAGAGCGGCAATATCATGACCGTTAACCGGTCCTAAATATATAAATCCCAGATCCTCAAAAATAGTGGTATTTGTATTGCTGGTGTTTCTGTAAACCGTACTTTTTACGGTATCCTTTGAATTTTTAAGTATCCTTGCTATCGGTTTTCCGACAACAGGAGTATTGGTAAGAGCCTTTTCAACCGCTCTTTTGGTTTTTAGATATTTCTGCTTCGTCCTTATAGAAAGCAGATATTTCGCAAGCGCTCCGACATTTTTAGATATGGACATATCGTTATGATTTACTATAACGATCAGATTTGTATCCGATTTTCCGGCATTGTTAAGCCCTTCATATACCATACCGCCCGTCATCGCGCCGTCGCCCGTTACCGCGACGACATAATTTTCATCTTTACCGTCAAGCTTCATTGCCTTGGCGATACCGAAAGCGGCGGAAACGGACGTAGAGCTGTGTCCGCTTATAAACGCGTCATGCTCCGATTCCTCGGGCTTTGTGAATCCCGATATTCCGTTTTCCTTTCTCAAAGTAGAAAATCGGTCAAGACGCCCCGTAAGTATTTTATGAGTATACGACTGGTGTCCCACATCCCATACTATTTTATCCTCGGGAGAACTGAAATTTCTGTGGATAGCCATAGTAAGCTCCACAACGCCTAAATTAGACGCCAGATGTCCGCCGTTTTTTGAAACGGTTTCAACAAGTACCTCTCTTATCTCTCCGCATATCTGTTTGCACTGGTCGATATCGAGCTTTTTCAAATCGCCCGGCAATTCCAATGCGTCAAGCATTACATTATTTTCTTTCATAATCTTATATTTTTACAGGAATAAAAACCCCCACAAGCGTTCCCAAAGTAATTCCGACGATGACCTCCGACGGAGTATGCCCGAGAAGCTCCTTAAAATCCTTTCCCGAATTTTTTTCGTCCTTATCGTAAAGTTTATATTCTTTTCTGAGCTTGTTAAGCTCTGCCGCATGAAGCCCCGACTGATACCTGACATTCAAAGCGTCGTATATCACAATTATTGCCATTATCACCGAAAGAGCAAACTCTGGAGAGCCTACTCCGCATACTTTAAAGGTTGACGCAGACGCCGCGCATATCGTTGCGGAATGCGCGCTCGGCATGCCGCCCGAGCCTATAAAACGCCCGGGAATAAAACCTTTGCCTTGTATCATATTGATAATGACCTTTGCTGTCTGAGCCAAAGCCCATGCTGCCGCTCCGGCGATAATTATGGGATTATATATCATAACGCTCCTCCGATCAGTAATTTCTTTCAAGCAAAAATTTCGTAAGTTCCTTTAAAAAGTCATTATCATCAAAACGGTCGAGTATTTCCATTGCCTTAACCGTATATTTCCTTGCCTGTTCCTTTGCGTTTTCAAGCCCGTAGACAGTCACGAATGTGGTTTTTTCTTCATCAACGTCGCTGCCGACAGGTTTTCCCAAAAGCTTTTCGTCGCCCGTAACGTCGAGTATATCGTCAATTATCTGAAACGCTATACCGAGCGCTTTTGCGTATTCGGCTGCAAGAACGGTCTTTTCTTCATCTGCCTTTGCACAGATACAGCCCATAACGCATGCCGTCTTTATCAATGCGCCTGTTTTGAGCGAATACATAAATTCAAGGTTTTCGCAGTCAACATCGTCCCTCTCCTCATTTTCCATATCGATTATCTGACCGCCTATCATACCCTGCGCGCCTGACGAATGTGAAAGCTCGTTTATAAGCTTTACGCGAACCTCCGCGTCGAGCTCGTCCGCCGCGGAAATGATCTCAAACGGATATATAGCCAAAGCGTCGCCTGCAAGTACCGCTCTTGCCTCTCCGAACTGCTTATGGCACGACGGTTTTCCTCTTCTGAAATCGTCGTCGTCCATACAGGGCAGATCGTCGTGTATAAGAGAGAAAGTATGTATCATTTCAAGCGCGCACGCCGCAGATACCGCCTTTTTCAAATCTCCGCCGCAGATACGGCAGAATTCCAGAACAAGCATCGGACGTATTCTTTTACCGCCCGCTTCAAGGGAGTAATCCATAGCCTCGCCGACGCTTTTCTGCGGTCCGAGCTTATCTTTAACGCTGTAGCCTTTAAGCGCGTTTTCTATAAAGTCTATGTACTCTCCGAATCTTTTTTCAGCTATCTGTTCCATTATTTTCCTCCCCGTACTGTGTTATTTTCAGCTTTGCGGCTTCAAGCTCTTTCCTGCACATCTCCGCTATCTTAACGCCGTTTCCGTAAAGCTCGACAGATTTTTCAAGCGGAAGATCTCCCTTTTCAAGCTGTCCGACTATTTCGGAAAGAGCGTTCATATTCTCTTCAAAAGTCATTTTATCACCTCTGTCTATTCCTTGATCTCTATTTCCTTTATCAAATCTATAATTGCCCTTGACGGATATGCCGAATAGCATAAGATCAGGGCTAAACACACAAGTCCGATTTTTATCCTCCCGACACTATCTGATTTCAGTAACAGACGCGCTGAATCCGCCCTCTGCAAGCATTATATCAACATTGTCCCCGATTTTTAAATTTTTAGTATCGGCAAGTATTTTCTTATTTTTATATGTAAGCGAATATCCTCTGCTCATAACCTTAAGCGGACTCATTGCCTCCATTTTAGAAATGCTTGTCAAAAATTCGCGTTCACAATCCGAAAACTTTTTTATATATGCAGCTTCAAGGCGTCTTTCAAGTGAAATGAGCGTTTTTTCATTTTTTTCAAGCCTGCTGTGCGGAGAAAATGCGGAAAGCCTGACGCATACGCGTTCAAGCATGCTTTCTTTTGCAGAATTTATCTGCATAACAAGATTCCTTATACGTTTAATATAGAAATCAATATTTTCCGAAAGCTGCCGTACAGACGGCGACACAAGCTCTGCCGCTGCGGACGGCGTAGGAGCTCTCATATCGGCGGCAAGATCGGAAACGGTAAAATCCGTTTCATGCCCAACAGCCGAAACAACAGGAATACTGCTGTTATATATGCACATTGCGACATTTTCGGTATTAAACGCGCTGAGATCCTCTAAAGAACCGCCGCCTCTTCCGACAATAAGCACATCACAATCCGCCTTTCCGGCAGCGATAATGCCTGCGCATATCGAATCGGGAGCGTTTTCTCCCTGAACTACCGCAGGAAATACGCACAGTTCTCCGACAGGATAACGCCTTGACAGAATATTGACAACGTCCTGTAACGCCGCGCCCGTCGGCGAAGTGACAATGCCTATTTTTTTCGGCATCTGCGGAAGCGGTCTTTTGTTTGACTCGTCAAAAATACCCGCTTTTCTAAGCTTTTCCTTTAGCTGCTCCGTTGCCATGCTCAAAGCTCCCAGACCGTCGGGCTGAATATCTGTGACATACACCTGATAAACGCCGTCGCGTTCAAAAACGGAAACGCTTCCCATAGCGATGACATTCATTCCGTCCTCCGGCATAAATTTTACCCTTTGAGCATTTCCCCTGAACATTACCGCCCTGACCGCGCTTTCGCTGTCCTTGAGCGTAAAATAAAAATGTCCCGAGCGGTGCGCCGTAAAATTTGAGATCTCGCCCTTTATTATAACGCCTTTGAGTTTGGCATCCTCTTTGAACTTAAATGAAATGTATTTGTTAAGCTGCGATACTGTTAAAACTATCATAATTTCTTCCTGTATTTCTCATATGCGATAACTGATACTCCCGCCGCATTGTCGCAGGAAAATTCGGGTTCGGCAAAATAAGCCTCATGATCCGAAAGTATCATACTTTTTATAAATTTGTTTGACATTACTCCGCCTGCAAATATCATCGGAATATTTCCCAAAGCATTGACCGCTTCGGCAGCCATTTCTTTGAGCGTTTCACCGATAAATGCAAGGCAGAATTTAGCGATATCCTCATGAGGAACGTTCTCGTCAAGCATTTTCCGGCATTTGTTTTCTATACCCGAAAGAGAGCAGTCCTTTCCTTTCATAGACGGTTTTATCTTGAATTCCGCGCCGCTTTTTGCGGCAAGTTTTTCAAGTTCCCTGCCGCATGGAAAATCGAGCCCCAGCATAAGTCCGACGCGGTCTACTGCCTGTCCCGCTTTCAGATCGAGCGAGGCGGAAAACAGCTCTGCGTTTACTATCTCCGTATCATCGGGAGTGCAGTAAAGACAATCCGTAGTACCTCCGCTTACATGAAACGCGATAAAAGAACCGCTCAGCATATCGAGCCTGCCGCAGGAATAAAGCGCGGCCGCAATATGCCCTGCCTGATGCGAGGTGTAGTAAATTTTTGCGCCGCTTATTGCCGCCATAAGTTCAGCCGCAGTTTTTCCCGCAAGAAAACACGGCATATACGAACCGGAAATATTTCTCGGAAATGCCGAAACGCCGATTGCTTTCAGATCGCCGATACTCTCCAAAATATCCTTTGAAACCTCTGTAAGCTGATTTATATGGTGAAATAAAGCGTCGCTCTGTCTTAGCCCTGCTTGTCCTTTTTTTACCGGAAGAAGCCTTTTCGACTGTCTGACAGTCATTTCCAAGCTGTCCAGAACGGCAATCGACGTCGTGTAATTGCTGGTATCTATACCTAAAAATTCAGGCATTTTTTTCACCGGAAATATTTTTTGCAAAGCTGCTCAAAAGACCGTTTACGAATTTTATATCCTCTTTATACGCATAAGCCTTGGTAAGTAAGACCGCTTCGTTTATAGCGGCGTTTACCGGCGTCATATCGTCGTAAAGCGATTCATATATCGCTATTTTCAATACCGTAAGGCACACCTTGGGTATCCTCTGTATCGCTCTTTTTTCGCTGTAGCCGGAAATAGTTTCGCTTATCTCGTCGTCATGCTCCAAAACGCCGCTTACGATCTGTTTTACGCCGCTATTTACTTTCAGTCCGATCTCTTCGGCGATCTCGTAAAGCTCGTCGATATCGTCGTTTCTGAACGATTTTTCAAACAGTATGATAAATGCGCACTCTCTTACTTCTCTTCTTGTCATTTTTTACTCCGTTCATTAAATCTGTCCGCAAATTTTAACATTTACTCTTGAAACGGTTATCCCCGTCATGCTCTGAATACTGTCCTTTACCGCGTTCTGCACGGCTTCGGAGCATGCGTAAGCCTTAATGCCCTTTTGAAAACGCAGCGCAAGACCGATCTCTGCCACGCCCCCGGCATATTTTACATCAACGTCTTTTTTTCCGCAGACTGCTCTTTCTGTTTCACACACAGCGGCGGCGGCGATTTCGGTCAGCGCCTCCTTTGATATGCAAAGCGTGCCTTTTTGTTCGTTTACTGTCATTTATTTCATCCTTTCTGAAAGTTCTTGCTCATAACAGGAACGATCGTGTACCGCACAGCATTTCGCCGCGGCACACAAGATCACCCGTATTGATTATACCATAAATTTCTTGAATTTATATACGCGAAGTAAATCTTTGATTTACGAATGTGCAAGGACTTTGAATAAAAATTAATAAGCCTCTATACTTATTATACCACAAATTTCAGAATAAACAACTGTTTTTAGCACGAAAATATACATAAATTTAAAAAAATATTCATTTCACCTCAAAAATACGTATCTTTTCGGCAGGAATTGTCACCTCACCGAGTATAATATCCTTTATCGCGGCAGCCTGCGCCTTTTCAAGACCGACAGTTTTTACCACAACTTTAGCGCTTTCACCGTCAAGATATACGACGCAGTCTTCTATCCCCTGCGCCTTGATAAGCGTTTCTATATTGCCCTCGCTCTCGATGAGCTTAGACACTTCAACCGCTGCAAGAGCGTTTGTCACCATTTCGTCCTCCGTGATATCTCCGCCGCCCATTATGGTCTGAAGAGTCTGTACCGCTTCGTCGCGGTTGGTCATCTTTTCAAGCCTTGCCTGTGCAAAATAGTCCTCTGCTCCCGTACTGTTTACAAATTGGCTTTCGCCGTAATTTTCCGCGTCCGCCTGTTCGGATCTTTCCGATTCTGCAGCCGATCCCGTACTTTCGGAGCTTTCGGCGGTTATTTCGCCGTTTACGCTTTTGGCTTCCTTTTCAACGAGTCCTCCGTCGCTTAGCGCGTAATTTACATATACCGCAATTCCAAGCATCAAGGTCATACAAGTTAAAATTATTTGCTTTTTTCCGATTATTACTGATGGTTTTTTCATGATACATTCTCCTTTAAGAAATTACATATTTATCGGATATAGGCAGTACCGCACGCAAAAAGATACTGAACAGACTCTTAGTAACCTGCCACAAATATTTTCTGTGTCGGTATGCCAAACGCCGCAGAAACGGCATTGTAAACCTTTTCCTTTACAATATTGCTTTCACCTCCTTCGCATACGACCACGACCCCCATTATCTCGGGATTGTCTATTTTTTTTACAAGAGCCTTTTTATCGCCGCTGTTTCCGATAATGACGTATTTTTCATCTCTTGAAATACGGCTGCTCTCGGAATCTGTTTTTTCATCTTGGGCATATACGTATTCGCCGCTCCCGACGGCTGTTATCATCACATCGGCTTTTCCCACGCCGTTTATTTTTTCAAGAGTATTTTTAAGCTTTTCTTCACATTCCGATATATAGCTTTCATATCCCGAAGCCGCGATATCGTCGGAATCGTCTTTTTGAGCAGTCTTGCCGTTTCCGAAAAAAATGTCCGAAAAAAGTATTAAAGCCATACCCGCAAGACCGAGAATAACAATGATCCTTGCACCCTTGCCTTTGATAAATTCCGAAATTTTATTGTTCAAGCCTTTTCACCTCTGTCTGACCGAAATTTTTCACTATCGCTTCCAAAGCCCTGTCATATTCTTCGCCGCAGTAGCCAACCTCAATAATATTTATGCTCCCGTCGTCATTCATATTAATAACAGCCGATATTTTTTCAAAGCTTATCCCCTCGGTTGTCAGAATACGGCATATCATGTCGTTTACCGAGGTTTCCGCCGCTTCCAGAACAGCTTTATCGGCGGCGCTCTCTATTTCCTTGTATCCCTCGATCTCATCGGGGGCTGCCGCCGTCGGAAGCTCGAATTCAAAATCGGAATTTGCGACAGAAAGGATAATTCCCGAAATAAATATCAGGGAAAATATCATTTTAAGCTGACGCGTAAACTTTTCGCCCGGTTTCAGCATATCCGCAAGAGATATCACAATACTTAAAAAACACGCGGATATGATAAGCTTTTTCATAAGTTCCATAGTATGTTCCTCCTATTTTTAAGAGGCTTGTGGGGGACTCTGTCCCCCAACCCCCTGCCAAAGGGAATGCCTCTTACAGAGCCGTCCCCTCTGTCCCTTCGGGACATCTCCCCGCCCCGCGGGGAGTCGCCTTTGGAATCTCCGTGATTTTTAGAAATACTACCCAAAGGGCAGTATTTCTAAAAATGCGGGTAACCATACAAAACATTTTCGGCAAAGATTGGGAATAAAGCGTCTCAAAATTCTTAAACCTATCATGCGGCTAAGTCGAAAGATTAGGGCGTGTTGACACTATCCGAAATACTCGGATTGCAAGCAGATTTTTCGTATTTCAAGGCAATTTTCCGCAGGCATACTTGCGTATTCCAAGGAAAATTAACGCAGAAATACGGAAAATATGTTTGTAAGACGGGCGTTGAGCGGTAGTGTCAACACGCACTAATATTACTGATGCTCATTATGATCGCCGTTGAAACGATAAACATAAGCGTAAAGCATACAAGCACGCCTATCGCAGCCGACAAAACAGAGCCGATGTTCGACAGAAGCTTGGAAAGCTTGGACGCTCCGAAAATATCGGCAGCCACAAACGCCGCCGAAACAGATATTCTGTACAGCGCAAGCGATAAAAGCGGCGGAAGAAGTATCAGCGCAAGAGCGGCTATGCCGACGCCTCCCACTCCGTTTTTGAGAAGTACGATACTTCCCTTAACAGTCGAATACGCGTCCGATACTGCGCTTCCCACAAGAGGAACACAATTGGAGATCACATATTTTGCCGTTTTGCTGCCGACAGAATCGGCGGAAGTCCCGACAATGCTCTGTATGGAAAGCATGCCGGTAAAAATCGTCATAATAAGCCCCAGCCCCCATGTAACTATCTTTTTTGTCCCTTCAAGAAGTCCTTTTAAGGAAAGAACTCCGCATGACGCGTCGACTATCGCAAGACACAGACACATACCGAGCAGAGGCATAAACATACTGTCCGCTATCTGGATAGCCACATCGGCGGCAAGCATTATAAGAAGATTATATCCCGACGCCGAAGTTATGCTTCCGCTTGCCGCCGATATTGCCGAAAATACGGGAACAAAGCATGTCATAAATTCCGCTCCATCCGAAAGAGCCTCCGCCGAATCGGCAAGCGCTTCGCATATTGACGGTGAAACAGCCGAAACTCCGGCAAGTACGCATATCAGCTCGTAGGATTTTGACGCATTAGCGATCTTAACCGTGTCGCCTATCGTTTCGGCAAAAGACGTCAGTATTATTATTATGCCAAGCGATATGAGAAGCTTCAGCGGCGCTTTTGCCTTTTGCACAAGAGTATTTTTTATTATTTCCCACAATACGGACGGAGTAACGGAAAGTATGCTTGACGGATCGTCAAAGCTTATACCGTAATTTTCGAGAATTTCCCCCGCGCTCAGCTCGTCCGAACCGCTTGCCGCATAAATATCGTCTGCGGCGGCAGGCTCTTCGGCATATACCGTGATACTCCCGAAAAAAAATATAACTATTATAAATATCAGTTTTTTCATTCAAGTATCTCCGTAACAATATCTATAAGCCCGTCAAAAAGCGGCAGCGACAAAACTGCAAGCTGTATTTTACCGAAGATCTCCGCCGCCGAAGCTATGGCGGCTTCGTTGCAGTCGCGGCATATATCCGACGAAAACTGCGTCAGCCAGCAAATGCCGAGCGATTTGAAGATAATGCTAAGATATTCCCTCTCAAGACCGCTGTATGCCATAAGAATATCCATTTTGTCCAAAAGTCCGGGAACCGAGTCAACGGCATTCAGAAAAATCACCGCGGTAACAGTAATAACAAGCAGTACCGACTGTTCCTTTGAATGCTTTTCCGTTATCTTGCACAGCAGAGCCGCGCATATACAAAGTCCGCAGACCGACGCTATCTCCCCTACCATAGTCCGAACACCGTTTTTACAGTATCGAACAATCCGCTGATACTGTCAATTATCATCATCAGCACTACGATAAGACCTGCAAGAGTCGTCATCATAGCCTGTTCTTCTCGTTCCGCCCGTTTCAGCACAAGATTCAATACGGCAACGATTATGCCGATCCCGGCTATTTTGAAAATCAGATCAACTTCCATTTTTATCATCCTTTGCCTATATAATAAGTATTCCGAGCATTGCTCCGGCAAGAACTCCTATCGACCGGTAAAGCTTTCCCTTTACGGCATATCTTTCCGACTGCTTTTTTATCATCGCTTCAAGTTCTTCGTTGAAAATAGATATTACCGAAAGCTGTCCCTGCGTATCTGTAGTGCCAAGCTGTGTCCCCAGCTGCGATAAAATATGCTTTTCATCGACGGTAAGCTCCGGATCAGAAGCGATGCCGTCAAGCCATATTGCCGCTGCGGCTCGTCCTTTAAAGCTGTAATCGTAATCATTGATGAACGCAAGCGATGAATACGCTTTATTTTCCTGTAATTTCATCAATATTTCTCTTACCGTAAGACTGTTGTATCGAATAAAAGTCGATATCTCGTCCGACATTCTTCGGAAAAGATTCAGTCGTTCCAGTTTTTTTCTGATAGAAGCGGATATTATCATGCCTGCCGCACAGCATGCAGAAAATATCATAAATACTCCGATAAGTCTTATCATTTTATATCTCCCCTCTCCCCTACTTTTCCGATGTCCTTTCCGGTTTTAAGCGCCGCATACCGCTCAAATATACCGCTTTCCAGTATCTCGCATACGGATCTTCTTCTTTTGAGATCGTTCAGGCTGCCGCCATGAGCCGTCGCTATGACCTTAACGCCCGAATTTGCCGATAAAAGCAATGCCTCGCAGTCCGCCGCGCCGCCTATCTCGTCGCATACGAGTATATCGGGCGACATTACCCGTACAGCCGTCATTATGCCTTCCGCCTTTGGGTATCCGTCAAACACGTCCGTCATCGTACCGATATCGTTTTGCGGTATTCCGCGGTATACCGCGCCTATCTCGCTTCTTTCATCAATAACGGATATACGGAACTTCCTGCCGAGAGTACGGCACATATCTCTTATTACCGTTGTCTTTCCGCTCATGGGAGCGCCTATTATAAGCATACTGCACGGATTTTTCCCGAACTCGGAGCATAACTCGTCCGCACAGCCCAAAGCCTGTCCCGATATGCGGAAATTCAATCCGCTTACATATTTAAGAGCTGTTACATGTCCGCTTTCCGTCACAGCGGTCGCGCATATCCCGACGCGGTTTCCGCCCTCGAGAGTTATAAAGCCTTCCGATATTTCCCTTTTGTAACTATGTATGGAATGATCGCATATCGCTCTGAACGAATAATCCATGTCCTCCGGAGAAATGATCCTGCACATATCATGGAAATCGGTCAGACTTCCTTTTTCTGTCAGAAACCTTTCCCGTCCGAACGAAACTACGGCTGCCGGACGCCCTACCCTCATTCTGATCTCATGTATATCGTCATAATACGAAATTTTTTCGAGAGCGTGTCCGATATATTCGGGAAAATAAGACTTCATTTTTAGTATCGCAGTTTTTCTGTTCATAAACGCTTCACTTCCTTTGCCTAATACTTATGCGTTTACAATTGAAAATATGCAAAAAATATAGTCGCCCTGCTTGAAAACGATATAGTCAAATAACTTGAAAAGCAATACGCTGAGAACCTGTCCATATAGGCTCTGAATTTCTGAAAATAATGAATTATTTTTTATTTGATACAATAATTTTTACAAAAACCCTTGAAAAAAACAAAAAAATATTGTATAATGATTGTATAAAGAAATATTGTATTAGGGCTGTGCGCTCAAATATATAATATAGGAGGTATTTTATGGATTCATATATTGTAAGACAAGCGATCGTTACCGACAAGCCGGAAACCTTTGCTTATGAAATCATTTATACTGACAGCAGCGTCGGCGGCGCTCCGACTGACGATGCGTCTGCCGCAAATACTATTGAAAATTTTCTGTCGTCTATGGACAGCGAAAGATTCCTTGACGGAAAACTTGCTTTCCTTACCTTTACTCACAAGCTTCTTGAAAAAGGAATCCCGAAAATGTTCAAGCCCAAAAGGCTTGTTATTGAAATCGAAGACTCGCTTATCACCAATCCTTTATCACAGGAGCTTATCGCAAAATATAAGAAAAGCGGATATAATATTGCCGTTGTCGACTTTGATTTCTCTCCAAGGTTTTTCGGCATTCTTGATATGGTAGACTACATAAAGGTCGATTTTTCCAAAAAATCCGCTCCGCTTGAAAACATAATAAAAATAGGTCAGTCATTCGGAAAGAAGATAATCGCCTATAATATCGAAGATCAAGAGGATTATGACAGGGCGGCATCGCTGAAATGCGACTACTTCCAAGGCGCGTTTGTTTCGGAAAAGACTCCTACGACCGTTAAAAAAGTAAATTATCTGCAAAGCAACTTCTTCCAGCTTATGGTTGCCGTAACAAAGGACGATCCGAATGTCGACGAGATCGAAGCAATTATTTCACGAGATGTTTCATTAGCGTTTCCGCTTTTAAAGCTTGTAAATTCGGCGTATTTTGCGCTTAGAAATAAAGCTCGCTCCGTTAAGCAGGCGCTGCTTATACTCGGTCTGGGACAGCTCAAGCAGTGGATATATCTTCTTAGCTTCAAACAGCCCGACGGTTCGTCGCCCGACGAGCTGATAAAGATCTCATTCCTGCGCGCTATGTTTGCGAGCGAACTTGTGGAATACGCGTCAAATATGCCGATATCGCGTTCCGAAGCGTATATGCTTGGAATGTTCTCGACTCTTGGAAAGCTTATGAATTCTCCCCTTGAAGAGGCTTTGGAACAGCTCCCTATCAGCGACGAGATCAAGCTTGCGCTGCTTAACAGAGAAGGCAGAGCGGGTACGCTTTATACATTGATACTTTCATATGAAAAAGCCGACTGGAAAGCCATGTCTGCCTGCGCGGAGGAACTGGAAATACCGCAGTCTATGTTGGCGCAGAAATATTTTGAATGCGTTGAAAGCGTAAATAATACATGGAACGAGCTTACCTCAGTACATAACCCTGCTAAAGAATAATGCGATTGCCGGTAATTGCATTTAAAAATCATGCAGAAGTCATAATATAGTAAAATAATAACCCTCGGTAAAAACCGAGGGTTATTTTATTTAAGTCCTTACACATTCGTAAGTCAAAGATTTACTTCGCGCATATCGGACGATCATATCATAAATATAATCAGAAATAGTACAAGCAAAACCGCATATCATGTTATTATAAACAACATTTAATCAGGGCAATATCACGCCGTAATACGGTGTTGCCTTAGAAAACAGGAGGTATTTTAAATGTTTTTTAATTTGCTCGGTACTATATTCTCGAATCTGTTTTTTATCACTCTCCACATAGAAAGTAAAAACATCTTTCCTAAACCGCTTTCAAAATCAGAAGAATCAGATGCGTTTGAACAAATGAAACAAGGAAACGAATCGGCGCGTGCAAAGCTTATAGAACATAATCTGCGTCTTGTTGCACATATTGTAAAGAAATATTACTCGAATATTGAAGAACAAGACGAGCTTATATCTATCGGTACAATAGGACTTATAAAAGCTGTTTCAACCTTTGATTATTCAAAAGGCAACAGGTTTGCGACTTACGCAAGCAGATGTATTGAAAAAGCAACAGTATCCTTACGGCTCTCACAGCTTCAAAAGAAGCAAAACGAGAGCCTTTTTCAAATCCATGGAAAGTTTATCGGAAAGTCAGCGATCAATTCTATATTTTATATCGCTTTCAGTGTGACAGAGTGACTTATGCTCCCTTGTATATTCATTTATTCCGATTTTTAACCAATCGGCATTTGACAAAGGCACAATGCTTTCTGTATGATAATCCAAATCCCGAAAAACTTGAATCCGTATCGGACAAGCTGAAATGGTATCGCATTAACAACGGACTTTTACAGCGTGATATTGCCAAGGTTATGGAAGTTGACAGAACGACATATTCTCGATATGAAGAAAATGTACTCGAAGCCTACCCACTGGACAAACTGGCAAAAGCTGCTGAATTGTTTCAGATTGATGTAACTGCTTTGCTTGATGATTACAATTTATTTCTTTATCACGGACAGGGACATCAGATAAAAAAACTGCGTAAGTCTATGAAACTCACGCAGTCCGAATTTGCAAAATATATAGGTGTTCCTCTTGGTACGCCCAAAAAATGGGAACAGGATCGGGGCAACATTCATAAAAAACTTTTGTAAAGCTTTTACAGCTACAGAACGTTCAATCATACGCTTCACAAGCTTCTGAAACGGTTTTAACTGTTTTTCCGAAGCCCTTTGCCTTTAAAAATAGAACAGCTTAGAGAGCGTCTATAAGCTCAATCTAATGTTTCTGAATTGTCAGAATCAAGCAAATAAAAAATATTGGCATGGTCAAGAGACCATAAAGCTGACGGTTCTTTATAAGTATATATCACTTCTGCATAAATAGTATCGTTCAGCAAAGTAATTGTGCCATCACCAGAACTCATCCATCCATCATTTTGGAAATGAAATTGAATTACATTTCCATTTACTTCTCCATATATCTTATCGGTTGTTGCAACTCTATTCATAGGAGCACTCTGTACTGTTGACAGGGAAATTTCTGCGATTCTGTCATCAATAGAAAAAATCTGTACTGCTGACCCACCGTCTGTATAAATATCATCAGGTTCAGTAATTTCCTTACTATACCACGTTCCGATATAAGCTGAATAATCAATAGAAGAAACGGAATTTTCTTTTGATTTAACATTATATGAAGTATTTTTCTTTGTATATGCAATAACAATACAAAGAAATAGAACAACTATTAAAGCGATAGATATTATAAGGAGCTTTTTTAAATTTAAAGCATTACACTTTTTCTCAGAAACGCATTCTGTATCAATTAGCTTACACATGCAATAGGGACAATAACTTGAAAACTCATGCAGTTCTTTTCCACAGTATTTACAGTGTTTCATTATTTCAGACTCCTTTTCAATTCTTCCGCAGTCTGAAAACGTTTGTCAGGTGAAACTTGTATACACTTTTCAATTATTCTGCTTAATCTGCCATTATAAAGCTGTATTGTCGGTGGTTTTCCTGTAAGCATAACGTTCATCATAATTCCTATAGCATATATATCAGTTCTTATATCAGTTTGAGTATCGCCGTACTGTTCAGGTGCGGCATATCCTTGCGTACCCAGATATTCGGTATCTTTTGTATAGTATTTCTTATAAACTCTTGCAGAATCAAAGTCGATCAGTTTCAGCGTTTGCGTACCATTTTCAATCATTATATTTTCAGGCTTAATATCCCTATGAATAATATTGAAGCTATGCAGGAATGAAAGCACATCACACAGTTCGCCCATAAACTTTTTGACTTGATTTTCCCTGTAGAGATTTTCATTGATCAAATCAAGCAAAGTCACACCGTCAATATACTCCTCTAAAACCAAAACCTTATCCTCAAATTCTGAAACCTCTAAGATTTCAGGCATATTTTTATGCTTTAATGTCAGCAGTTTTCGGTAAACCTCCGACTGTCCTGTAAAAACACGCTTGACAATTCGTTTATGCAGTGTTTTATGCACCAATATTACTATTTCACTTTTCTTCGGATTTTTAGAACCCGTTATAAATTGATACTGTTCTTTCAGTACCTTTTCAAGCCAATCGTGCAAAAATCTCACCTCCGACACTTGCTTTATTTATTATACCATGATATAATAAAAAAGTAAATATTTTCATGAGGATTGGTGTAACATGAAGTCGAAATATACGGAAAAATTAATGGAACTGCTGAAAAGTTCAGGAAGTATTGACGCTTATTTGCAGGAAAATAAGGACTTTTTGCTTGATTGTGATATAAAAGAATATTTGAATGCGCTTATCAAAGAAAAGAAGCTTACTGTTCAGCAGATTGCAAAAGATTCAGAGCTTTCGGACAGGTATTGCTATCAATTTCTTTCTCCCTCCAATCCTCGTACTCCGTCAAGAGAAGTATTGCTTTCTATTTGTATTGGCATGAATCTTAATCTTGACGAGGTACAGACCGCTTTGAAGATTTCCAAGTATGCACCGCTTTATCCCAAAGATGAAAGGGACAGTATCATTCTTTTTGGAATCAAGAAATCTCAGTCGGTCATTGAAATAAATAGTTCCCTATATGAACATAATCTTAAGTGTTTATGTGAAAAATAAGACGGAGTTTTTACGCTCCGTCTTTTGTTTACTTCAATATGTATATGCTATAAACGATTCACTTTTTCAGACATCATACTTATTAATTTTTTCATATCTTCTTCCGACAACTGCATTTCTTTTATACGGTTAATCACAGACTGAGTGTGAATTTCTGCAATTTTCTGACTTAAAATCCTTTGATCAACAGTTGATTTAGGATAATGTACAACTACTTGCATAGTAATCACCAGCTTTCACTTTCATCATATTTCGCTAGAGTTGTACTTTATTCTTTTCTTGTTGAACTGATATCGGCCTATTCTGTTGACGGTTATATTTTCCTCCGGATCATCATAAGTCAGAATAATTTCAGATGCACTTGCATAAGTCAGATTCTTTTCATTTACATACTTCAATGCTTCTTTGTAAGTGGTTTTGAATCTAATTGGCTGAACGATTCCTTTGGAATATCCATAGAATCTTTTGTTCGGAGGATAAAAATGTAATCTTGCATTTTTAACAATACATTGTCTGTTAGCCAATTCCTTTGTATCATCTTCAAAAACATCAAGATTTTTGAGTAACGCTGTAAAGTATGCACCTACATTATCACAGCCAAGCGTTGTTGTTTTGTATACAAAGCCATATCCCCAGAGTTTTTCAATCTGCTCATGAGATATGGAAAGGTTTTCGTATTTATTTGATTTTAATAATGCATGAATATGCCACGAACCCGTATGCTGTGGTTCAATAATACGGATAAATTCCAAATCAGGATAATGATAGTGGAGCTTTTCCCAGAAACGCTTGAAATCCTTTGAAGCCTTATCAAAATCAGTCATTTTCTCAGCATAGGTCAATATGATATGACGTTCATTGATTTCACCTTTAAAATTAGCATTGATAAGCTGACGTAGTCTCTCAAAAGAACGATTCATATTACGATTACGATTTTGTTCTCTGTGCTGATACTCCTTAACCTCGCCTGTTCTGGTATCATAATATTCATTCTGATTGATACGCTTGATATGACGCAAATTGTTGCAGCTTTTGTCCATTGTACGAAGCTCTGTCACATTTCCCGATATGCATACATAAGTAACAGCATTGTTGTCGGGAGTGAAATTGTTGATAGCCTTTGCAGTAACCTTGAAATTCTTTTCCATAAAGAATTCCTCCTATTATTAAATTAACAAGTCTTTATCACTTGTCAATATAGACTCATGGTTAGCTATGGCTACAACTCCTCATTTTGAAAATTTCACAAACCTATCACATTTCACATATAAAAATAAGTCCTTGATTTCTCAAGAACTTTATATATTTATTCTGTTTTCCGCCGATGTAGCGGTAATAATCAAGTTAAAGGGGATAAAAACAGCACTCCACGTTTTGTGAAGCGCTGAATCGATATTTTTAAATATCCTTTAATATTTTTCATCATAAACTTCTTGACTGACAGCTTGGATACTTGTAATATCATATGTGCTGGTACTGCCAAATTGATAATATATATTATCATTATAAAGTAAACAATTATCTGATGAAAATACATCTTTCATTGTGGAACATGCTGTATCATAATCAATATTTGATGTTGCCATAACAGCCGGAATTAAACAGAAGTGTTCAAACAATGTTAAATCATCTCCGTTAACAGGAGTATTAGTAATATCACATTTACATACTTTTTCCGTATCAGTATCAACATATAGAGAAATAGCAAAATCAACATTACTTTTACTGTTCTCATAATAATATCTTACAACATTGGCGTCTGTTGGGTCGCAATCTGTATTGTCTAACTTAAAAGATGAGGTATTAATATTTAAATCTATTTCTGTATCAAACTCGCTGTCAACTTCTTTAATAGCTTTATTGAAACTATCACACCATTCTGAAAGATCATAATTAAAGCTCATGCCATTATAATTATCTGATTCAATTACGTTTCTACTGCCACCTAATGCACAAGCAATCACTATAATAATTAATACAGCAAAAACAGCAATCAAAATACTTCGGGCTTTTGACGCCTTAACGAAAGACACAACGCCATTTAAGTTAATTTTGTTTGCCGATGTTTTCATGACATCCATAACATTATTTAAATTAATTTTACTTGACTGGACAGTATTATTTGATTCAGTCTTAGCGCCGCATTCACGGCAGAATACGTCACCGTTTTTCATTTCTTTTCCGCAGTTTTTACAAATCATTTCATATTCTCCTTTTTAATTTACATTGTTTCCGATTCCTGTTTATAGTCGTATTTCATCATTTCAATAATTTTTGAAATGAATTTGTCATTTTTTTCCTTGAAAATTGTATATGTATGAACTCCACCACGTTCGTATTCTCTGGCAGAAAGCGGAACTGGTTTTTCAAAGTATTTAACCCATGCAACAGTAAACCCTGCTCTGTCTTTGTAATCTTCGGGGATATCATTAGGTTTTTGGGTATTGGTAACTATTCCAATTGCCCTAACATAGTAATCAGATTGTGAAGTAGTACCATAAGCCTTTGCAATTAAAATATCCCCTACCTCTACACTATCAACTTGCTTGTCAAGTCTTGGTTTTTGATCTTCATGATACCCCATAAACCAACAATTTTTACTCGAAAATAAATCCCACATATCATCAGTTTCTCCAAATTTTACTCCAACACCATAAAACTTCATTTTATACCTCCAAGTGTTTTTCTTCATTATAGCACAAATAATGCTAATAGTCAAGATTAAATGCTTTAAATAAATTTATTAGTTTTTGTTAATATTGTATAATTAGTATAAAGGAGTGAAGCTATGGAAAAGGAACTCGACTATATCGCACTAGGAATCAGAATTCGTCAGGCACGAAAAGAACATCATGTAACGCAAGAACAGCTCGGAGAACTATGTGAACTTTCAACCGCTCATATCGGTCACATTGAAAGAGGCACTCGTATACCGTCTATTGACACATTATTTCGTATTGCTCAGGCTTTAGATGTCAGCATGGATTATTTGATTTTCGATTCAATTGCACCTGACGAAAATCTGTTTACTACAATAAATTCCATACTTCAAAGCAAGGATAAGCGAAAGGTCAAAATATTTATGACAATAGTTCGTGCCTTAGCTGATAAAATCGACGAATTCTAACAAAATGCCCTATGATGATTATAACACATCAAAGGGCATTTTTATTGCAGCTATCTGCTTCAATTTCAGAATTTTCTCAAATTTCAAAAATACTGTTTGCTTTTTCACGAAATTTGCGGTATAATAGTTTTAGGGGATAAAGCCGTAATGATAAAAAACTATATGAATATACACAAGGAGCAAGCTTTATGAATGACAACAGAAAATTTGCGATATACTCCCGAAAATCCAAATTCACAGGTAAGGGAGAAAGTATCGGAAATCAAATTGAATTATGCAGACAAAATATTCGCATGTCATATCCTGACATAACAGATGATGATATTCTTATATTTGAGGACGAGGGATTTTCAGGCGGTAATACCAATCGTCCGCAGTTTCAGGGAATGCTGAAATTGTGCCGTCAGAAACAAATCAGATGCATCGTTTGCTATAAATTAGACCGAATCAGCCGAAATGTTGGCGATTTTTCCGTCTTAATAGACGAGCTTAATAGACTTGATATCACCTTCAACTCCATTAGTGAAAAATTTGATACAACTTCTCATATGGGCAGAGCCATGATGTACATTGCTTCCGTATTCGCTCAATTGGAACGTGAAACCATTGCAGAGCGTATCCGTGACAATATGCTTGAGCTTGCCAAAGACGGCAGATGGCTTGGGGGAAATCCGCCTACAGGATATAAAAGCGTTGAAACCTTGGGCAGTATCACGATAGACGGCAAAAAGCGAAAGGCTCGTAAACTTGAACTTATACCGGAAGAATCAGAAATTATAAAACTGATTTACGCAAAATTCCTTGAATTTAATTCGCTTACGAAAACCGAAACATACCTGATACAGAATAACTATCTTACTAAAACAGGGAAAAATTTCTCACGCTTTGCAATCAAAAATATACTGACAAATCCCGTCTATCTCATTGCAGACAAAACGGCTTGGAATTATTTTGAAATGAAAGAAGTCGATATTTTTTCGGAGCAGTCTGAATTTAACGGCAAACACGGCATTATGGCATACAACAAAACCAGTCAGCAGGTAGGACGTGCAAATGAAGTCCGCGACATGAAAGATTGGATCATCGCCGTGGGAAAACATACAGGAATTATCAGCGGTCACGATTGGGTGGAGGTGCAAAAGTTATTGGAGCAAAACAAGTCTAAATCATACCGCAAACCGAAAAGCAATGTCGCATTATTGTCAGGTCTGCTTTTTTGCGGAAAATGCGGAAGTTATATGCGTCCCAAACTCTCACAAAGGAAAAATAAAGACGGCGAGCTGATATACGACTATCTTTGTGAATTGAAAGAAAAGAGCAAAAGTCAGAAGTGCAGTATGAAACGTCCTAACGGAAATGAACTTGATAAAATGGTCTGCAAGGAAATTAAAAAGCTTTCCGAGGATAAATCCACATTTATGGCAATGCTCAAAAAGGAACAGAAAAATCTGAATATCAATGACGCTTCCTACCAAGAAAAATTGAAATCGCTCCGAAAGTCCAAATCGGATAATGAAGCTAAAATCAAAAGTCTTGTGCTGTCCTTAGCAAAATCTGAAAATTCTCCTGCACATGATTATATCTTACAGGAAATCAATGAGCTTGATGAAAAAACAAAAGCTCTGCAAGATCAGATACAGGAATATGAGGATTTAGCAAAAACAGGGATAATGTCTGATAACGAATTTGAAGGTTTTGCAGATATGCTCCTATCCTTTGCAGATTCCTTTGACATTATGCCTATAAAGCAGAAGCGTTCAGCGATTCGTGCATTTATCCGCAAAATTATTTGGGACGGTGAAAATATTCATATCTATTTCTTCGGTTCAGATGATAATGAAATAGACCTCTCCGATTCGGAAAATACAGAGCCGTTGAGTATGGGTTGCAAATGAAATACTAATGCATTTTCGTTCAAGAAAAAAATCCGCATCCGATCTGTACATAGACGAACCTATTGAAACTGATAAAGACGGCAATCAGCTCACCCTTACCGATCTAATCGGCGACGGAGAAAATATCATTGAAAAGGTCGATCTGTCCATATACTCCTCTCAGCTTTACAAATTTCTCGCCGCATGCCTGGACGATCGGGAGTTTGAGATCATCAAGCTTAGATACGGTCTTTACGGCTGTCAGCCGCTGACGCAGCGCGAGGTTGCGCAAAAGCTTAATATTTCACGTTCTTATATATCACGCATTGAAAAAAAATCCTTGTCCAAGCTCAAGAATATGTATGATACTACGCCGTATTAAGAATCCGTCTTATCTCATCTTTTTTCAGACTGATCTTTCTTTCGCATTATTTATTATTTCCTCGATCCTATCCAGATTTTCGAGCATAAAGTGTGCCGATTTGAAATTACGCTCATACTTTAAAAGCTTTTGATTTTTCGTCATTCCCAAAAAATAATTTTCACCGCTTTTAACGTCGTAAATATACCTTGCGGCAATTTCAGCTGTTATAAAAAGCAT
Source organism: Clostridium sp. (assembly GCA_023664445.1). GTDB lineage: Bacteria > Bacillota > Clostridia > Oscillospirales > Ruminococcaceae > Porcipelethomonas. The sequence continues at coordinate 6,965 of JAMPFN010000018.1, read as the reverse complement.
TGCCGCCGCCGATTCCTCGGCGCTTATTTCCGAATATTCGCTGAAATACCCCGTTGCAAAAAGCCTTAACATTTCAAAATCAAGCTCACAGCCGTCCGAAATGCAGCAAGACCTTACCGAATCTCCGAAATCATACGCTGCGTATCCCGGCATTACCGTATCAAAATCGATAAGCGTTTCGGGCTGCTTCGTTTTCGGACTGATAAGCATATTCCTCCATTTTGTGTCATTGTGTACAAGTCTTTCAGATGAAAAGCAACGCTTCTTTTCATGATAGATTTCTAAAATATCAGTAAAAAATGCTCTTTGCCGTATATTTACGCCATTTTGCTCGAACGTATCCGTTATTCTGTTTTCAATGTCATGAAAGCCCGGAATAGTTATGTAAAGCTCGGAAATACCAACATTTTCAGTACAGCTGTGAAATTCGCCCAATACCCTTCCCGCTTCCCTTACGGAATTTCTGTCCGGCAAAGCAAATTCATTTTCTATATATCGGCAGCACCGCCAAAAGCCGTTGTTTACAAGATAATTTTTATCCTTCACACTAATATATTCAATAAGCGTTTTTCCTGTCGATCCCCTTTTTTCATATTCGCTTCTCAGCGCGTTCAGAGTTATATCTATATTATGCATTACCTGATCGGGAGCTTTGAAAACGGCCGTATTGACTCTTTGAAGAATATATTTCATTCCTCCCGAATAAACTTTATACGTATCGTTTATATGTCCTGCTGCAATACGCTCATAACGCATATCCGATACGGGTATTCCAAACTCGGAAACAATTTCAGCAATATCTTTCATAAAACTCTCACCATTCTTTTTTATCGTCTGCCAAACAATATTATCTAAAACGCCGTTTTTCTCGTCGCCAAAGGTGACAACCGAAAAATATGACGAATAGATTTCGACAAGCTTTACTTGCCTTATCTATAATAACAAATTTTAAATTTTATTTCAATAGTTGCAGAAAATTAAAATTAGTGATATAATATAAGTAACGCCGTGCCAAAAAATGCGGCAGACAATACGCTAAAGGGGTAAATTCAAATAGTCAAGGCTCTCTTGCCGCCGCCGCAGGAAGTCTTGCTGACACATATCGGGGGCAGAACGGAGATCACAATGTCTATTAAAAAAATCGGAAACTCAATCGCTGCCAAAGGCAGGGAATTTATGAAAAGCGCAAGAGCCGCTTCTGAAACAAGTTCGCTGAACAACATTATAAAAGCGGAGAAAATCAAGATCGACACCAATTTCAAGATGATGGGCAAGCTTTATTTTGATAAATACGGCGATTCGCCCGACGAAGAATTTTCAGGCGCTATAAATTCAATAAAGGCTTCAATGGAAAAAATCAATGAAACAAACGAGGAAATTGAAAAGATCCGCAGGAGAAACTGCTGTCCCAACTGTGGAAACCGTTTCAAATCCGACGCTATGTTCTGCTCAAAATGCGGTACAAGAGTAAGAGAGGAGGAAAAGGAACCCGCTGTTATTATATGCCAAAACTGCGGACACCGGCTTGAAGAAGACGCTTTGTTTTGCGACAGCTGCGGTATAAAAGTAGACGATACGGTCGATATCCAAACGCTTCCCGAAAACACAGATACATATACTAAGGAGCAAACAGACGTATCGGATTCCGGCACAGAAGCCGCTCCGCTCATGGAAAGTCCGTCAGAAACGCCGACGGAAACCGCTTCTCCAAGCAGCGAGAGAATCTGTCCGTCATGCGGCGAAAAGCAAGACGACGCCGAGGCGTTATTCTGCAACAGCTGCGGTACAAAGCTGTAATAAATATTTTCGTAAAATAAATTTGTCGTTCACGATAATTTTTTTAAAAGAAAGGAAAATAATGCAAATGAAAAATTTTTTTAAAAAATCACTTGCTGTCATAACATCGATAATAACCGCAGGTATGCTCGCCGCTGCGCCCGTTTCGGCTGCCGACTTCAGAAACGGCGATACAAATTTCGACGGTATGATAGACTTATACGACGCTATAAATATAAGCAAGCATATTGCAAAAAAACCTGAATTGACGGGCGACGCTCTTATCAGCGCGGACTACAACAAGGACGGCAAAGTAAATTTGTACGACGCTATTATGGTTTCCATATACATGGTAGCGGAAAGCAAAATAAATCAATTTGCCAAACTTGTAAATGACGACCGTAATGAAAACGGCGTCAGCGCTCTCATATTGGACTATGATCTTACCGACGCTTCGGTAAGGCGCGCCTATGAGCTTACGCAGTTTTGGTCAAAGGAAATACGTCCGGATAATACCAGCTACAGAACAATATTCAGTCAGTACGGGATAGATTATAAATTGGATGAAAAATACGCTGTTAAAGGCGCTAAATCAGCAGACAAGCTTTATGAAGAACTCATAAAGGATCCTGACAGACTTGCAACGTTCAGGAGCGAGGAATTCACCAAGATCGGAATCGGATATTGCGGAAAAAATGACGAATCCAAATATTACTGGTCAATTTTCCTTATAAAATAATAAGAAGTTGTTCTCATAGGCATAAGCATACGTCTTTTCGTCAGATTTTCCTATGAGAACAACTTCTAACTTATTTACAAATTTTGCCGTTTGCTGAATTTGTATGCATTATACGCATAAAAAAGGTGAAAACCGGAAATTTTGTGCAAATTGCCCATTTTTTTAATACTTGTTAATGCATTCTACCAAAAAATATTTCTTTCAAAAATAATTGATTGCAAAAGCATTGAATTATAATTTTTGCTGTGATATAATAATTATGAATAATTATTATAGTCTGTGGAAAAACCTGATTTCAAGTATTTCAGGGGACGCCCTCTCTTGCAGGGTGTCCCCTCGCCTAAAAACAATCCACAGGATTGTTTTCTTAACGGCTCACCCCTTGCGGAGCGCCCTACGGCAAGGAATTTCGACGTCTGCGGACGTCGAGCAGGGGCTTTGCCCCATGCACCCCACAAGCCTTTGAAAAGGCTTGACCTAAACTTTTAAATTTTGCTCTGATATTTGAAAAAAGACCTTTTCGACACTCTGTAATAATCATAAATGATTATTATATTTTATGCTGATGTTTTGGCAGCGGAATGGAGTTTAATATGATAAAAATTGAAGATTTCTGCGACATGAAAGAATTTGAAAATATTATGAAAAACTGGGCGGTAAGCACGTCTCTCGCAGCTGTCGCAGTTGACGCTGACGGCGAGTATATCAGTAATCGCTATAATTTTACCGAGTTCTGTATGGATCTGACGAGAAAAAGCGGCGAAGGCTGCCAGCGGTGTGAAAAGTGCGACCGTGAAGGCAAGGGCGTTTATCAATGTCATGCCGGACTTATCGATTTCAGCATACCTATCACATTAAACGACGGAACTGTACTCGGAAGCGTTATCGGAGGACAAGTGCTTCCTGAAAATCCCGATGAGGAAAAATTCCGTCAGACAGCTATCGAACTCGGCATTGATCCCGACAGATACATAAGAGCCCTTAACAAGGTAAATGTAAAAACTCGTGAAGAGATCGAAGCGGCGGCAAATATGCTCGAAAACGTCATCAATATGTTTGTGCGTACAAGCTATTACGAATCGACCAATTCAAATATGATAAACGCGGTCATCAACGGCGTTGACGACGCTTCAAAAGAAATCTCACTTGCTTTGAAAAGCAACAAGGAGATAAATAACATAAGTATAAATCAGAAAATTCTCGCCATTAACGCTTCTATCGAGGCTGCGCACGCCGGATCTGCGGGAAAGGGCTTTTCTATTGTTGCGGACGAGGTAAAAAAGCTTGCCGACAGAATGGAAAATGTCAGCGAAGAAATTACCGCAAGACTTTCCAATTTGGGAAAAATCATAGACAGTATGAATACAAATAATAATAAAACAAAATAATTTAGGGAGAATTGAAAAATGTTAAAGAAAAAAGTTTTTTCTGCATTTGTAGGAATGGCTATGGCTGCCAATGCTCTTGTAACAATGCATTTTTCTGTTTTTGCAGTTGATGATGTTCCTGAACCGACTGCCGCTCCGATTATAACTGATACAGCGGTTGATAATGTTCCTGAACCGACTGCCGTTCCGATCATAACTGATACAGCGGTCGATGACGTTCCTAAATCGACTACCGCTCCTGTTACTGCTGATAATACAACTACAACTGAAACCACGGTTGTGACAACGTCTATACCAATCGTTACGTCTATATCACCAATTATTACATCGTTATATCAACGGGCATATCATCTTGATATACGCAATCTGCCGAATAAGACTGATTATAATATTGGTGATAAATTAGATTTAACAGGATTAACGGTAGATCTTAGGTATAATGACGAAAGTAACAGATACTATAATACTGATTATATTAACGCATATCCGCCGGATTATCCTGACGTCTTCACTATTGATACATCAGAATTTGATAATTCAAAGACAGGAACTTATACTATAGAAATAAGCTGTAAATATGAAGCTATTCATTGGTATCCTCCTTTGGCGTATTTTGAAGTAACAGTTAACTATCCAAGCTCTGTTGCGACTACTACACCTGCAAGCACGACTGATATTACAACAACTGAAACCACGGTTGTGACAACGCAAATACCAAAAATCTCGACTGTCGTATATACGACCCCATTTACAGTATATGAATCGGCATATGTGCATTCGTTAAAGAGTCCGCCCGATAGGACAGTTTATGAAATCGGAGATGAATTGGATCTTACCGGCTTAAAGGTAGATCTTGAGTTTTACGACCAACATGGCGGTCATCATACTGTCTATAGAAATGCATATCCGCCCGACAATCCTGATTTTATTGTTGATACGTCTGACTTTGATAATTCAAAAGCAGGCACTTACAAAATAAAGGTAAGCTGTGCAGATAAATTTACGGCATTTTACCTTCCCGGTCCGGTATATTTTGAAGTAACGGTCAACGATCCAAACTCTGCTTCGACTACTACACCTGCAAGCACGACTGATATTACAACAACTGAAACCACAGTAACGACCGAAACCGGTACAGAACAAACAACAGCGCCGACAACCGATACAGGAGACAGCGTTACCACAGAAACTTCAACCGTTCCCCCTACAACAACTGTCAGTACGGAAACTAAGTTACCGCAAACGGGTTATCCAAAATGGTATCGGTCGCTGATCGCAGCAGCAATGGGAATGATCGGAGTAGGCACGGCAGCGATCGTAAAATCAGGTATATTAAGAAAAAAAGAAAGCAATAGTTAGTGATATTTTATGTTAAATTAAGGGTGCATTGCAGTCGCAATGCACCCGATTTTTCTTAATGCGGATTGCAAACAAAGAAAGTCGGCGCTTATAGTCGCCCTACTTGAAAACAGGTTCTCATACTTTCATAAAAATTACGCTTACCGTAAATCTGCTTCCGCTGACCACGGCGAATACCTTACCTCTCATTTTATTCATGAGCCTGCGGCAAATATAAAGACCCATACCGCTTCCTGAAGTACTGCCGACATTCGAGCCGCGCCATTCCTTATCAAAAATATGCAGAAGTTCATTATCAGGAAGCGTACAGCCCTCGTTTGATATTTGTATAATCAGATTATCGCCGCCGTCCGAAAGTTCAAATGATATAGTTCCTCTGTCGCCGTATTTAACTGCATTGTCAATAATATTTCGTAATACTTCATCCGCACATTCAATATCGCCGTTAAGCCGACTGTCGGCATACTCCTGAACGATAAATCCGCTCCCGAAATCATCTGCTCTCTCCGAAAAATATTCTTTTACGCGCTTTATAAGATCGGAAAGCAAAAACTCGCTATCTTCAATATCAATGCTTAAAAATTCTTCCCGTGAATCCTGTATTATCTGCAAAACACAGCTCTCGATCCTATCGGCGTCCGAATTTATTCTCCATACAGCCTCACCTTGCTTTTTACCGTTATTACACAAATATTCCGTACTGTTTCTTATCTCGGACAGCGGCTCTTTTATATCCTTATACAAAGTCATCAGCATTTTCTTCTTTGCCTTTTTCATATCGTTCTCACGCCGCTTTTGCTTTTCGGTATTTTCACAAATACGCTCCATATCCTCCGCGAAGCCTTTAAAAAATCCAAGATCGCTTGACTTTTTTGACTTAAACGATATATTCGCCGCTCCGTCTGCCGCCTTGCCTGAAATGTCTTTAACCGCTTTAAAAGGAAGCATTATTTTATGCAGTATAAAAAGCCAGATCGCTATCATTGCGGCTGCCATGATCGTCAAAAGCAAATTGACATTTTTTCTGTCGTTTCTATACTCCGAAATAACTTTATAATCAAACCGATAAAGCTTTCCGCATACCTGACGTATTGCGTAATCATAATCGCTTACATAAAAATTCTCACTAAAAACCTCAACGCCAAAAACATATTCGCATTCCGACATATCGACGCTTTGAATACCGTTTTTTTCGATCTGCTTCGCCAGCATATCTATTTCCGATATGTAAGGTCTGTCATTCACTATCTTGTCCGCGTCGGACAAAGTCAGATTTGCCGCGGCAAATACCAATGCCGTCAAAGCGATTATCGCAGCAAACAGCAATTTATAAATTTTCATATAATATATCCCACCACCTCAAAGGCGTTTATCAGTATCACATCACAGTTTCTTACTATAATTATACTCACATTTTATGCTTTCGTCAACCGTTAAAAAGCTGCCACAAAAATCAATCTTTGAGAATCTTGTGGGGGACTCTGTCCCCCACCCCCTGCTTAAGGGAACAAGTTCCCTTAAGCATCCCAGTTTAATTTTCTGTCCGTCCCACAAGGGTCGGACAGAAAATTGAAAGGAAATTAAAAAACTTGCGCTTTAACAAAGATCGGGAGATAAAGCGCCTCAAAATTTTGAAAGTCGAAAAAGTCAAATCTAAAGTTTAGGTCAAGCCTTTTCAAAGGCTTGCGGATTCCAAAGGCAGA
>JAMPFN010000017.1 GCA_023664445.1 Clostridium sp. | reverse complement strand
CTGCTTAAGGGAACAAGTTCCCTTAAGAATCCCGATTTAATTTTCTGTCCGTCCCTTATGGGACGGACAGAAAATTGAAAGGAAACTAAAAAACTTGCACTTTAAGTAAAGATCGGGAGATAAAGCCCTCAAAATTTCAAAATTATAAATCATAGCCGCTGAACGGCAAAAAGTACCATTTACAGTCTACGACTATAGATATAATCATTATCTCTCGCTTTCGCGACTCACAGCGCAAGCTGTGCCGGAGCGGAAGCTTGATTTTCTTTGATTCATTGCATAATAAAAAGGACGTCCCGAAGCGACGCCCTTAATATACAGATCATAAAATAAAACAGATCAGTCCGCTGCAGCCCTCGTTGATGATCCTCTGCAAAGTTTCCTGAAGCTTCATTCTCGCTTCAACCGGCATTTTATAAAGCTTGTTGTGAAGCCCTTCGTTGACAAGTTCATGAAGGGATTTCCCGAATATATTCGATTCCCATATCTTTTTAGGATCTTCCTCAAAGCCCGACAGAAGATACATTACAAGCTCTTCGCTTTGCTTTTCCGTACCGACAATAGGGCTTACAGTCGTATTGATAGACGCTTTCATAAGGTGTATCGACGGGGCTGACGCCTTTAGCTTCACACCGTATTTTCCGCCTTGGCGTATTATTTCCGGTTCTTCCAAAGAAAGCTCTTCTATATCAGGCATAACTATACCGTATCCTGTCGCTTCTACTTCGTCGAGCGCGGGTTTGATTTTTTCATATTCCTTTTTTATGCCGTTAAGCTCTGTCAGAAGCGGAAGAAGATCGCTTTCATTAACTATCTCAATACCCGTCGCCTCGCCCAGTATTTTATAAAAAAGGCTGCTGTCAAGTGAGATCTGAACCGTAACGCTTCCCTGACCGAGTTTTATATCTTTTATTCTCGTTTCTGTGATGTACTTGCATTCCGACATTTTTTCGGCAGCGTTTTGGACCTCGCTTACGATGCCTATCCCCTCTGCCGCTTCCTTGACAGCCGTGAACACTTCGCTTTTCAGCCAATGTCCTTTTTCAAGACCTGTGATCCATTTCTCTGTTTTGATATTTATTTCCTTTACGGGGAACGCGAAAAGCACCTGTGTTATTATCTGCTTTATATCATCTTCCGTAAGCTCTATGCAGCTGACGGGAATTACGGACGCCGAATATTTTTCCGATATCTGCGCGCACAGTTCCTGTACGTTTTCGGAAAACGGATCTGTGCAATTCATAACGATCACAAACGGCTTGTTTATTTCTTTCAGCTCGTTTATAACGCGTTCTTCCGCTTCGGCATATTCCTCCCTCGGAATATCCGTTATACTGCCGTCGGTCGTGACGACAAGACCTATCGTGGAATGTTCTGATATGACCTTTCTCGTACCTATCTCCGCCGCCATGTTAAAGGGTATCTCCTCCTCAAACCATGGTGTTCTCACCATTCTCGGAGCGGAATTTTCTATGTATCCGACAGAGCTTGGAACGATGTATCCCACGCAGTCTATCATTCTGACGTCAAATTCAGCCGAATTTTCAAGGCGTACCTTCACCGCCTCTTCGGGGATAAATTTCGGTTCTGTAGTCATTATGGTCTTTCCTGCCGACGACTGGGGAAGCTCGTCTACCGCGCGTTCTTTTCGATAGTCGTTTTCAATATTGGGTATAACAAGCGTTTCCATGAACCTTTTTATAAATGTGGATTTTCCCGTTCTCACAGGTCCCACAACTCCTATATAAATATCACCGCCCGTTCTTCCGGCGATATCGCTGTAAATATCACTTACCATGTTTTTCCTCCTATACAATTGGGATAAGCAGCATTCCGTTTTCCGATAGCGATTCATTTTCAAGATCGTTTTCTTCCATTATCGCCTTTACGGAAGTACTGCATCTTTTGGCTATCTCCCAGACATTTTCCCCAGCCGTTCCGTAATAAAGCTTCAGCGCATAATCTCCGTCGCGTATCTTCTTGACGGAATCGTCAAAGCTGACCTCCGTTACGGCTTCGCAGTATGACACGGTGCATATGCTTCCGACAATTTTCATGCTTGCTTTGAGTGTAATGTTTCCCGAAGCGTCTATATTGTAATCGCATTCGTTTACCAATATATCGATGTCTGTAAAAGCCGTATCGGAAATACCGCTTACCGGTATGCGATGCTCAAACGAACCGGACTTTTCCAGAACCGCCGGTATGCTGTTTTCGCTTTTCACCATGACGCTGTATTCAAGCATACCGCTTACAACAAGACATTGCTCATCCTTATCGGAAGATATATTTATGTTTTTGGGGCTGCACCACGCGTCGTATACGCAGTCAAAGCTGCCCGCGTCGTTTTCAATGGTTATGCTCTCGCGTACGCTTTCGCATATTTCCGCAGGAGCGCTCTGCATTTTAAGCCTTGAAGACGCAAATTCGCACGGATAAGTTGTGGAATACACATCAGTCACAAGTTCCGCCGGAAGATTTTTTACGGCGGTGCAGTCAAGCGATATCCTGAGTTCGCATTTTAATATTCTCGTATCGCCGTTTGCGTCGGCAGACGGTGTTATATCGCAGGAAACGGTATCGGCTTTTACAATACATGAAAAGCTGTCGTCAAGAGAGTCTATGTCAACTATCTGACTGAACTGCATAGGAAAATTCATTTTTTCAATTCCGCTCTCGCATGTATACAAAACGCAGACTTTGATCTCGCCTTTTACAACAAGCTTGTTGGCGATGATCTTTTTGTCGGTTATCTCGGGAAAAGCCGATACTCTTATAACGGAGATCACAGCCGGATTTGATGTGCCAAGCTCGATATCCTCCGAAACGGAAAGAGTTTTAAACGCGCACAGCTTCTGTGCCGCAAATTCCACAGGCTGCTTTTTTACCTGTGAATTCATTCCGAAAATATCGCAGATCACATCCTGACCTCTTTCGCCTATTACGGATATTTTTACCGATACCGCTCCGCGCATGTCGATCCTCCGCTGATTTGCGGCACGGCAGTTTATGTGATCGCTCTTTGCCCTTATCGATACGGTCGGTCTTTCGGCAGAAGAGGGAAGCTGTAAGCTTTTGCTGTAGGTGAGCTTTTGGTTTATACACTGCACCGAAGAATTATTTTCGGAGCAGTATAATATCCTTATATCTGCAAGAAGCTCATAAGAGAGCGTATCTCCGTTTATGCTCCACGAAAGCACAGAGGGAGAAACGCAGCATTTGACCAGCTTGAAAATATCGGGACAGTAATCCGGCAGAATATAATCGAGTTCGACGCTCTGCTCCTGTATTCCGTCATAAATACTTCCCGAAACAGCAAGCATTTCACGGTTGATCTTCAAATCCATTTATATACCTCCTGATTATATTGATGCGGCGGTCAACCCTTAAAAGGAGTTTAGGCAACACCGCAAAAAGCACGCCTGACAGCTTTGCATCTAATGCACGATCTTTGTGCGGTCAAAAAAATCAAGAGTCGGTTGACACATCAATAATATATTATCCGTTTTTTTATCCGGACTTGCTAAAACATTATATTCTGTCCGTGTAGATATTATTACTTAATGTAAAAAATACTGCCGATAGAAATTATCTATCGGCAGAGCCATTCAAGAATCATGTTTAAATTGGATCTTATCTATTTTCTTTTTAATATTATTAAACACCTCGACGCACTTGAATTTCACCCTATAGTTCTCCGGATTTTTCATTATATCAAGTTCGTCTTTGGTAAAATGTTCTTCCGCTGATTTTTCATCCGATGTCACGTCCTCCGCCGCAGGTATGCAAAGCGGAGGATACATTACGCACCACCAGTTATGTCCTTTAGCTTCGCCGAGCGTTATGCGCAGCGCTTCATAATTTCCCGCCGGCATCGTTATATCGCCGTAGACTCTTTCGTCGAAGTCCATGTTCGCGATCTCTGTATGAAAGCCGTAGTCGAATCCGTTTTCTTTTATCACGTCGTAAACCACAGCGTTTATATCGTCGATTTTTTCGGCTGCCGTTTTTTTCATCTTGTCAAGCGTATCGCAGCCGCCGAACAGATCGTCGGAGCATTCGAGCAGTCTGTCCCTGACTTTAAGCTTCAGCCGCTGATCTTCTTCGCTGTCGGAATTTGCAAGAATATGCATTCGCAGAACGCCTTTTTCAAGTCCCGATAAAGTCGACTTAAATGACGCAAAATTTGAAAATATTATCGCGCCGATAAGTCCGCTTAGTAAAATAATGTCTGTTTTTTTCATGTCATTCACCTCGTGGATATAATTGACATTTTTTTCAGACATTATACAATAGGGAGTTTTTTATTTTGTACTTTTATAGTCGAAAAAACGCCCGGTTGTAAAAACCGGGCGTTTAAGGCAACACGTATAATCTTTGTGCGGTATTGCCTTAACTATATTTCAACGATAAATGAAGTTATTCCGTTTTCATGGATAGCTTTTATACTGCCGCCGTGCGCATCGGTAATGGATTTCGCAATATTAAGCCCCAGTCCCGAACCGCCTGTTTTTCTGTTTCTGGAATCGTCAAGCCTGTAAAATCTGTCAAAGATCCGTTCAAGCTTATCGGAGGCGATATAATCGCTCGTATTTGAAACTATCAGAGTTATCTTTCCTGTTTTTTGTACCCTTGAAAGCTCAGCCTTGATTTTTCCGTTTTCAGAAGAATACTTTCCGGCATTGTCAAGCAAAATATTTATAAGCTGCTTTATTTTATCCTCATCGCCGCTTATGATGATATTCTCTTCTATATCGGTTTCCAGAAGTTTTCCCTTTTCAAAAAACAAAGCTTCATATTGCAGACAAATACTCGACATTATTTTGCTGATATCCAATTTTGCGGGCGTAAATTTTATCTCGTTTGAATCGTATTTAGCGATATAAAGCATACTGTTTACGAGCTTTGTCATTCTTGCGGTTTCATCTTTTATATAATTGAGCCATTTTGACTGGCTTTTGACGGTATCGTCCGAGTTTGAAAGAATAACGTCGGTATTTGAAGATATGACCGTCAGCGGCGTTTTAAGCTCGTGGGAAGCGTCGGCAACAAATTGCTTTTGCTGTTTCCATGCCTTGTCGACAGGCTTTACCATCCAGTTTGCGAGCAGTACGCTTATGGCAAATATAACAACGATACCGACGCAGCCGATTATGATGAATATAAATACAAGTCTGTTTACAGTTGATAGTTCGGTGGTTCTGTCAAGGAAAAGTATGCGTCCGCCGCCGCTTGACGTTCTTGGATTATGCGATCTCATGTATCGGAGCTTCATGCTTCCGACAGTAATCTTTCCTCTGTCGTTTTTTTCACCGATCACTTCTTTTGCGGCAGCCTTTATCTCATCTTCGTCAATACCCTCAAAATACTGATAAACGACCCTGTCAATATCATTATTATCGTTAAACTGGACAATTATGTGCGCTCTTTTGACCTTGCCCTTGTATGGATCGGAAAAATCCTTTTCAAAAGGAGGTTTTTGACCGTCGGGTTTTTCAGGCAAAGTTGTAACGGAAGTCACCGCAGTAGTTGAAGTATCCTTCTGCGGTTTTTGGCTTGTAACCGTGGTCGTATGCTTTTCCGATTCGGTCTGCGGCGGTGTCGCAGGCTTATAAGGCTCGGCAGAACCGCCGTCTTTTCTAACGCTGTTTTCGCTGCCGCTTTTCGGATCTGTCGGCTGTGCCTGACTGTTTTCGTCGTTTTTCTGCGGCTCGGTCGGATTTGCGGCAGGTTCGGTCGGCTGATCGACGGGCATATCCGGTCGGTCGGGTTCATTTTCCTGCGGCATGGTGGGCTGAGGCATATCGGGAGGCGGCTCATGAGATCCCGGATCAAACGGATCGGGTCTGAATTCAACGCCGCGTTCATCTTCGATATTGTCGGGAAATTCGTGCCGCTGTCCAAAGTTCATCTGAAAGCTTAAATTTGAAGCGGTCTTGATTTCTTTTTCAATTGTATTTTCCGCAGATTCCGGAACATCGTCCGGCTTTGAAGTACCCATATCTCTTTCATTGAGTATGGATTCCATAAGTTCATAGGAGATATTTACCTCCGAGCTGTACATAAAAGCGTAAATGCCTATAAGCACGCCTAAAAGTACGCTTGTCAGTATACTCATATTGACTGCAATAAATCTTCGCCTGAGTTTTTTTATCATTTAAGATTCCTCCAGACGATATCCTACTCCCCTTACAGTTTTAATGGTTGCCGCCGAATGGATATGGCGAAGTTTTTTTCTTATAAACGATATGTAAACCTCGACATTATTATATTCGGCATCGGAATCATAGCCCCATATCTTTTCGATCAGCATTTCCTTGCTTATAACCTTTCCGGGGTTATTGAGCAGATATTCCATAATACTGTATTCTTTAAGACCGAGCTTAAATGAATTTTCACCGCATGAAAGCTCATATGTTCCGATATTCAGCGATATGTCCGCATATTTCAAGGTATTATCGCTTATTGCGCGGTCGGTTCTTCTTGAAAGCGACCTCACCCTCGCAAGCAGCTCTTCCATAGCAAAAGGCTTTGTCAGATAGTCGTCTGCGCCCAGATCAAGCCCCTTTACCTTATCGGATATTTCATCTTTTGCTGTCAGCAGAAGGACGGGACAAATTATCCCTTCCTTTCTGATACCTTTGAGTATATCCAAACCGTTCATGCCGGGAAGCATGATATCTAAAATTATTATATCGTATATGCCCGAAAGGGCGTTGTCATAGCCGTCCTCTCCGTCATAGCTGGTGTCAACGATATATTTGTTTTTTGTCAGGATATGAGCAAGAGCCTCTGCAATAGCCTCTTCGTCCTCAACAACAAGAATCCTCATAAATTCCCCCCGAATAACTGCTTTATCTTTTCTTTTTAGCGGAATATCCTCTATGCTTTCCCGAACCGGCATTTCTGTATTTATTTCTGCCGTTTGGTTTATAATCAACTTTTCTTTCCTTTTGTTTTCCTTTGTACTCATAGGGTCTTACCGTGACCTTACAGCCGTTGATACGGCAGTTTTTCATGGAATCGATTATGTATCCCATTTCCGATCCCGGGACTTCAACGGTCGTATGTTTGTCATGTATGTCTATCTTTCCGAATTCCTTTCCGGAAATACCCGTAGCGTCGACAAGCGCGCCGAGAATATAATTCGGAGCTATCTTGTTTTTCCGCCCGATATTGATATCCACTTTAACGGTCTTGGCGTTTTTGTTTTTTACCCTGCGCTCCGTTCGGCATACCTCGGAACGCACATCGGGAATGTCTTTCAGTTCCTTTAGTATTCTTCTGCTGCAAATCGCCCTTGCGGCATCTTCATAGGAAATACCTCTTTCGGTCAGCATTTCAAAAAGCCTGTCGGTTTCCGAAGCGATATCCCTATGACAGTAGTTTTCGATTCTGTCGGCAAACGCCTCGAGCTTCGAGCCGATTATTTCCTTTTTGGCAGGAAGCGTTTTTTCCTCTATAACCGACTTTGTATATCTTTCGAGAGCCTTTATCTCATAGACCTGCTTTCTTCCCGAAACAAGAGTATAAGCCTTTCCCGATTTGCCGGCGCGTCCCGTTCGTCCGATACGGTGAATATAGTACTCGTTATCCTGTGGAATATCGTAATTGAACACCGCGTCTACGCCGCTTACGTCTATACCTCTTGCCGCAACGTCTGTCGCGACCAAAACATTTATCCTGCCGGATTTGAACGAGTTCATGACAGACGTTCTCTGTAACTGCTTCATGTCGCCGTGAATACCGGCGGCTTTGACACCTTTTTGTTCTAAAATCTCCGTCAGTTCATCGACCATTTTTTTCGTGTTGCAGAATATCATAGACGATTTCGGCGCGTTATAAAGCCAAAGGACATAAAGCGCGTCCGCCTTTTTTCCGCTGCCGACCACATAATACGACTGTTCTATCGCTTCAACAGTACGGCTTTTTGAAAGCGTTTTTATCAGAACGGGCGACTTTTGATAATTTTCGGTTATCGCCATGATTTCGGGCGGCATTGTAGCGGAAAACAGAATAGTCTGTCTTTCCTCGGGGACATATTTAAGTATCTCCTCGATATCCTCGCGGAATCCCATATTCAGCATCTCGTCCGCCTCGTCGAGTATAACGGTTTCAAGTCCCTCAAGCTTCAGCGTTCGTCTGCGGATATGATCCATAACGCGTCCCGGCGTACCCACAACGATATTTGCTCCGCGTTTCAGTTCTCTTATCTGCCTGTCCATGGCTGCGCCGCCGTATACCGCGGATACTTTTACCCATTTCATATATGCCGAGAACTTCCTTATTTCGTCTGCCGCCTGAACGGCAAGTTCTCTTGTCGGACAAAGTATGAGCGTTTTAACGTTTTGCGGAGCGTCTTTGCCTATTCTTTCGACTGCCGGTATACCGAACGCGGCAGTTTTTCCGGTTCCGGTATTTGACCTTCCGATAACGTCCTTGCCGTCTAAGATAACGGGAATGCTTTTTTCCTGTATCTCGGTCATTTCTTTATATCCTATCCTTTCAACCGCGCGAAGCAGCTCGTCTGAAAGTCCGATCTCATCAAACCGCATTAATATTTCCTTTCGTTTAAAAAACAACTTACTTTACATAATTTATTTTATCATAATTATAAAAGAAAGTCAAATTGATTTCTGAAGTATGTTCATTTCTTGCCTTGATGCAAGAAATGAACATACTGCAATTAATTTTCAAGAAATATTTGACAAATCATAAAATCTATGGTAAACTTAGAATATACTAAATTAAAAAAGGAGGAATACTAAATGAAGGTATTCAAGAAAGCATTGGCTTCGGCTTGTGCGCTTACGGTCAGTTTAGCAAACGTTTGTTCTGGGGGGCGCACAGCCATTAATTGGTAATAATACTGTCAGCGCGCAGGAACGCTCCGTCAGCGTTATGGCAGATACGGCTGATATTACGAGCAATGAGATTACGATCGATACTTCAAACATAGATTTAACATATGACAGCTCTCAATGGTATCTGTCGGACGAAGAAGAGTTTTTCCGTGACGGTATCGAGATTTATTACAACTATGAAAATGTCACCTACAATTCATCAATAATTTTCGACAGCACCCCTGCCGAGGTTTATAACGGAAAATCGGGCGAATATTATGTTGATTTTACAGTCGAGTATAACGGATATTCAGCCGACGGCTCAATGCCTGTCAAGATTTTTTTAAGCGGCGATGTAAACTATGACGGAGTATCAGATTTGCAGGATGTAATAGGAATCGCTGAAAGCCTTTTAAAGATAAATAACTTCACAGACGAGCAGAGATTTATAGGAGATGTGGATAAAGACGGCAAAGTAGGTTTATATGACGCTATAAATATGTCAAAACAAATCATAAATGAAGTTCCAATAGACATAATAGACGTTCCGTATAACGACAGCATTTCCGACAGCGAAAAAGGTATTAAAATAGAAAATGTCACCTGTGAACTGGGAGAAACAGTAGAAATTCCCATAAATATGGTAAATGTTTCATCACAGGGCTGTGTTGCGGTCATAGAATGCGACGAGCCATTGAATATTTCAAGCGTAAAAAGCTACATGGCAAGTAAATACGCCGATTCTTCTTCGTCGAAAATTGCGGCTTTGTGGACATCAGGTATTACATACTCGTCAGATTTCAGCAGCATTACAATTGAAGTTCCCGCCGATATAGAACCCGGCACATATAATGTAAATATCGCGGTACTTCAGCTTGAAGAAAACGGAGAATATGTGGAAAATCCTATTGGTATAAGCGGTACTATTACAGTAGAAGAACCCGAACCGACGATAGACTATCCGCAGACAGATTATCCCACAGACGATTGGACAAGCGGCATTGGTATCGAGGTTGGAAAAGTCGGCTCTGTTCAGGGCGCGGAGGTTATTGTTCCTGTTTATCTTAGAGGTTCAGGAGTGAGCGGCGGCACAATTTTAATCAGCGCCGATTATCCGCTTGATATCGTGGGTTTTGATCAATCAGTAAATCCCATTGTATTTGAAACTAATGAATTCGCAAACGGAGTAGGTATATTGTTTGTTGATATATATGACATGCCGGCAGATACTGTTTTAGGCTATGTCAAGGTTGTTATTGATGATGACGCTGTTCCCGGGGAATATCCAATAAATGTTTCTATTGAAGAAATGTATGATGTTGACGGTTATGAAATTGAATCTACAGCTATAGCGGGTACGGTTGTAGTGGACGAATATATTCCGCCTGTTGATTTTGAATATGGTTCTTATGACAGCGACGACGACGGAGTAGACGATGTTTGCGAGATTTATGGTATTTTAACAACAGAAACAACAGTTGATATCCCGGAAGAAATAGACGGTTTGGTTGTAAAAAGTATACATCTGTATGACGAAACATTTGCAAACAGCCCAAATCTGGAAACTATTAATATTCCTGCATCTGTAACGGGAATCAGTGACGAATATGGCGATCCTATCGGCAGTTGTAAATTGGTAAATATTAACGTTGCAGAGGAAAATCAGCATTACAGCAGTATTGACGGCGTTTTGTTTAACAAGGATCAGACTGAACTTATTTGTTATCCTGAAAACAGAACTGAAACAAATTATGTTATTCCTGACAGCGTAACTCACATAGGACATTGCGCATTTGAAAACAACGCTAACCTTACTGAAATCGTAATTCCCGAAGGCGTGACTATAGATAATTGCGCATTTGCAAACTGCACCGCTTTAGCTGACGTAGAGCTTCCGAAAAGTATTAACGCTCTACATTTGAACATGTTTGAAAATACTGCTATTCTTAATAATCAGAAAGGCTCTATAAAGTATATCGGAACATGGGCATTTGCTCACGACGAAAATATCACGACAGCTAAATTAAAAGAGGGTACTGAACATATCGCTTACGGTTTCCTTAACGGTATTACTACTGTAGAAATTCCGAAAAGCTTTACTGATTCTGAAGAATTAAAAGAAACTCCTGTTGAAAATATAAATGTTGCAGAGGGAAACACTTCACTTTGCAGCGTTGACGGCGTTTTGTTCAGCAAGGACATGACAAAGCTCATAGTTTATCCGTCAGGCAAAAAAGATACCGAATATACCGTTCCCGAGGGTGTTGAAATATTGGGAACCGATTCATTTTGCCATTGTGAAAACCTGACGAAGCTGAATCTTTCTGAAACTTTGAGATTAATAGATACTTTCGCGTTTAAAGAATGCAGCAATTTAAACGATCTGATTATTTCCGAGGGTCTGGAAACAATAGCCGACACCGCGTTCTTTGGTATGGGCTTTAATGAATTGGTATTCCCTAAGAGCCTGAAATCTTTGGGCAAAGCTTCATTTACATATTCGGGAGCAGATAAAATGACTTTCCTTAACCCCGAAACCGTGATCCCGTATGATCCTGATAATCAGGAGGCTTTGTTCTGGGGCGGAGATGTACAGACTATAACAATGATAGGGTATAAAGGCTCGACCGCTGAAGAATATGTAAAAATTCACAATACAAGACATAATATCACATTCAAAGAGATCGGCGAAGAACCTGCTAAAGGCGATGTTGACGGTAACGATAAAATCGACCTTTATGACGCAATTATCATATGTAAATGCATAATCGGAGCAGATGATGTAACGGAAGAACAGAAAAAATATGCCGATGTAAACGGCGACGGAAAAATTGATCTTTATGACGCGATTTATGTTGCGGAATGCATGATAGGTATGCATAAACAATAAATATGAAAAAGCTCGGCTTAAAGCCGAGCTTTTTAAATTTTGAGAGCTTTATCTCTCGATTGGTGACGGAGTCCCCCGCAGTATGTTCGTTTCTTGCCATGATGCAAGAAACGAACCAAAGAAAATCAAGCTTCCGCTCCGGCACAGCTTACGCTGTGAGTCGCAAAAGCGAAAAATAATAACTGTATTTATAGACGGGGACAGCCCCATAAACTTCTCAAAAATCGATTTGCGTGATATGGCTATAGAGCTTTTACATATAGCTTACCTTTATCTCGTTATCTTCGGCAGTAATACCGATCCCGGCAACATCGCCGTTTTTCTCGATTATGATATCGGCAATTTTTTCTTCGATCTCTTTCCTGATAACACGTCTGATATCCCTTGCGCCATAGGTTTTGCCGAACGATTTCTCCGCAATAGCCCCAAGTGCGGATTCATCATATTTGAGGATAATATTTTTCTCCTCAAGCGGCTCTTTCATCTCGTCGAGCATAAGCGACGCGATCTTTGCGAAATCTTCTTTAACGAGCGGCTTGAATACTATAACTTCATCGATACGGCTTATAAACTCCGGTCTTAAAAATTCCTTAAGCGACTTCATTGCCTTTTCTTTGGAAATGTCCTCGACCGATTTATTAAAGCCGACGCCTGTTGATTTATCGGTTGAACCTGCGTTTGACGTCATGGCGATTATCGTGTTCTCGAAATTGACCGTTCTTCCCTGTGCGTCATTTATCTTGCCCTCGTCAAGTATCTGCAAAAGAATATTCATAACATCGGGATGCGCCTTTTCGATCTCGTCAAAAAGTACAACGGAATACGGGTGACGGCGCACCTTTTCTGTCAGCTGTCCCGCCTCGTCATATCCCACATATCCGGGAGGCGAACCTATCATTCTCGCAACTGAATGCTTTTCCATATATTCCGTCATATCAAGACGGATAAGCGGTTCTGTCGAATCGAACATCTCATTTGACAGGACTTTTACAAGCTCTGTCTTTCCGACGCCCGTAGGTCCGACAAATATAAATGAAGCCGGACGCCTGCGCTTTGAAAGCTGTACCCTTGTACGCTTTATGGATTCCGAAATAAGCCTTACAGCCTCATCCTGTCCAATGATGCGTTCTTTGATCCTTTTCTCAAGATGCGACATTTTTGAGAACTCGCTTTCCGCTATCTTGTTTGAGGGAATACCCGTCCAAAGCTCGATGACCTTCGCAAGATCCTCTTCTTCAACCTGTATATCCGCAAGAGTTTCTTCAAGCTGCGACATTTCGTCCTTTACGCGTATTATATCAGCCTTCACTTCGGCAAGAGCTTCATAATTGGGATCGTTTTCTTCCTCGATAGATCTTTCCATTCCCTCGAGGACTTTAAGCGCCTTTGCCTTGCTGTCATACTGACCAAGTTCGGGAGTTCTTATACACGTACAAGCGCATGCTTCGTCAAGCAGGTCTATCGCCTTGTCGGGCAGATATCTTTCCTGTATATACCTCTCGGAAAGCACGGCGCATTGCTTTATAAGCCCGTCGCTTATTCTCACCTTGTGATAAGCTTCATAGTATTTTCTGATACCCTTTAACACTTCAAACGTTTCGTCAACAGTCGGCTCATTGACAGTAACAGGCTGGAAACGCCTTTCGAGCGCGCTGTCTTTTTCGATGTATTTTCTGTATTCGCTGAACGTTGTCGCGCCGATAACCTGCACCTCGCCTCTTGAAAGCGCCGGCTTTAAGATATTCGCGGCATTCATAGAGCCTTCGGAATCACCCGTACCGACAAGGTTATGCACCTCGTCGATAAAGAGAATGATATTGCCCTCTGATTTCACCTCGTTCACAAGACCCTTTACTCTGCTTTCAAACTGACCTCTGAACTGGGTTCCGGCAACGAGAGAGGTAAGATCCAAAAGATATATTTTCTTTCCCGCAATATTAAACGGAACATTTCCCTCCGCTATTTTCTGCGCAATTCCCTCGGCAATAGCTGTCTTTCCGACGCCCGGCTCACCTATAAGGCAGGGATTGTTCTTCTGACGCCTTGAAAGGATCTGTATAACTCTCGCGATCTCCTTATCTCTGCCGATAATGTTGTCAAGTTCTCCGTTTTCAGCCTTTTTGCTGAGATTGGTGCAGTAATTATCAAGGAATTTCAGTTCTTTTTTCTTTTTGCGCTTATCATCATGAACATGTGCCGTACGCTTAACTCCCGGCTGTTCAGCTCCTTCATTTTTCTTGATATCGCCGGAATGGCTGTTAAAAAGATTCTGTATGTAAGGCGGAAGCGTTCCCGCGCCTCCCATTTCAAACCCGTCGCCGTCAAGAAGCTCCATCATCTGATCTGTCATCTGATCGATATCTTCATCGGTTATGCCAAGCTCCTGCATATATTCCGTAACCTGCGGAATATTCATTTTCTTAGCGCACTGAAGGCAAAGCCCCTCATTTTTCTTTTCATTTCCATTCACCGAAGTTATAAAGACCACAGCCGGTCTTTTTTTACATCTGCTGCATAATACCATAGTATTTCACCTTTCCGATTTGTTTGTACAACACCGGGCAAGGAACGGCGTCTGCCGTACTGCCCCGTATTGTCTTAATATCTTTCTATATAATTAAAAACACGACTGAATATCTTTGTCTGATCTACGGTTTCATAGCTCAAAAACGATCCGTCGCTTTCTGCAACCTGTATCAGTATCTTTACCGCAACCGCTGTCATAATAAGAAGCGCGGCGGCCTGTACGACGCCAAACAATCCGCCGACAATATGATCGAGCTTGTCATATCCGTTTAAAAGTCCCAGATTAAACGTCTTATACACAACGATCCTTATAAGGATCATACAGATAAAATAGCAAATTATAAAAGCGAATGCACGGACAAGCTTTAAAGCCGGCTTTCTTACATAATTTTCTTCTATGTATTCGGGGAGATCGTTCGGTTTTTTCAGAAGAATATTGACCGTTTCGACAAATAACTCGTCATTGTCCGTAAGCCTTGCCGTTGTTTCCCGTACAACATAAGGCGGCAGCTTTGTGCCGAGCTGTTTTCCCAATAGCTTTGAAAATTCAACTGTCAGCGTCTTTTTATAGCTTTCGTGAGTATCGACAACATCACCGGCAGCCTGATTGGTATACTCATAAAGCATTTCAACGGGATCTTCTGCCTGAAGAATTTTTCCCACCTTTCCCTCGTCGACGACCGCACCGTAATCCTGTCCTTCAATAGCCTCCTTCACACTCATCGTGGGACTATAATCCTCAAATGTTTCTTTGATCGCTTCAATACTCGTCTTTTTGATAAAGCTGTCGTAAATAAACGGAGCGGCTTTCTCGCTTAAAAACGACGCCAAAAAGATCGAAACCACACAGCCTATAATAAGAATAATGATCTTAGAAAAGCCCTTTTTCGCGCAGCTGAATATACTAAGCAAAGCGACAGCCGCAAAAGCGATATCATAGAGCCACCAGAAATTTGTTCCCATAAAATCTCCTTTCATCAGCCTTTATAATCTATCCTGTCGATCCGATCATATCCAAGCAGAAAAATGTAATCGTTCATATATATGATTTTTTCGTAAGCGCCCTCGGAGCTTAGCATTTTCTCTCCGCCGCCGCCGAAATTGTACTGCATTATCCCGTCCTTACTCAAAATACATATATGCCCGTCTATGATCCTTATGCATTTCGCGCTGTTATCCTTGAATTCCATGACCTTAGGCTCTTTTGCAGCGCCGTCAAGCGCCGCAACATAGCTGCATCTCTTCGTTTCATTTTCAAAAAGAATTGCCGCCTTGCCGCCCGAGCATTCCCAGTCCTTAAGCTTTGCCGGATATGTATATTCATAGACTTTAACGCCGTTTTTATCATAATACGCGCACTTTGTATCGCCCAGCAAAAGCAGACTGTCCTTATTAACATAAAGCTTTGTACACATTGTATCTATAAATTCCGAGCTCCAGTTATCCTTTGCGGAATCAAGCGAAACGGACACAAGCTTTGAACAGATTTTTCCGTTTACAGAGTCTATCGTCGCAAGAAAGCAGTTGTTTGAATCGGAGCTGAACGTCAGATCGGTAACCCTTTCAACGCAGTTTCTGGAATATATCTCATTCCCCGATTCATCATAAACGATCATTCTGCACGTATATATATCGGAATCGGTTATGACAGCCGTCGTGCCGTTTTCATTAATTCGCGCAAAAATAATATTATCCTCAAGCTTTTTAGTGTATACGACCTTGCTGCGGTTTTCGACTCTGAATCTTGTTCCTCCGCTTTCATATACAAGAGCTTTCTTTCCTGCGGTCTGAAGTATCGGATTTGAATACGCGTGCTGTCTTTCGTCGATCAGATCGCCGTCATCCGAATATATATATAAATATGCGTCGCTTAGTATCGCAAGACTTCCGTTTAATTCTTTTGTCTGATAATCTATTCCTCCTGACATATTCAATGGGAAATTTCCGCCGGCAAGCTTGCTTCCGCTCGATCTCACGCTTTGAAATTTATTTCCTATTCCCTCAAGCTCGGGAATCCATGAGCTTCTTTTCACATACAAAACCGCAGCGAGTAAAAAAACTGTCAGAAATGCGAAAAGCTTTACAAACCGGCGTCTTCTTTTTTTTCGATTTCTCAAATATTGTATATCGATATCTTTTCTGTTTATGTCCATTTGAAATCCCTTTCAGTTAAGGCAGCGCCGCGCTGCTAATAAAATACTCTGTTAAGGTATAGTCCGTGAGACTGCGCGGTCCTGCCGGCAAGCTGTCTGTCACGGGACTTTAATATCTCGTCAATGCGTTCGGGTTTTATATATCCCTCGTTCACAGTCAGAAGAGTCCCGATCATGATCCTAATCATATTATACAGAAAACCGTCGCCTTTGACAAGTATTTTTACCGATTCACCATTAATTTCTATGTCAAATTTTTCGATAGTTCTCACCGTATTGCTTATTCCATCGTAATTTGAACAGAAAGCCGCAAAATCATGGGTCCCCAAAAAACGCTCTGCCGCACTCCTTACAAGCGGCGCGTCAAACGGTCTTCGATAGTGATACGCAAGATCCTTTGCAAACGGGTTTTTACTCTCGCTGTTATGGATAAGATAGATATATTCCTTGCCCCTGCATGAAAATCTTGCATGAAAATCAAGCGGAGCATCTTCACAGGAAAGAATGGATATATCGTCGGGAAGCTCGCCGTTGACGCCTCTCACAAACCCTTTTACCGGAATACTGCTTTCGGTCATCACCGAAAAGCAGTAATTATTGGCATGAACTCCCGTATCTGTTCTCGAACAGCCGTTTATAGCCGCTTTATGGTTCAGCACCTTTGAAACGTGCTTCTCAACGACTTCCTGTACGGTAAGCGCGTTTTCCTGACGCTGAAAGCCGTGATACGCCGTCCCCTTATATGCCATTATGACTTTAAGATTTCTCATTCGCTTTCCGCCGTTTCCGTCACGTTTTCCTCTGCCGCCGCAGAAATCTTTTTCCTGCTTTCAAGCCAAAGCTTCATTTTAGGCTCAAATACCCAAAGCAGAACAAACAGCGCAAGCGCAGATATCGTAATAATAAGTCCCGTTATAAATCCCGGCGGACAATATGTCATCTTTATATCGTGCTTTCCGGCAGAAAGCGGTACGCACATAAGAGCGTCCTTAAGCGATGTGACCTCGGTTTTTTTGCCGTCAACATAAACCGTCCAGCCGCCGTCGTATGGAATAGAGGTATACATCATACAGTCTTCCTGCGCCTCTATGCTGCCCTCTATTTTTGTATCGCTGTAATCTGTGATATCAAGACCGCCTGCCAAAAGCTTTTTATAGCCCTCTTCAAACACATCCTTATCTATTTGATAAGCGTATACATATCCGTTTCCCGAATTTTCCGAATCGACGTCCGCCTGAAGCGTTATAGTAGAATCGGCGTCAAAGTTGCCCGCCGCAAATATACTCGTATATTTGCCGACGCTCTGACTGTGCATTACGATATCTTCGGATTTTATTTTAACGGTATCCACATTGTCAAAGTCAAAGGTAGCGTAAACAGGTCCTTCCTCCGAAACCGTGTAATTATATTTCAGATAGCATTCGCCGCTTCCGTCCGCATCGTTCGGCTGATAATTGTAATTTCCATATCCCGATTTTACAACATTCAAGCCCTTATGTCCAACGTCCTTTACCTTGAGCCTTTTAAGAACGTCTTTATCTATCCCCGTCGCAAGTCTGAAAAGCTCGTTCTGATTTTCAAACTGGATCTTATCGCCGCCTTCATAATCGGTTATATCGGTTTTTACAGTAAATCCCAAAGGCAGATGATATTTGTTTGTAAAAAGAGTTGTTCCGGAATTTTCGGCTGTCGGTTCAAGATAGGTAAGATCTCCCGAATATACCTGCGCCGATATCAGATATTTAAGATTCGTGAACATATTGAATACAGGCGTGTTCTGACAGTAATAATAGCGGTTTCCGGCATCATAGGCATAGATCCCGAGATCGTGCATAAGATTTGTTACGTTTACGTTTGCCGTTGACGAAAACTGTGAAACGCCTCTATAACCGTAAAGCGCAGGATCGTTTATGCTGTAATTTGAAGTGGTTTCTATTCTGTAAAAGCTGTCGTCATTTTTTTTCACTTCGTCGATAAGCGCCGTTATTTCCTCTTTTTTTCGGGGATAGCTTTTGTAATCGGTCAAAGAAACCGTTTCGACTCCGATCTGAACATTCATTCCCATTTCAACGGAACATACCGCAAGCACAACAAGACCGAGTATCTTTTTGTTTATAAGCTTTCTTTCGTATACGAACATTAAAGCCACAAATATAAAGCATACGACAAGGCTCGATATAAGAGCTTTCTGCGGCTGAGCGTCCTTTGAAACAAGCGCGATAACAACCGCCATCGCCGCCATTGCTACCATGTCAAACAAGTTAGCCTCCTCCGTCATAACGGTAAACGCCCTGTAGCCGAGAGCTAAAAGTATAAATGAAAGAAGGAAAGCAAAACGATACGGGAGCATATTTACAACATGGAAGCCATGCCACATATAATTGAGAATGTTCATATTGCAGCTTACGATTATAAACGCAATATATATGACTCCGACGATCTTTTCCCTTATCTTTATTTTGCCCGAACGCAGCAGCGCTCCGAGAAGTATGACGGCAAACATTCCGCAGTAAAAATTAGGCATTCCCTCCTTTGCGGTCGGCTCATGGAATCCTATCACCGAAGAGATAAAAGCGCGCCATTCCTCATAGAAGATCATTTCCGTCGGGAATGTATTGTCCATGCTTTTTGAAAGCATAAGCGCCAAAAATGCGGGAATAAGTATAACTGCTCCTATGCCTATGCCTATAGCGGTCGCTCCGGCTATCTGTCCCAAACGCTTAAACGCGTATCTGAATCCGCCCCAGTCGATTATAACGAGAGCCGCGAATACCATAACAGTAAATATACACGTAAACAGTCCGATATAAAAGCTTGAAATAAGGGACAGCGCAAGTGATATCACATAAAGCTTATATTTTCCTTCCTTGTAAAGCTTGACGGTTCCCAAAACAACAAGAGGAAGCAGCGCCACGGTATCCATCCAGATAACGTTCCAGTAATAGCCCATTATATAGTCGCAAAGAGCGTAGCATATCGCAAAAGCCGTTATTGAAAAGTCGTTTTTATTGAAAGTATGCTTTAGAAATACGGCAAAGAAAAGCCCCGCGCAGCCTATCTTTATTGTCAGAAACAAAGTAAGCAGATCTCTTGAATACTCGATCGGAAAAAATATCGAAAGGAAGTTGAGCGGACTTGCCGCGTAATAAGACATGAGCGAAATGAAATTCGTTCCGAGTCCCGTATCCCACGAATACAAAAACGATGAGAAGCTTTGAAGCTTTTCCTGTTCAAGTCTGAAAAACGGATAATACTGATGCCATAAATCCGTTACAAGTATCTGTTTATCGCCAAAAGGGTGAACCTCGTTCTGCGCGAAGAAATACCATATCAAAATAAATGGTATCAGAAACGAAAGTACCAGATACATTCTCGATTCACCCTTGCGGTTATACAAAAGTATATTGTTTTTGATACTTTTAGATGAAAATTTCGGTTTGGATCTTGATCCTTTTTTGGCTTTTGCCGTTCCTTTATTCATTTTCTATTCCTCACTATGTTTTATCTTTTTGAGTTTTGCCTATGAGAACGATCTCTCAATCAATAGCGTTTATAAACACAACTCCCGAAAGAAAGAAAAGCGTTATTGCAAGCGCCGTGTAATCGGCAATTCCGCTTTTTAAGATCCTCATTCTTGTTCTGCCCTCGCCGCCTCTGTAACAGCGGCATTCCATTGCTGTCGCAAGTTCTCCCGCACGTCTTACCGCGGAAACAAAAAGCGGTATTATTATCGGTACGACCGCCTTTATTTTGTCTTTCAGCTTTCCTCCGTCCAGTTCCGAGCCTCTTGCTTTCTGAGCGGACATTATCTTGTCGGTTTCCTCGATAAGCGTCGGGATAAACCTCAAGGCTATCGTCATCATCATCGCAAGCTCGCTTATAGGAAGTCTGAATCTCTTAAGCGGACTTAAAAGCCGCTCTATAGCGTCCGTCAGCGCGACAGGCGACGTGGTATAGGTAAGAAGCGACGTTCCGGCAATAAGAAGAAGTATTCTCGCCACCATGAACACCGATACTTCGACAGCCTCGTCGGTTATCATGATAAAACCAAGCTCAAATATCGGCATACCGCCCGATATCATGAACAGGTTAAGAACAGTTGTAAAAAGCAGTATCGGGATTATCGGTTTCAGACTTTTAGCGATGAGCCTGAAAGGTATCTCCGAGCAGAGAAAAGCCATTATATTGAATATAAGCCCCACCTCGAGAGATATGGCGTTGTCGCCGATAAAAAGCGTTATTATAAAAAGCATTGTTATTACAAGCTTGAAACGAGCGTCCATTCTGTGTACAACGCTGTTTCCGGGAAAGTACTGTCCCAACGTGATATCTTTTATCATGGCAGCTTTCCTCCGCTCTTTAAATATTCCATTATCTTTTCCTTTGCGTATTTGACGGTATAGATATCGCCGTCGATATCTATACCTTTTTTTCTCAGAATATTGAACACTCTTGTTATCTGTGGAACGGAAAGTCCGATTTTTTCTATCTCGTCCGCTCTTTTAAAAACATCTGCCGTATTATCATGGCAGAAAACCTCGCCTCTGTTCATGACAAGCAGCTTGTCCGCATACCTTGCGGCGTCCTCCATACTGTGGGTCACAAGCAAAACGGTACAGCCCATAGTCCTGTGATATTCCCGTATAATACCGAGTATTTTCTCCCTTCCCATAGGGTCAAGACCTGCGGCAGGCTCATCGAGTATAAGCACCTCCGGTTCCATTGCCATAACGCCCGCTATGGCAACACGTCTTTTCTCGCCGCCCGATATTTCAAAGGGCGACTTTTTGAGCATTTCCTCCGGAATGCCTATCTTTTCGGCTGTCGTTCTCACACGTCTGTCCGTTTCGCTGTCGCTAAGTCCCATATTCTTCGGACCGAACGCGATATCCTTATAAACGGTTTCCTCAAATATCTGATATTCGGGATACTGAAAAACCAGTCCCACTCTGAAACGCACCTTACGTATCTGCGACTTATCCGCCCATATATCCTGTCCGTCAAGATATATTTTCCCCGACGTCGGCTTTAAAAGTCCGTTGAAATGCTGTATAAGAGTTGATTTCCCCGAACCGGTATGCCCGATTATCCCTAAAAACTCTCCCTTTTCTATTTCAATGTTCACATTGTTTACCGCAGTCTTTTCAAACGGCGTTCCCTCGCTGTAAACATAGGTTAAATCTTCCGTTTTTAAAATCAATTCCAAAGCTCCTTATGACATCAGCTCAAACAGCGCCTGTGCGCATTCTTCCTCGTTTATTATACGGCTGTCAAGCTTAAGACCGCATTTGTTAAGCTCATGGACAAGCTCTGTTGCCTGCGGAACGTCAAGCCCTGCGGACTTCATAAGCTCCACCTGTGAAAACACATTTTTCGGCGTATCGTCAAGAAGTATCTTTCCCTTGTCCATAACGATAACTCTGCGGCATTGTGCCGCTTCCTCCATATAATGCGTTATCATAATTATCGTGATGCCGTACTCGCTGTTAAGACTTTTTACGGTTTCCATGACCTCTTTTCTGCCGACAGGATCGAGCATAGCCGTAGGCTCGTCCATAACGATGCATTTCGGACGCATCGCGATGATCCCGGCAATAGCGGCTCTCTGCTTCTGTCCGCCCGAAAGCTGATGAGGCGAATGATGCCTGTATTCATACATTCCCACAGCCTTCAATGCGCCGTCTACTCTTCTGCGTATCTCGGCAGGATCAACGCCTAAGTTTTCAAGCGCAAAGGCGGCGTCCTCCTCGACAATGGAAGCGACTATCTGATTATCGGGATTCTGAAAGACCATTCCCACCTTCTGACGTATGTCGAAAACTTTTTCCTCGTCAGACGTATCGACGCCGTCTATCAGAACAGTTCCTCCGACCGGCAGAAGTATTGCGTTCAGATGCTTCGCAAGCGTGGATTTTCCGCATCCGTTATGCCCCAGTACGGCTGTGAATTCGCCCTCTTCAAACGTAACATCCAATCCGTCAAGAGCCAGACCGCTTTCATTATTGTATCTGAAATCGAGATCGCTTGTTTTTACAAAAGCTTCCATAGCTATCCTTTCTGCCATATAGCCGTCGAACCGCAGGGCAAACACAAACCGCTTTTCTCGACAGGCAGTCCTATTTCGTCAAAGCTGACAGTACCGCCGTGTCCGGAAATTATCGTTTCTCCTAAAATATATCCCATAACAGAGGGCGACAGACCTGTAGTATAACTGTTTATCAGGAAAAAAAGCGGATCGTCGCTTAAAACGCCCGTACAAAGCTTTACAAGATCGTATACGCAGTCCTCAAGCTTCCAGACCTCTTTTCCCGGACCTCTTCCGTAACTCGGAGGATCCATTATAACGGCGTCGTATTTTCTTCCTCTTCTTATTTCCTTTGCGATGAATTTTTCGCAGTCGTCAACAAGCCAGCGTATCGGTTTTTCCGATAACCCCGACAAAGCGGCGTTTTCCTTTGCCCATTGAACCATGCCCTTTGAAGCGTCTACATGGCACACGCTCGCTCCTGCCGCGGCACAGGCAACGGTCGCTCCGCCTGTATATGCAAAAAGATTCAGGACATTCACAGGGCGTCCGGCATTTTTTATTTTATTCATCATAAAATCCCAATTCACAGCCTGTTCGGGGAAAAGCCCCGTATGCTTAAAACCCGTCGGCTTTATGAGAAATTTAAGCTCACCGTATGACATTTCCCACGATTCGGGCGGTCTTTTTGAAAAGCTCCACTTTCCTCCGCCCGATGAAGAGCGATGATAATGTCCCTGCGCCCTGTTCCAAAGGTCTGTTTTTTTCTCGGTTTTCCATATTATCTGCGGATCGGGACGTATAAGCAGTATACCGTTCCACGATT
Source organism: Clostridium sp. (assembly GCA_023664445.1). Classification (GTDB taxonomy): domain Bacteria; phylum Bacillota; class Clostridia; order Oscillospirales; family Ruminococcaceae; genus Porcipelethomonas. Next base: position 13,914 of record JAMPFN010000017.1, on the reverse strand, counting down.
CAAGCTTTTCCTGACCTGTGGCGTCTATTATCCTGTATTCCTTCCAGTTGTCTGCAATACGCATTATACTACTGCATTCCTTTACTTTTTATTTTTTCCAAGGACGCTTTTTTTCCGTCCAGCCTTTTTCTTTCCAATAATCGGCATCTGCCTGATTCCAGCCGTTTTTCTGCACCTTACTCATAATACTGAAAAAAATCTTCGTTTTGAGCGGCGGCGAAACTCTTCCGCTGCGTGATTTTATTTTTCCTGATATGCTGTCAAGCTTTTTTTCGATCCCGGCTTTTTTGCTTTCCTTTACTCCGTCCCATGAAACCGCCGCAACAGCCGCCCCATAGGTATATGTTCTTCCTACTCCCCAGAAAAACATACTGTCCTTTATATCCTTATTGGCAGACTTCATGCCTGCGCCTGCCGCCGTAGAAAGTATGACCGCCTGTTTTGAAAACATTTTTTCCTCCGGACGGTGTACTATCCAGCGATAGCCGAAATGATCGAGAAACGCTTTCATAGAACCGGTACAATGATAGACATAAACCGGAGAGGTAAAGATCAGAACGTCTGCGCTGTCCATAGCCGCAGTTATAGGCTTTAGCGTTTCATAATGCGGACACAGCGTTTCGCTTTTTTCAAAACAGTTAGTACAGCCGCAGCAGAATTCGCCGAAATCGCGCGGAAGGAAAAATTCCGTAATATCGTCCGACAGCTTACGAGCCAGTATATTTCCCATGTTATATGTCGAGCCTTTATGGTTCTGTCCGTTTATAACGACGATTTTCAATTGTTTGTACGCTCCTTTATCCTGTCGGAAATAGCCACAGCGTATTCGTTTATCTTCTTAAAATCCCTGCCCTCGATCATAACTCTTATAAGCGGCTCTGTACCGCTCTCTCTTACAAGTATTCTTCCGCTGTCGCCAAGCTCATTTTCATATTTTTCGATAAGATCTGTTATCTGATTGTCGTTCTTCCATACTTCCTTGTCCATAGGACTTATTTTAACATTTATCATGACCTGTGGGAAATGCTCCATAACAGACGCGAGTTCCGACATTTTTTTGCCTGATTCCGCAAGTATTTCAAGAACCTTTGCGCCCGAAAGCTGACCGTCCCCAGTATTTGCCTCGTCAAGGAATATAATATGACCGCTTTGCTCGCCGCCTAAATTATATCCGCCCTCAAGCATCTTTTCGAGTACATATCTGTCGCCGACCTTTGTAGTCTGCATATTTATATGGTTATTTTTCGCAAAATAAGTAAATCCGAGATTGCTCATAACGGTTACGACAGCCGTATCCTTTTTAAGCCTTCCCCTTTCTTTATAAGCCTTTGCGCATATAGCAATAAGCTTATCGCCGTCAACAAGCTCGCCGTTTTCATCGACCGCAAGACACCTGTCGGCGTCGCCGTCAAACGCAAGTCCGGCATGGCATTTTTTGTCAACAACATACTGCATGAGATTATTTATATGGGTAGAACCGCAGTTATCGTTTATATTTGTGCCGTTCGGCGAGGCGTTTATAACATATACGCTTGCGCCAAGTCCCTCAAAAAGTCTTTTTGCAGTCACAGATGCGCTTCCGTTCGCGCAGTCGATCGCTATCCTCAAACCTGTCAGATTGCCCTTTATGCACTTCATTATATACCTTATATAATCGGACTGTGCGTCACGGTAATGCGTTATCCTTCCGACTTCTCCGTCAGAAACCAGCTTCATCTCCTGCGGCTTATCAAGTATCAGCGATTCGATTTCTTCCTCGATATCATCGGAAAGCTTGTAGCCTGTCGATGCGAAAAGCTTGATGCCGTTAAACTCAAAGCTGTTGTGAGATGCGGATATCATAACTCCTGCGTCAGCTTTTTTCTGCTGAACGAGAGCCGCCACAGCAGGCGTCGGAACAACGCCCAAAAGCTTCACATCAGCTCCCACAGAGCATATTCCCGCCGCAAGAGCCGCTTCGAGAACGTCCGATGATATTCTTGTATCCTTGCCGATAAAAATAGTCGGTCTGTGCTTTGTACGCTTAGTAAGCACGATAGCCGCCGCTCTTCCGATGTTCATTGCGGTTTCGCAGGTAAGCTCCGTTATTGCAACGCCTCTTGCTCCGTCCGTTCCAAAAAGTCTTCCCATTTATATTTTCTCCTAACTTAAATTTATTTTCCCTCTGTATGATACGGGGAATTCAGAAGTTGTTCTCATAGATGAAGCTGACCTTCATCACTATTTTCATTTCTTGTAAAACCAAGATGCGCATACGCAAGATTAGTTGCGACTCTTCCTCTTGGAGTTCTTGCCAAAAATCCTAGCTGCATAAGAAACGGTTCGCATACGTCCTCAAGCGTGACCGCTTCCTCGCCTATTGCCGAAGCCAGCGTTTCAAGTCCTGCCGGACCGCCGTTATAGCCCTTTATAAGCATTGTCAGCATTCGCTTGTCAAGACTGTCAAGTCCCAAAGCGTCTATTTCAAGCCTGTTGAGGGCAATAGAAGCGATCTCCTCGTTTATCTCACCGTTCCCCATTACCTCGGCAAAATCTCTCACACGCTTTAAAAGCCTGTTTGCGATTCTCGGCGTACCCCTCGAACGTTTTGCGATCTCCAACGCTCCGTCCGCCGTACACGGTATTCCCAAAATAGTACTGCTGCGGCGTATAATATCGCTCAGCTGCTCATGAGTGTAAAGCTCCAAACGCTGCACTATCCCGAAACGATCCCGAAGGGGCGACGTAAGCTGACCCGCCCTTGTGGTAGCCCCGACAAGCGTAAACTTTTCAAGGTCGACTCGTATAGAACGCGCCGACGGTCCTTTTCCTATAACTATATCGAGAGCGTTATCCTCGAGCGCCGGATAAAGTATTTCCTCGATCGCTCTTGAAAGCCTGTGTATCTCATCGATAAACAGCACGTCGTTCGCTGAAAGATTAGTCAGCAGCGCGGCGAGATCTCCCGGCTTTTCGATCGCCGGACCGGTCGTGATACGCAGATTCGCTCCCATTTCATGGGCGATTATTCCGGCAAGAGTCGTCTTTCCGAGTCCCGGCGGACCGTAAAGCAGAACGTGATCGAGCGGCTCGCTTCTTCGCTTCGCGGCTTCTATATATATAGCCAAGTTTTCCTTGACCTTGTCCTGTCCTATATATTCCTGAAGCGTCTGAGGGCGGAGAGTAAATTCCGTTTCGGTATCGGCATCGGTATATTCCGGCGCGACCGCTCTGCTCTCAAACTCCATATCTCCTGTTTCTATCAATTTTATCTCCCGTTATTTCATATTGGAACCTATTATTTTAAGCGCACGCTTTATTATCTCTCCCGAATCGAGAGAACTGTCGATCTTCGACACAGCTCCTGCCGCTTCTCCCTGAGTATATCCCAAAACCATAAGAGCCGCCATAGCCTCGGAAACGTTGTCCTCGGACGACGCCTCCGGCGCTTTAAAGCCTCCGGCAAGCTCTGCGGACGAGGTTTCTTTCGCTATCTTGTCTTTCAGCTCCAGTACGATCCTCTGCGCAAGCTTCGGACCTACTCCCTTTGTCTTGGTGAACACCTTGCTGTCGCCGGAAGCGATCGTCAGAGCAAACCGCTGCGAATCTATATCGGAAAGTATCGCCAGCGCCGCCTTAGGTCCTACTCCCGAAACGCTAAGCAGCATCCTGAAACAGTTAAGCTCTCCCTTTGTATAAAATCCGAAAAGCTCGATATTGTCCTCTCTGACGTACAAATACGTGTAAAGGCTCGCTTCCGTGCCGATCCCGTTAAGCTGCGACGACGTTGAACAGGTAGTACGGCAGGCGTAACCCACGCCGCCGCATTCCAAAACGGCAAGAAACGGTTCTTTATGTATCAGTTTTCCTTTTAAACTGTAGATCATCTTTCTATCTCCTTATTCCCTTGCAGCAATGTCCGTGGCATATAGTGAGAGCAAGGGCGTCTGCGGCATCGTCGGGCTTGGGTATCTGTTCAAGCTTTAAAATACGCCTTGTCATATCCATGACCTGTTTTTTTTCCGCCTTGCCGTAGCCCACGACCGCCTGCTTTACCTGAAGCGGCGTATACTCGAACACAGGCACCTTATGCCGCACAGCCGAGAGAACGATCACTCCCCTTGCCTGCGCCACGTCTATGCCCGTTTTCTGATTGTTTGTAAAAAAGAGTTTTTCTATAGACATGCAATCGGGCGTAAATTTTTCAAATATATAATCCATATCGTCGGCTATGCATTTAAGACGCAGCGAAAATTCCGTATGCGCTTCGGTGAGGATCGCTCCGTATTCAAGCGGCGCGAAGTTCCTGCCCGAATAGTCGGTTATGCCGAACCCGACTATCGCATAGCCCGGATCTATTCCAAGTATACGCAAATAAGCTCCCCCAAAATTATATTCATAAAATAATATTCACATATTATTATATCACAAATCATATCCTGTTTTCAATAGAAATCTGCAAAATATATGATTTTTTATCACATAATACAAGTATAACACGCGCCCGAGGCGGTTTTTCGTCAACCAAAAGTTGACTAATACCAACATTTATGCTATAATAAACGCAAAGCGTTTATTCAATTGCAAAAAATTTGATTTAAAGTATTTTAGCGGACGCTTTCACTTCCAAAGCGTCCCAACGCAAAACATTAACATTAGGAGGAAAACAAATGAATTTTAAAAAATTTTTATCGGCGGCAGCGGCAGTCGTTATTTGCCTGACAAACGTTTTTTGTCCGCTTACGGATAACGCCGATATGGCTGTAAATGCAGAAAGTTACAGCGATGAAATGCAGTACGACGATTATCTTTATTATAAAAAGGTTGATGAAGATGACGACGGTATATACGATTATATTAAAATTACAGACTGTGATGAATCGGCAATTAATATTGATATTCCGACTGAAATTGACGACTTGTCGGTTAAGGAGATAGGAAAATGGTCGATTGGTTGGTGTGAAAATTTAACAAACGTAACCATTCCTGACAGCGTTATATTAATTGGAGATTATGCATTTAATTTCTGTAGTAAATTAACAAACATAAATATTCCTGATAGTGTAATACATATAGGTGAAGAAGCATTTGGAGGGTGTGCTTTTAAAAGTATAACAATTCCGAATAATGTTATTGAAATAGGAAGTAATGTATTTGTAGGCTGTAACAACCTAGAAGACATATATGTTTCTGAGGACAACCAAAATTATTTAAGCGACAATGGTGTTTTATTTAATAAAGATAAAACTGCATTACTGAGATATCCTTTGGGAAAAACAATTTATGAATATTCGATTCCGGACAGCGTTACATCAATTGAAAATGGTGCATTTTCTGATTGTAATTTAAAAAAAATAACGATTCCAGATGGTGTTGAGAATATAGGCGATTATGCATTTGCTGTAGCTAAAAATTTGAAAAGCGTAGAAATTCCAGATAGCGTCACATATATGGGAAAATGTGTGTTTAATGTATGTAGCAATTTGAAAAGTGTAAAAATTGGAAAAGGTATTACATCAATACAAATGGGTGCGTTTTTTGAATGTAGTAGCTTAGAAAGCATATCAATTCCTGACAATGTAACACACATAGGAGCTCAGGCTTTTCAAGGCTGTACAAGTTTGAAAAGTATAACAATTGGAAAAAGTATTACATCAATACAAACGGGCGCGTTTTTTGAATGTAGTAGCTTAGAAAGCATATCAATTCCTGATAATGTAACATACATAGGAGTTCAGGCTTTTCAAAGTTGTACAAGTTTAACAAGTATAACTATAGGTAATAGTGTGACCTCAATTGAAAAAGAGACATTTAAGAATTGTACAAGTTTGGAAAGTATATCAATTCCTGATAATGTAACATACATAGGAGTTCAGGCTTTTCAAGGCTGTACAAGTTTAACAAGTATAACTATAGGTAATAGTGTGACCTCAATTGAAAAAGAGACATTTAAGAATTGTACAAGTTTGGAAAGTATATCAATTCCTGATAATGTAACATACATAGGAGTTCAGGCTTTTCAAAGCTGTACAAGTTTAACAAGTATAACTATAGGTAATAGTGTGACCTCAATTGGAAAAGAGGCATTTTATAATACAGCACTTCTGAAAAATCAAATTGGTATAAAATATGTCGATAAATGGGTCGTTGACTGTGACAATGATATTATAAATGCTGATATTAAGGAAGGAATTGAAGGAATAGCAGACTACGCATTTTGTCCTGACTATGGAATCGAAAGCTGTTTAACAAACGCAACCATTCCGGACAGCGTTGTTTATGTAGGTATAAATTCATTTAAGGATACTCCACTTTTAAATAATCAGACAGGCGTAAAATATGTCGATAAATGGGTCGTTGATTGTGATAATGATGTTATAAATGCTGATATTGAGGAAGGAATTGAAGGAATAGCAGACTACGCATTTAACGGTTGTGATAGTCTGGAAAAAATTATCATCCCAAAAAACATAAAGACTATAGGAACAGCATTTTATAACTTAAAAAAATTGAAAATTATAACAATAGAAAATCCTGAATGTAAAATTTATGACAATTCTGCTACCATATGCAACTATAATAAACTTTATGAATGTTATTACACCGGAGTTATTCGTGGCTATAAAAACTCTACTGCACAGGAATATGCAGAAAAATACAACTACAAATTTGAAACTATTGATGAACCAATTGTAACAACAGTTGTGACAATAGAGCCTGCTATAACTACTACAACTAAACCATATAATTATTTAAGTTATGTAGAAGTTGACAAAGATGAAGACGGTACATATGATTGTGTAAGAATTTTAGATTATGATAAATCAATGATTTCTGTTGAAATTCCAGCTGAAATTAATGGTTTGCCTGTAACTGAAATACTTGATCATGTGTTTTGTGGATGTAATAGTTTAGAAAATATAAATGTTTCTAAAAATAATAAAAGTTTTACAAGTGAAGATGGAATTTTGTTTAATAAAGACAAAACTGAATTAATTTCATATCCAGCTGGAAAGAAGAATTCAGAATATGTAATACCAGATAGTGTAACATCAATAGCTCCTTATGCATTTGAAAATTGTAGTAATTTAACAAATGCTACAATTCCAAATAGTGTTTCATCAATGTCGTTTGCTATATTTTTAAGATGTTACAATTTAACAAACGTGACGATATCAGATGGTGTTCCGTATATAGGAGATGGTGCGTTTTTTGGTTGTAGTGGCTTAACAAATATAACTATTCCAAAAAGTGTTGAATTTATAGAAAGTCAAGCGTTTGCAAATTGCAGCAGTTTAGAAAGCATAACAATTAAAAACCCAAAGTGTGATATTCATTGGTATGATACAATTTGTAATGAATTTGATAGTGATAAATCTGATAAAGTATATTATAATGGTATAATTTATGGCTATAAAGATTCTACAGCACAGAAATATGCTGAGGTATGCGGATATACATTCGAGGCAATAGATGAAGAACCAATTGTAACAACTATATCCGTTACATCTGAACCGCCCGAATCTTCAACTACGGCTACTACTGTATCAACCGCCAATACCACCGAAAACTCCACCTCAAAGCCTGTAACTACTGTGACTGCAAATTCAGATAAGCCTGTGACGACCGAATCGGGCACAGCTTCATTGCCTTATAATATTTCGCTTTCCGAAACCGAGGTCGATCTTGAGGTCGGAGATTCGGTAAAGCTTATAGTTGAGTATTTTGACGGGGAAGTAAAGTGGTTCTCGGACGATACCTCGATAGCGACGGTCAAAGACGGCAAAATCACAGCGGTATCGCCCGGAACAGTCGAGATATACGCTATGACCTCCGCCGGAAATCTTACATGCACAGTAAACGTCATCGGAGCTGCTGACGCAATAGGAGATATCTCCGGCAACGGTGCGACCGACCTTTATGACGCAATAGAAATAGCAATGTATATGGTCGGAAAAAGAACGTTTACCGAAGCGGAAATGAAAATTGCCGATGTTAACAACGACGGCGCTGTCAATTTGTACGACGCTATAAGAATCGCGGAAATTATGGTCGAAAATACAAAAAAATAATATACAGCTGTGCTGTTTTCATGAACGGAGAAAACAATGCTTGCAAATCTTATCAATATAAATAAGTTTTATAACGGCAGACAGATCCTTAAAAATGTAAATCTGACTATTGACGAAAAGGACAGGATCGGTCTTATCGGCATAAACGGCTGCGGAAAAACTACCTTGCTGCGTATTCTTACGGGCAAGGAGCTTCCCGACCGCAATACCGAAAAGGACGGCATTGTATCTCTGGCATCGAAAACGTCTGTCGGTTATTTGGAGCAGATGTCAGGGCTTGACAGAGATAGTACGGTTATCGACGAAATGAAAAGCGTGTTCAAAAAGCTCGACGACGCTATGGAGCGTATGAAGGAGCTTGAACGGCAGATGAAAAACACATCGGACGTTCCGAGCGAGGTTTCGGAGGAATATTCGCGTCTTGCCGCATACTACGAGGCAAACGACGGCTACACTACCGACGTTAAGATAAAAACGATTTTAAACGGCATGGGCTTTCCCGAAAGCGATTATTGCCGACATATAAACGGATTCAGCGGCGGCGAAAAAACACGACTTGCGATCGCAAAGCTTCTGCTTGAAGAACCGAATCTGCTGATACTCGACGAGCCGACAAACCACCTCGATTTCAAGACTATACTTTGGCTGGAAGATTATTTAAGGGATTATAAGGGCGCGCTGCTTATCGTGTCGCACGACCGTTATTTTCTCGACAGAGTAGTAAATTCGGTATGCGAGCTTGAGCTTGGCAAGCTGACGCGCTATAAGGGAAATTATACGGCTTTTACCGTGCTGAAAAAGGAAGCCTCGGCAAGACGGCAAAAGGAATACGACGCACAGCAGAAAGAAATCGCCAAGCTTGAAGATTATATAGCGAGAAACAAGGTGAGGGCTTCAACCGCAAACAGCGCTAAGAGCCGTGAAAAGGCGCTCGAGCGCATGGAGATCATCGAAAAGCCCGTCTTTGCAGGCAATAATTCAAATATACGCTTCGAGTACACGGTAACTCCGCCGTTTGACATTTTAAGCGTTAAGGATATCGATATAACCGTCGGAAGCGGTGCGGGAAGAAAAACGCTTGCGGAAAATATCAGCTTTGAAGTAAAAAGAGGCGAAAAACTTGGCATCATAGGCGATAACGGCATAGGCAAGTCAACGCTCCTGAAAATCCTTCAGGGTATGCTGCCGCATTCGGGAAAAATACGCTGGGCGGCAAATGTAAAGATATCGTATTTTGAACAGGAAAGCGCAAATCTCGATCCATACAATACGGTCATGGACGAGCTTCACCGTCATTATCCGATACTTACCGATCTTGACATACGCTCGCTGCTTGGACGCGTGGGCATAACGGGAGAGAACGTTTTCAAGGAAACAGGCGTTATAAGCGGCGGAGAAAGAGCAAAAGTCTGCTTTGCTCTCATGATGCTTGAAAAGGGAAATATCCTTATTATGGACGAGCCGACGAATCACCTTGATCTTGACGCTAAGGAAGCTGTCGAACAGGCTCTTGACGAATTTGACGGGACGATAATTTTCGTTTCTCACGACCGTTATCTGCTCAGCAAAATTGCGGACAGAATTCTTGAAATAAGAGCTGACGGTACAGAAATGTACGAGGGCAGTTTTGAATATTACCTTGACATAAACAAAAAACGCCGAATGGAAGAGCAGCGTGCTGCCGACGCTGAAAAAGCAAGGAAGGCGGCGGAAGCGGCAGCCGAAAAAAACGTCAGAGCATACAAATCCAAAGAGCAGCGAAGTCTTGAAGCGAAAAGGCGCGGTCGTATAAAAGAACTGGAAACCGCCATTGAGGATATGCAGCAGCAGATAGATACGCTGCAAGAGGAAATCACAAAGGAAGAAGTTTATTCTGATTTTGAACTTATGAACAGCAAGTGTGCGATGATCGACGAGCTTAAAAGGAAATCAGACGAAATGTTCGACGAGATAGTTGAACTTAGCGAATAAATGAACACCCGACTTTTACAGTCGGGTGTAACCATATTGTCGAAAAACCTTTAAATACTTATATGTTCATTTCTTGCCTTGATGCAAGAAACGAACCAAAGAAAATCAAGCTTCCGCTCCGGCACAGCTTACGCTGTGAGTCGCGAAAGCCACAAATAATGACTGTATCTATAGTCGTGGACTGTAAATGGCGGTTTTTACCACTTAGCATATAATTACTTTTCAGAATTTTGAGGGCTTTATCTCCCGATTTTTGCCAGGAATATTTTGTATGGGTACTTATATTTTTAGTAATACTTCCCCGTAGGGAAAGTATTACTAAAAATCACGAGGATTCCAAAGGAAATCATTTCCTTTGGCAGGGGGCTTGGGGGACAGCGTCCCCCATATGGCGGAAGGTCAGGGAACAGAGTACACCACAAGTTTATGATTACAAGTCTACTGATCGACTTCTTGTATATTTTCTTCCGTCAATTTTACAAACGGAAGCTCAAGCAATTCCGCATCGCCGCAGAACCCGTCGTGCCACTCGTTATACTCGGTTACGTCGATCGGTTCGACATCGCCCTCGAATCCGCACGGCCGAATATAATATACAATTCCCGAATTGCTCGTATCAGCCTCATAAGGATATTCAAAAGGAGCTTCATTTCCATTTTCTTCCGCTTCAGCTTTAATCATCTCAACAATATCTCTGCCCATTGACGAAACGCTTGCAACTCGATTATATGTATCTGTTTTACTGTCATATTGATACAAAGTGTACGGCCAAAAGTCGCCAGAAGGTCCTTGATTATGAGACGCATCAGCTTCAACGATTCCATTGTCATAAAATCTTAACAGGGGAAATCCACCGAATTCCACGATAATATTTCCTTCGCTGTTATGGTCGTATACTACGCCGATCATCCCTGCCGTCCCGCAAGATGTAAACAAAAAAATCAGTTCATCTGAGCCGTCATTATCAATATCATAAATTGTAAACTCATTGGATGAAATATCATAAATATCATCCTTGAAGGATTCCTCATAATGAGGAAATTTGTAACTATAATAAATATCCTCCAGTACCTCGCGATAAGTCATCTTTTCGTAAACATTAGTCGGCTCTGTCGTACTCTCCGATGCGAGCGGAGCCGTGATCGGCTTCGTTGTAATTTCGGTAACGGTTTCTGTTGTTTCCGCAGCTGTTTCTGCCGTTATTTCCGCTTCTGAATTGCTTTTCTCCGATTGCGGCGAACAGCTTGTAAGCAATAGTACCGCACACGCGCACAATATTGATAAAAGTTTTTTCATTCCGTTTTCTCCTTAGTTTTCTTTTAGTCGGTTTTTTTTACGCTTTTTCTTTTTCCTTACCGAAAATCCAAAATCGCCAAGCTTTCTGCCAAGAGCAAAATACTCTCCATGAGCATACGCCGCCAGTCCGCATTGCTGTAAATTCAGCTTTCCTTTGCTGTCGATATACTTTTCATCGATATCTGCGCCGACAATTTCAGCCAGAAACATATCATGACTTCCAAGAGGTATGATCCGCTTAACAATACATTCAAGGCTTAGCGGAGATTCTTCTATAATCGGCACGTTTATTTTATGTGCCGCTGTTTTATGGAATCCGCATTTTTCAAATTTATCAATCTTTGCGCCTGTTTTTACGCCGCAGAGATCCGCCTTTTTTACAAGCGCAGAGGTAGTCAGATTGACAGCAAATTCGCCCGTATTCTTTATAATGCCGTATGAATAACGTTCGGGGCGTACAGATATATAAGTCATAGGCGGCTTTGTGTTGACGATACCCGTCCAGCCGATAGTGATAATATTCGGCTTTTCAAAATTTCCGCACGTCACCATTACGGGCGGTACGGGTGAAAGAAGCGTGCCGCCGTTCCAAAATATTTTTCCCATATCATTCTCCTCAAATATTATATGGTCGCCCTACTTGAAATCGAAACAAGTTCATTGATAAAAATTTCTTTTGTACCGCTTTCAAGTATGGTAACTATACAAGTCCGACAGCTTTACAGTCTTTATATCATTTTTGTTCATGTGCGACCATTCGTCTATGTAAGACCATTCGATCGACTTCTCTGTAAATCCCCGAAGCTCCAATTCCTTGCATATGTTTATATAATTAAATTTCCTTTCGTCAACCTCTTTAAGATTCAAAAGATTTCCGCCGGAAAACTCCGCTACAAAATACTTGTTGCGATTTTTCATTCTTTCAAATCCTGTCAGAAAGCACTTTTGATTCTCAAATTCGATCTGACAAAATACAATATTTTTTCCCTCAAAAAAGCGGTCTGACTCTGTAAAGCTTTCAGTTTCATAAACTACGATATGTGTTGTCAGATCATTCTGATATTCTATATTATAAAAAAGACTTCCGTCAGGTGAAAATGCAAACCCCTGATCCTGAGGCTGTGAATTTGGTTTCCTTAGCCTGATCTTTTTTATAAGCTCCATAGAATCGAGCGAATAAAACGCCAGCCATACTTCGGTCGATTTTACCGCTAAAATATTTTCTGTCGGCGAAAACGCTGCGTCATAAGCATATTTTATATCCTTAAATTTAGCGAGTTCGTTTTCATTTTTATCATATACATATACCGTCTGACCTGAACAGCCGACAAAAAAATCGTCATTTTTTATATAAGTCCAAAATTTTCTCATTTTCTTCTATCCTGTACCATTGCGCACTCTTCACATCTTCCAAATGAATCCAATTCCATTTTTCTTAAAGTTTTTGAAAGTTCCTCATAAATTGCTATATTCTCGCGGTTGCTGCGAAAACAAGCTTCTTCAATAGCGGGACTATAACCCCTTTTTCCGCATACAGAACAAATATTGATATATTTCTTTGCATATGGATTCCACTTTTCTATATAAAGCGAATATCCTCGCTTGGTATACTTGCTATGTGACATTTTTCCTCCAAAATATTATTTCAGTTATGGGATTTAGAAGTTGTTCTCATAGGAAAAGTGTGCGGATTTTCTATCATGATTTTTCTGAGAACAAGGCAATTTTTTGCAGACATACTGGTCTGTCGGTCAGCCCCTCTGTCACTTCGTGACACCTCCCCAGCGGGGAGACCACGTATGTCAAAGAAAATTAACGCTGTTATCAGGAAAATCTGACGAAAAGACGTATGCTTATGCCTATGAGAACAACTTCTTATATTTATCATTATACAACAGCTGACATGTCCGCTCAAATTCACCGTCAATGAAAATACGAAAAATATGCGATTTTTCTATAATATTCGCCGTATTTATTTATACATTTTACAATGATATATTCGTCATAAACTTCCGAAATAAAACCGATTTCATCACTTTCGTCAGTTTCCTTTTTGAGAATATTACAGCATAATTCTTTTTCACAGCAGATTTTTAAAACTTCCTCAAGCAGATCCTTTTCTGAATTTATTATAAATGAATCAGGTTTAATATTTCTAAGCTGAAAAAGCCTTTCATGTCTTTTAATATCAATTGTATCTGTTTCAAAATAAATTATGTCGGTAAAGAAAACAAATCCGCTATTGTATCCTGATACATTTTGCTTTGAAAGCAGCAAGCCGCTGTCATTTACCGCTTGGATATAGCCGGTAAAATAATAATCGTAATCGCCCTCGTCGCCGTATATCGATACCATTTCTTTATTAGTCATGATTTTTTTTCAATTCATTCAGCATTTTCATATTTTTCTCCGTTCACAGTAATATAACAAAAAAACACAGCAAATAAATGCTGTGTTTTTGGTGCACCATCGGGGGCTCGAACCCAGGACCCACTGATTAAGAGTCAGTTGCTCTACCAACTGAGCTAATGGTGCAATTAAAAAAGCCGGCATTGATATATTTTCCCGGGACGCCGCCGTCCAAGTATCTTCTACG